>CAIMEE010000595.1 GCA_903839865.1 Enhydrobacter aerosaccus | reverse complement strand
TGCCAGGAGGCGGGTGTCGAAGTGCTGCGGCACGCCTTCGTCACCGGCGCGACGCGTCGCGACGATCGCGTCACGGAGATTGCGTTCCACGACCATGGCGGCCGCCATACAATCGCGGCCAAGGCCTTCGTCGATGCGAGCGGCGAGGGCGATCTCGCTTCCCTCGCGGGCGCCGCGACGCGCTACGGAAACGACGGCGCCGTCAATCTAGGCACCCTGGGCACGCGCTTCGGCGGCATTCCCCGGGACGTGACGATCACGGCGGATCAGCTGGCAGTGGCGGTGCAGGCGGCGCGCGCGGCGGGCAAGGGGCCGTTCAGCAAGGACCGCAGCGTGATTACCCGCCTGCCGCTGTCGGGCGATGCCGTCTGCTACGTGGCATCGGAGGATTACGATCCGCGCGATGCCCGCAGCCTGAGCGCCGCCGAGCGCGGTGGACGCGCGCAGGCCTGGGCCTATCTCGACGTGATCCGCAGCCTGCCGGGCTGCGAGAACGCCTATCTCGCCTCGACCGGTCCGGACTTCGGCACGCGGGAGTCGCGCCATATCGATGCCGTGCGCCCGCTCACGTGGCAGGACGTGGTCGACGGACGCCGCGCACCCGACTCCATCGCTCTGGGGGCGTGGGGGGTCGAGTGGCACGACCGCAAGACCTTCGAGAGCACGTTCGTCTATCCGCCCGACAAGGGCGTCTACGAGATCCCGCTCGGCTGCCTGCTGAGCGTCGACACGCCCAACCTGTTTGCCGCGGGCCGTGTGGTCGACGCCGACGAGAAGGCCGGCGCCAGCGTGCGCGTCATGGGCACGGCGTTCGCCACCGGACAGGCGGCGGGCATTGCAGCCGCGTGCTTCGCCGAACGCGGGCGTGCGGACGCAGGCGAGGTGCGGCGTCGACTGCTGGCGCAAGGGGCGTTGATCGACGCGAACGACGGGGGGTGACTTGGGGTAATCGAACTCACTGTCATCGACGGTACGGCGCAGGCGGGGATCGCCTATTGCTCCGCCACGCCCGACTTCGAAGACGAGCACGGCTCGCAGCCTGATCTCTGCCTGATCTGGAACGACTTCGACGTGAACACGGACGCGATGGACGTCGTGATCTACTTTCACGGCTTCGCCCTGGGCGCCGACGGCACGCCACCCTTGTCGACCTTCGTCGAGGTGAGCGGCCTGTGGGATGCGGACGACGGCGTCACCTTCGCCCGGCGCGCGCGGCCCACGCTCGTCGTCATCCCGCGCGGCGACGGCAAGCCTTTCGTGAACGACAGCTGGCCGTATCGATTTCCGGCGACCATCGCGCAGCCGGAGCGGATCATCGCGCTCGCGCTGGGCAAGATGGCTGAGGCTCGACGGCTGCAGTCGCCGACGTCACCGGCAGCGATTTGCAAAGCCCGGCTGTTGTTGATGGCGCACTCCGGCGGCGGGCTCGCCGTCCTCCAAGTTTTGGCGAAGCTGAAGACGCCCCCGACCGAGATCTATCTGTTCGACGCGCTCTATCAGAACGCCGATGCGCTTGTCGGTTGGGCGACCGCGGCGCTGACGCGTCGCGGCACCCGCCTGTGGGTCGGCTATCTCGGCGGTACCGCGTCCTGCAGCGTGGAGCTTGCCGTCAACCTGGCAGAACTGCTGGCCGGCCAGCCCGCCCACGTGAAGGCACGCTTCCGCGTCGAACCGCTCGATGGTTGCAGGATAGATCACATGGTCGTTCCCAGAGCCTACGCGCCTCTGCTCCTGCAGGGAGGCCGAGGACCCATGCCGGTATCGTGACGTCACGCAAGACAAAGGGCCTAGCCGTTGCCGGCTAGGCCCTTGTTTAGTTGGTGGAGCCAGTCGGGATCGAACCGACGACCTCTACAATGCCATCGTAGCGCTCTCCCAGCTGAGCTATGGCCCCAAACCCGTATCAACTCTGATGGCGGCGGGAGGTATAATTCCCGGTATCCGCCTTGGCAACCGCTGCTAGGTCAGCTGTCGCTGCTCTTGTCGTCCTCGACCTCGACTTCGACCTCGATATCCTCCTCGTCGTCCTCGAGATCGGCATCCGCCAGCGCGTCGTCGGCCTCGGTATCGCCGAGATCGTCGCCCTCCGCAGCCTCGAGTTTCTTCTTCGCGGCGGCGGCCTTGGCGGCGGCAGCCAGCACGGCGGCGGCAGCGGCGGCCGTGGCGGCAGCCGTCTGGCGGCCGCGGCGGACCTTCACGAAGTCTTCGCGATCATGCTCACGCCCGCACTTGGGGCATTTGATAGGAGCCTTGTTGAGGTCATAAAAGCGCGCTGCACAGTTCTGGCAGGTGCGCTTGGTGCCCCAGGATGCCTTGACCAAGCTGGTTCTCCCGGAAATTCCGCTAAATCGGGCCTGATGACCCGCGAGGGAGCGCGTATGTCATGGGCTTTTCACCCTGTCAAAACCAAATTCCGGCATGCTACGAGAGCGCCCTGTCGCAAATGGAGTCTGCCCTGTCCGGATCAGCCGTCCCGGCGAAACTGATCGCCCGCCAAGTCCCCCGCCTGGAGGGGAAGGTGCGCGCCCCCGGCGACAAGTCGGTCTCGCACCGCGCCCTCATGTTCGGCGCCCTGGCGCTCGGCGAAACCGTGGTTTCGGGCCTGCTGGAGGGCGAGGACGTGCTCTGCACAGCCGCCGCGCTGCGGGCGCTTGGTGCGCAGATCGTGCAGGAAGGCCCGGCAGATGGATCGGTCTGGCGGGTCCGCGGCTTCGGCGTCGGCGGCGGCCGCGAACCGGACGGTGTGCTCGACCTCGGCAATTCCGGCACATCGGCCCGGCTACTCTCGGGCATCCTGGCCAGCCACCCGTTCACAAGTTTCATGACCGGCGACGGCTCGCTCCGGCGACGGCCGATGCAGCGCGTGATCGAGCCGCTGTCGCGCATGGGTGCGCGCTTCGTGTCGCGCGACGGCGGCCGCATGCCGCTCGGCATCGTCGGCACCGATGAAATGATTCCCATCGAGTACACGCTGCCGGTCGCC
>CAIMEE010000594.1 GCA_903839865.1 Enhydrobacter aerosaccus | reverse complement strand
TTCCTTGACCGAATGCTGGGTCGGCTTGGTCTTGAGTTCGCCCGCCGTCGGGATATAGGGCAGCAAGGTGAGGTGAACGAAGAGCGCCCGCTCCGGCCCGACCTCGTTGCCAAACTGCCGGATGGCTTCAAGAAACGGCAGGCTCTCGATGTCGCCGACCGTGCCGCCGATCTCGCACAGCACGAAATCCTCACCGGAAAGATCGGCGCCGATAAATTCCTTGATCGCATCGGTGACGTGGGGAATCACCTGCACGGTTGCGCCGAGATATTCGCCGCGGCGCTCCTTGGCGATTACCGAGGAGTAGATGCGCCCGGTGGTGATGTTGTCGGTCTGCTTGGCGTCGACACCGGTGAAGCGCTCGTAGTGTCCGAGATCGAGGTCCGTCTCGGCCCCGTCGTCGGTCACGAAGACTTCGCCGTGCTGATACGGGCTCATCGTGCCCGGATCGACGTTCAGATAGGGATCGAGCTTGCGCAACCTGACCCGGTAGCCACGGGCCTGCAGCAGCGCGCCGAGAGCGGCTGACGAAAGGCCCTTTCCGAGAGAGGAGACCACGCCGCCCGTTATGAAGATAAAGCGCGCCATGGGGTTACAGCCTACTAAATCTGGTTGCGCTCAGCCATGGGGATATCACCCCACCGGAGACACTTCGGTGGGGGGAATGGTCGCTTCCGGACATGGTCGCTAGCGGTTCGGGGCGGAAGGCGTGGCGGGCGGCGCAGGTATCGCCGGCGGCGCGGACGTCGTGCCGGCGGGAACGCTATCCATGATGGAGCCGCCGGTGCGCGCGGGACCGCCCACGCTCCAGGCCATCAGAAGGCTGAGAAAGAAGAAGATGCCGGCAAAAATCGCGGTCATGCGGGAAAGCACGTTGGCCTGGCCGCGCACGGAGAACAGCGCATCAGTGCGGCCCATGCCAAGGCCGCCGCCCTCGCTGCGCTGAAGCAGGATGACGACGATCATGGCGGCGGTCACGCCGACATGGATGATCAGCAGGACGATCCGCCAATCGTGAAGAAATGCTTTAACGCTGTCCATTTTCAGCCGGGGCTTCTAGCCGCTTTAAGCGGCCTTGGCGATAGCCAAAAATTCGTCAGCCTTCAGGGCCGCACCGCCGACCAGTGCGCCGTCGACGTCGGCCACGGCCAAAAGCTCGGCGGCATTGCTGCCCTTGACCGAACCGCCGTAGAGCAGCCGGACTCCTGCCGCGTCGGCCATTAGTTCACCCAAGACCTTGCGAATATGCGCGTGTGCTGCGGCGACTTCGGGCGTGGTCGGCGTCTTTCCGGTGCCGATTGCCCAGACCGGCTCGTAGGCCACGACCAGCGTGGCGGCGGTCGAACCCGCGGGCACGCTGCCTTTCAGCTGGGCTTCGAGGACGGCGAGCGTCTTGCCGGCCTCCCGCTCCGCCAGCGTCTCGCCGATGCAGACGATCGGCAGCAGCCCGGCCCGCCACGCGCCCTCGGCCTTGGCGCGCACGATGGCATCGGTCTCTCCATGGTCCGACCGGCGCTCCGAATGGCCGACGATCACGTGGCTGGCACCCGCGTCCTTCAGCATTTCGGCCGAAATGTCGCCGGTATGGGCGCCATTGGCCTTTGCATGGCAATCCTCGCCGCCGACGAGGAGCCCGCTGCCCCTCACCGCCTCGGCAACCGCCATGACCAGCGTCGCCGGCGGGCACACGAGGACCTCGCGATCCTTCCAGCCGCCCTGCCTCACGCCGGCCGCGACGGCCTGGGCAAGGGCCAGGGCATCCGCCTTGAGGCCGTTCATTTTCCAGTTGCCGGCAATCAGTGGAATGCGAGTGCGCGCCATGGTTCTTCCCTTTTATCTGGCCGTTCTTACTGGGTCGCGTGTCTAGCGGCGACGGCGTTTGCGGTCAAAGGGCACCAATGGTAGGCATGCGCCCCTCTTAAAGCCCCATTTTCGCGTGAAGTTCTGCCCGTGAGCAAATTCAGGAAATACGCCGGTTACGTCATCATGGCGCTGCTCATGGGCACGCTCGTGGTCAGCTTTGCCCTTTGGGGCATCGGCGACATGTTACGCACCGGCGCCGGAACGGCGGAAGTCGCCCACGTCGGCGGCACGCACGTCCCCGTCTACGGTTGGGTCGGCGGCACGTCGGTGTCGGTGACCGAGGTTCGCGACCTCTTCAACCGCCAGCTCCAGCAGATCGAGCGCCAGACCGGCCAGCGCCCGGAGCCGGAGCAGGCATTGCGCTACGGCATCCATCTGCGCGCGCTTGAGGACGTGGTGCAGCGCGCTGTCATCGACAACGCGGTCCAGCAATACGGGATCGTCGTCGGCGAGAACGAGATTCGCGCCGCAATCGCCCGCAAGCCGGAATTTGCCGGTGCCAACGGCGGCTTCGATCCGATCCTCTACAAGAACCGCCTGCAGAACGCGCGCATTCCGGAAGCCGACTATGTCGCGGACATCCGTCGCGAGATTGCGTCCGGTCAGCTGCTCGGCGTGATCCACACCAAGGACCTTTCACCGAAGACGGTGCGCGACGACATCTTCAAGATGGAGAGCGAAAAGCGGGTCGTGGAGACCGTCTACATCCCCGACACGATCATCGCGACCGTGCCCAAGCCCACACCGGAACAGCTCAACACCTATTTCGAGGCGAACAAGCTCAAGTTCCAGATCCCGGAATATCGTGCCTTCTCCTATGTCCTGATGACCGTCGACGACGTGATGGACCAGGTGAAGGTAACGCCGGAGCAGGTGAAGCAGGAATACGACGCCCGCCAGGCCGAGTTCGGCGCGCCCGAGAAGCGCGACGTCGACCAGGCGATGGCAGACACCGAGGACAAGGCGAAGAAGATCATCGCTGCGGCCCAGGGCGGCAAGTCGCTCGAAGATGCCACCAAGGAAGTGACGGGCAACGCCGACGGCGTGATCAAGCTCGGCACTGTCTTGAAGAAGGACCTTCCCGCCGGCGCCTTGGCCGACGGCGTGTTCGCCGCTCCGCAGGGGCTCGATCCCAACCCGATCAAGTCGCCGCTCGGCTGGCATGTCGTGCGGATCAACAAGATCGAGGCGGGCAAGGTGACGCCGCTCGACGAGGTCAAGGACAAGCTTGCCCAGGACGCCAAGGCGCAGGCCGCGCCCGAACTTCTGATCAAGCTGGTCAACGACTTCGCGCGCGTGCTGAACAAGACGCAGTCGATGAAGACCGCCGCCGAAGAACTGCAGATCAAGGTCAAGAGCTACGACAACGTCGATGCCCGCGGCCAGGATGCCTCCGGCAAGCAGGTCGTGATCGGGCCGGCAGCGGCCGAAATCGTCCAGGCCGCCTTTGCTACGCGCGAGAGCAGCGAGAGCGACCTGCTGGAGACACCGAAAGGTGAGGACTTCGTCGTCCGCACCGATCGCGTGACGCCGGCGCGCATCCCCGCCCTCTCCGAAGTCGAGGCCAAGGTGACCGAAGCCTGGCAGGCCGAAGAACGGCGCAAGCTCTCCGACGCCAAGGCGAAGGAAGCGCTCGACAAGGCCAGCGCCGGCGGCGATCTCGCCGCGATCGCCAAGGAGCTCGGCGTCCAGCTCGAGACCTCCAAGGCCGTGACCCGCTACGACACCGATGCCGCCGCCCATCTGACGCAGCCCGCGGCCCAGGCCGCCTTCCGCCTCGCCGTCGGCAAGGTCGAACTCGTGCGGGTGGCCGACGGCAACGTGATCGTGCGCCCCAAGACGATCGAAGCGGCCGACATCGAAAAGGCAAAGGACACGCTCGACCGCTTCGGCACCCAGCTCGACTCGATGTTGGCGAACGACCTCGTGGCGCAACTGCTGGGCGCGCTGCGCCAGAAATACGGCGTGACGGTCAATCAGGCCGTGTTCGCCCAGGCCTTCGCCCCGCAACAGGCGCCGCAGTAGGCAGATGTCGATCTCACCCGAACTCGATGCCTTTACGAGGGTCTACGAGGCCGGCAAGCCGCAGCTCGTCTCGACCAAGCTGGTGGCCGATCTCGAAACGCCGGTGTCCGCCTACCTGAAGCTCGCTGACGGCCGTCCCAATTCGTTCCTGCTCGAATCGGTGGAGGGCGGTTCGGTGCGCGGCCGCTATTCGATCATCGGCTTCAAACCCGACGTGATCTGGCGCTGTATCAAGGGCAAGGCCGAGATCAACCGCCGCGCCCATGTCGATGCGCACAGCTTCGCCCCCCTGCCCGGCCGGCCGCTCGAGACGCTGCGCACGCTGATCCGCGAGTGCCAGCTGGATATCCCCGCCGGGCTGCCGCCGATGGCCTCCGGCCTGTTCGGCTTCCTGGGCTACGAGATGGTCCGGGACATGGAGCGGCTGCCAACCGTTCATCCCGATCCATTGAACCTGCCCGACGCCATCATGGTGCGGCCGACGATCGTCTGCGTATTCGATCGGCTGGAAGACATCGTCAACCTGGTCACGCCGGTCTGGCCGCAGGAGGGCGTCAGCTCCCGCGCCGCCTACGATGCGGCGTCTGAGCGGCTGGCCGACGCGGTCTCCGACTTCGAACGCTCGCTGCCGACACGTCGCGAGGGCGCTGATGCGCTGGAGCCGCTGCCCGCCCCGACTCCGAACATGAGCGAGGCCGAGTTCAAGAACATGGTTTCGGTCTGCAAGGAGTACATCGCCGCGGGCGACGCCTTCCAGATCGTGCCGTCGCAGCGCTTCTCGCTGCCATTCAAGCTGCCGCCGCTCTCGCTTTACCGATCGCTGCGCCGCATCAATCCGTCGCCGTTCCTGATCTTCTTCGACTACGGCGACTTCACCATCGTAGGCTCCAGCCCCGAGATTCTGGTGCGGCTGCGCGACAACATCGTCACCATTCGCCCGCTCGCCGGCACGCGCCCGCGCGGCGCCACCCCTGAGGAAGACAAGCGCCTCGCCGAGGAGCTGCTGGCCGATCCCAAGGAGCGCGCCGAGCATCTGATGCTGGTCGATCTCGCACGCAACGACGTGGGGCGCGTCTCCAAGATCGGGTCGGTGCGGGTCGTCGAGCAGTTCACCATCGAGAAGTACAGCCACGTCCAGCACATCAGCAGCCATGTCGAGGGGACGCTGGAAGACGGGCTCGACGCGATCGACGCGCTCAAGGCAGGCTTTCCTGCCGGCACGCTCTCGGGCGCCCCCAAGGTGCGCGCCATGCAGATCATCGACGAACTCGAACCCGTGAGCCGCGGCATCTACGCCGGGTGCGCGGGCTACTTCGCGGCCAACGGCACGATGGACACCTGCATCCTGCTGCGCACCGGCCTGGTCAAGGACAACACCATGTACGTTCAGGCCGGCGTCGGCGTCGTGGCCGACAGCGACCTCGAGGCGGAGTTCCAGGAAAGCCACCAGAAGGCGCGCGCGCTGGTTCGCGCGGCGGAAGAAGCGGTGCGCTTCGCCAACGCCGCCAATTGGACGTCCGGCAACACCAGGCGCTAGGCTCTCCGCCAAACGGAGGAGACACAATCAATGTCGGACTGGCAGCAGCGCTATCAGCGCCTGGTTTTCGATCGCCCGCACCCCAAGGTGCTGCGCGTCACGATGAATCGCCCGGAGAAATACAACGCGACCGACGCGATCATGCATCGCGAACTGGTCGACGTGTGGCGCGACATCGACGGTGACGACACCGTGAACTGCGTCATCATCCAGGGCGCGGGCGGCAAGGTGTTCTCGGCCGGCGGCGACTTCGACATCATCGAAAAGAACATCAAGGACCACAACGCGCTGCTGCGCACGTGGAAGGAAGCGCGCGACATCGTCTACAACGTGATCAACTGCTCCAAGCCAATCGTCAGCACGATGCGGGGGCCCGCCGTTGGCGCAGGCCTGGTCGCCGGCATCCTGGCCGACGTGTCGATCGCCTCGAAGAAGGCCAAGATCATCGACGGCCACACCCGTCTCGGTGTCGCCGCCGGCGATCACGCCTGCATCGTCTGGCCCCTGCTCTGCGGCATGGCGAAGGCCAAGTACTACCTGCTGCTCTGCGAGGCGGTCGACGGCGAGGAAGCCGAGCGCATCGGACTTGTCTCGCTGTGCGTCGAGGACGATCAACTCGAAGCCAAGGGCCTCGAAGTCGCGACCAAGCTCGCCGAAGGGGCGCAGACCTCGATCCGCTTTACCAAGTATGCGCTCAACAACTGGCTGCGCATGATGGGACCGACGTTCGATACCTCGCTCGGACTCGAAATGCTGGGCTTCCTCGGCCCCGACGTGAAAGAAGGGCTCGCCTCTCACCTCGAGAAGCGTAAGCCCAAGTTCGACCCGTACTCGCCGATCTGAGGGACACACCATGCGCGGACTGAAAGGCAAGAACGTCGTCGTCACCGGCGGCGGCGGTGCGATCGGCAGCGCAATCTGCCGGCGTTTCGCGGGCTACGGCGCACATGTCGGCGTGTTCGACAAGAACCTCGACGCGGCGAAGAAGGTGGCGAGCGATATCGGAGGCGTGGCGTCGGGCGTCGACATCGCCGACTACGACGCCGTCGGCAAGGCAGTCGCGCAGTTCGAAAAGGAGGTTGGTCCAACCGACATCCTGGTGAACAACGCGGGCTGGGACAAATTCGCCAACTTCGTCGACACCACGCCCGATCTCTGGGACACGCTGATCGGCATCAACCTGCGCGGTCCGCTCAACATGAGCCACTTCGTGCTGAAGACCATGGTGAGCCGCGGCAGTGGGCGTATCGTGAACATCGCCTCCGACGCCGGCCGCGTCGGCTCCTCGCAGGAGGCCGTCTACTCCGCCTGCAAGGGCGGCATCATAGCGTTCACCAAGACGGTAGCCCGTGAAGTCGCCCGCAAGGGCATCACTCTGAACGCCGTCTGCCCGGGCCCGACCGATACGCCCCTCCTCGCGGCCGTCGCCGGCGACGACGAGCGCGGGCAGAAAGTGCGCGCGGCCCTGGTGGGCGCGATCCCCATGAAGCGTGTCGGCCAGCCTGAAGACATCCCCGGCGCCGTCTGTTTCCTCGCGAGCGACGATGCCGCCTTCATAACGGGCCAGACTATCAGCGTCTCCGGCGGCCTGACCATGCACGGCTAAGGCGCTTTCACCTCGTGCACCATCCCGAGGTTGGGCGCGAAGTCGTAGATACGGTGGTCGAGGTTGGTCCGCTCGTTGCCCCTGTCACGCAGGATCCATTCAATCCGTAGGCAATGCTCCTGCCCGTAGCAGGTGTAGTCGATCTCCTGGATGGTGATGGTCGTCACCTTGGGTTGGACCTTGTCGCCATACCAGCAGGTACTGTCGAAGCTGCGCGTCTCACCCTTTTTCCAGCGGCCGAGCGGATACTTGGCTTCCTGGTCGCAGGCGGTGATGCCGAAGCGCGAATCGGCCACGCGGCCGATCGCCATCTGGTCGTCCCGGACCGCGAAGACCTGCTCCGCGGCATTGCGGCCATCGCGTCCGCGCGCGTAGACGATGAGCGTCCGTCCGGTCTTCGGATGAAACCATTGCTTGGGCCCGACCCAGATGCTTGGCGCGGTATCGCGGGCGCCTTCGACAAAGCGACCGGAGGGATAGGTGATGGTCTCCTCGCCGTTCCACCGGTCGCCGATGATGAGCTGCAGCGGAATGAACCGCGTCTGGGCCGCTGCCGGCCAAGCCGCGAGCGTCATGCACAGCAGCACCGCGATCTTGCCGACACCATGCGCTATCATCCTGATATAGTGCGTCAAACCAGGGAGCGGCGCCATGAGTGCGATGTGGGTTCAACCGACCGGTGGAGCGCTGGGCGCCGACGTCTACGGCGTCGATCTTTCGCAGCCGGTGAGCGATGAAACCTTCCGGAAGATTATGGATGCCTGGGGCGAGCACCTGGTCCTGCGCTTCTCCGGCCAGAAGCTGGACGACCCCACCTTGATGAAGTTCAGCGCCCGGTTCGGCGAGCTTGATCGCGCGCCGGTTTTGGCGGCCGATCGCGACAACAAGGATACTGCGGTCACGGCAGAGGTCATCGACTGGATCGCCGTCATTTCCAATCTGAAGAAGGACGGAAAGCCCGTGGGCGGCCTCGGCTCCTACGAACTCGTCTGGCACACCGACATGTCCTACAACCCGCTGCCGCCGCGCGCCTCGCTCCTTTATGCGCTGGAAGTGCCGCCGGATGGCGGCAACACCGGCTTCCTCAATATGTACGCCGCCTACGAGACGCTGCCCGACAAGTTGAAGCGCGCCGTCGAAGGCAAGGCCTGCATCCATGACTCCAGTCGCAATTCCGCGGGCGAACTCCGCCGCGGCTTCCAGACGACGCACGACGTCACCAAGACCCCCGGCGCGGTTCACCCCCTCGTCCGCCTGCATCCCGTCACCAAGAAGAAGGCGCTCTTCCTCGGCCGCCGTCCCGGCGCCTATGTCCACGGGCTTTCCGTCGAGGAGAGCGAAGAACTGCTGAACGCGATCTGGGCGCACGCCACGCAGGAGCGCTTCGCCTGGTACCAGAAGTGGCGCATTGGCGATCTCCTGATGTGGGACAACCGCTGCGTCATGCATCGCCGCGACGCGTTCGACGAAAGCCTGCGCCGCGTGATGCATCGCACGCAGATCGTGGGCGAGCCGGTGCTGGCCGGTTGAGCCTCTCGCGCCTTGGCCTGACGGTCGCCCTTGCGGGGCTCATCGTCCTCCCGACCGCTTCGGATGCGGCGCCCACTGCCGCGCAGACCGCCGCGATTTGCCAATCTCGCGCCGGCTGCACCATCGGCAAGAGCCTGGACGCTGGTAAACCGCTGTCGGTCGTACAGGTAAGTGTCGCCGGTTGCACGGAAGACTGGCTGATCGAGGGAAATTCGACGCCACGGGCCCTGCTCAAACGCTGCAAGGACGGCGGCACGGTTACGGTCGGACCCAACCGCCTGACACACAGGCACGCTGGAGCATCCGACGTTACCTGGGAAAGGACCGTCACCTATTCGCTCTCTCCCTGGCGAGCCCTCTCGGAGCGCGGCTGCTCCTATCGCAAAGGCGGGACCGCCAATGGTACCGCGACCGACATCGACTATGGCACCCTCGTCGTACGCTCAGTCGACAAGGACAGCGCGGCACCGGGCAAGGCCGGTTGCCCGGTGTGGCCGCCCGGCTTCAGCGCGACGCCTGATTCGGGTCTGCGCGGCGGTTACGACGTCGCGGCGCCGATCGTCGACAACAAAGCTGTCGGCACGAAGGTCGCGATCGGCGATTGCGTACCCGCGATGACGACCGCGGGCGTCAACGGTTTCATCACGCGCGGCGGTCCGGCCGCCGCCGACACGGCCGCCGAGATCAGGATCGTGTCTGAATCGACCAGCACGCTCCTCGTGCAGGTCTACGATCCGCAAGGTGATCGCACGTCGCGGGTCGAGGTCTGGTTCCCGACCGGAGCAGATCTTTCGAGGATTGGCATCGCCCTCGCAGGCGCGGAGTCGGCACCGAGCGAAAAGAAGGACATCCTGCCGTCCGTCGAGCGCTGGCAGGCGACGGACGCCAACGGCCGCGCCGTCACGGTCATGCGCCTTGCGTGGACGAACCAACAGACGCTCTTCAGCGGCATGGCCATCGCCTACTCCCAGAACGAGGCCGGAAAGCCCGTGCGGGTCGTGGCCAACACCGGCATCGTGAACGATCGCCCGGCGTATCTGCCGAAGATCGTGAGCTTCGCCGACGCCATGATCACGCCCGCGGTCGGCGTCTGCCGTGTCCGCGACGGGCGCCTGATGCGCGGTGACTAGCGATACCCGGCGGCCTGCAATTCGAAGAGTTCTGCGTAAAGGCCCGGCCGCGAAACCAACTCTTCATGCGTTCCGGCGTCCGCCACTCTGCCGTCGGCCAACACGAAGATGCGGTCGGCCATCCTCACGCTCGAGAACCGGTGCGAGATCAGCACTGCGGTCTTGCCCGCGCTCAACTCCTTGAAGCGCTGGAAGACCTCGAATTCGGCGCGCGCGTCGAGCGCCGCTGTCGGCTCGTCGAGGATCAGCACGTCCGCCTCCCGCATGTAGGCGCGCGCGATGGCGACCTTCTGCCATTCTCCGCCCGACAGCTCGACGCCGTTCTTGAACCGCTTGCCGATGCGCTGGTCGTAACCGCCCGGCAGGCGCTCGATCACCTGGTCGGCCTGGCTGCGCCGAGCGGCGCGCACGATGCGTTCGTGGTCGCCCCGCGCCTCGATACGGCCGACCGCGATGTTCTCGCCGGCGGTGAAGTTGTAGCGCACGAAATCCTGGAAGATGACGCCCATGCTGCCGCGCAGGTCGTCGAGCGCGTAGTCGCGCAGGTCGCGCCCGTCGAGCAGGATGCGGCCCTCGTCGGGATCGTAAAGACGGGTGAGCAGCTTCACGAGCGTCGTCTTTCCGGCACCGTTCTCGCCCACCAGCGCCACGACCTCGCCCGCCTGCAGGGTGAAACTGAGATGGCGCACGGCCCAGCGCTCGGCGCCGGGATAGATGAAGCCCACATCCTCGAACACGAAGCCTTGCTTGATCGGCTGGGGAAACGGGATCGGAGTCGCGGGCGACAGAATCTCGGGCCGCGTCTCGAAGAACGAGAAAAGGTCGTTGAGATAGAGCGCCTGCCCCGCCGTCGACGAGAAGCCGGTCAGCAGGCCCTCGAGCAGCGTCCGCAGGCGCAGGAACGAGCCCGCGAGGAAGGTTAGATCGCCGATGGAGAATTCGCCTTCCAGCGTGCGCCAGGCGATGTAGGCATAGGCCGCGTAGTAGCCGATCGTGCCCATGGTCGTGAAAATCCCGCCCCACACGGCGCGGCGCACCGCGAGTGCGCGGTTGGCGTCGTAGAACAACGCGGCCAATCGCTTGTACTGGGCGATCAGAAAGCCGTTCAGCCCGAAGATCTTCACTTCCTTGGCGGTCTCGACGCTGGCCGCCGTCTGGCGCACATAGTCGAGCTCGCGCCGCTCCGGCGTGCGGCCGTAGTCGAGCGTGTAAGTTTGGGCATTGAAATGCGCCTCGCCGAGGAAGGCCGGGATCAGCGCCACGAGCAGGAGCGCGATCAGCCACGGCGCATAGACCACCAGGCCGGCGGCAAAGCTCGCGACCGTCACCATGTCCTGCGCCTGGCTGAAGAGCTGCCCCATCAGCGTGAGACGGCCGCTGGTCTGGCGGCGTGCGCGCTCGAGCTGGTCCTGGAATTCGGCATCCTCGAAATCCTCGAGGTCCAGGGTCGCGGCATGCTCCATCAGCCGCACGCTCGACAGGTTGGTCACGCGCTCCGACAACAGGCTGTCGACCAGCGACACCACCCTGCCCAGCACGTCCGACAACACCGCGAGCGCGAACTCGGCCAGGAGCAAGGCCGCCAGTCCCTTCAGCTGCCCGCTCGCCATCCAGTCCTGGAACGTCACCGGCCGGTCCGGCAACGCCACAAGCTTCACGACATCATCGATGATCAGCTTGCCGATGTAGAGACTAGCCACGGGCAGCAGCGCGCGCACGAAGCGCAGCAGCAGCAGTCCCAACGTAAGGCCGGGGCTCGTCTGCCAGATCATGACCACGAAGGGCCGCAAGGTGCGCAGCGCACCGAAGCGCTCCCGGAAGGTGCGCGGTTGGGGAATCGTGCGGGGGAGGCTCATCAGACCGGATTACGGCCCAATGTTCACGTCATCCCCGGCATTTTGAGGGCAGAGGCGCGACGCGCCGGCATCGGATCCTCGAAGGCGCGTGGATAGCGCGTCGGCTGAGCCGAGACCTTGCTCAGTTTCTCCAGTGCTTCCGCGGAGAGCCGCCAGCCGCCCGACTTCAAAGTCTCGCCGAGTTGCTCGACATTTCGGGCGCCCACGATCGCCGATGTCATGAACGGCTGGTCCATCACCCAGCGCAAGGCCACCTGCGCCGGCGGCTTGCCGATTTCCTTGGACACATCGAGCAGCGTCTGCAGGATCTCGCTATGATTGGGGGCGAAGAACTTGCTCTGGAAGCCCCACCCTTCGGCCGAGCGGCTGCCCTGGACCTTGAGGCTGCCCGGCAGGTACTTGCCGGTGAGATAGCCGCCGGCGAGCGGCGACCACGCCACGCAGCCCAGGCCCTTGAGCTCGATCGCCGGCACGATCTCCTCGTCGATATCGCGCACCACCAGGCTGTACTGCGGCTGATAACAGGCGAAGCGCTCCCAGCCCTTGGTGTCGCTGATCCACATCGCCTCCATCAGCCGCCACGCCTCGTAGTTCGAGCAGGCGGTGTAGAGGATCTTGCCGTCGCGCACGAGATCGTCGAGGGCGCGCAGCACTTCCTCGAGCGGCGTCGTATGATCGACGTGATGGACGAAGTAGACATCGAGATAGTCGGTATGCAGGCGCTTCAGGCTGCCTTCGATCTGCTGCTTGATGTGTAGCCGTGAATTGCCCGAATCGTTGGGCCGATGCCCCATCGGATTGAAGAACTTCGATGCAATGATGGCGTCGTGGCGCTTTCCCTTGAGCGCCACGCCCAGCATCGTCTCCGACGTGCCGCCGACGTAGGAATTGGCGGTGTCGAAGAAGGTCAGCCCCGCATCGAGCGCGGCGTTCACCATCTTCGTGGCACCGTCCTGGTCGGCGCCGTTGCCGAACGTCATCGTGCCGAGGCAGATCTCGGAAACCCGGAGGCCCGCCCGGCCGAGATTGCGATAGTGCATTCAGCCCTCACCGCGCGACGGCAGGGTGAACTTGTTGTCGCGTAAAATCTGCTCGAGCACGGGAATGCCGGCCGCCGTGTTGCCGCTCTTGCAGTTCGCGATCGCATTCTCATGCGACGCAACCGGCGACTGGAAGGCGGGCTTCGGATCCTCGGGATTGTTGACGTAGGTGCGATAACGCCCGACGAGCTTGTCGCAATAGCGCGCGTCGGCGGCACTCTGCGCAGAAGCCGCCGAGGACAGGGTGACACCGGCGGCAAGCAGCAGCAGCAGCAGTCTTTGCATGGTCTTCATGATCAAAGCTCCAGCATTGCTTTGGCGAGCACGTTGCGTTGCACCTCCGACGATCCGCCATAGATCGTGGTCTTGCGCGTGTTGAAGTAGCGCGGCGATACGTCGTCGACGTATTCGCCGCCGACCGGCACGATGTTGCTGTCGTAGTTACGCAACTCGGTGAACGGCAGGCCGTACCAGCCGACCGCCTCGACCGCGAGTTCGGTCACCTTCTGCCCGACTTCGGTGCCGCGCATCTTGACGATCGAGGCCTGGGTGCCCGGGTTCTGGCCGGACTTCATGCTCGAATAGAAGAGCAGCTCGTTCATCTCGACGGCGTCGATCTCCATCTCGAGAGCCGCCATCTTCTCGCGCCAGTTCGGATTGGCCGACAGCGGCTCGCCCGCATCCATCTGGCTCTTCGACAGCGTCTGCAGGTGCCGATAGGCCTTGCGCAGGCGGGGGCCGAAAGCCTGCCCTCCCCGCTCGAACTCGAGCAGGTACTTGGCATAGGTCCAGCCCTTGTTCTCCTCGCCAACCAGGTTCTCGACCGGCACCTTTACGTCGGTGAAGAAGACCTGGTTGACCTCGTGCCGCATCGGCGTGCGCGTGCCATCGACCAGGTAGATCGGATCGATCTTGATGCCCGGCGACGTCATGTCGATCAGCAGGAAGGAAATGCCCTCCTGCCGCTTGCCCTCGTTGGAGGTGCGCACCAGACAGAAGATCCAGTCGGCGAAGTGCGCGTTGGTCGTCCAGATCTTCTGGCCGTTGACGAGATAATGATCGCCCTGCCGCTCAGCCTTGGTGCGCAATGACGCCAGGTCGGACCCCGAGCCCGGCTCGGAATAGCCCTGACACCAGAGTTCCTCAGCCGCGGCGATCTTGGGCAGGAAGCGCTTCTTCTGCGCATCGCTGCCGTACTTCATCAGGACCGGCGCCACCATCTTGATGCTGAACGACGACAGGTAGGGAGAGTCGGCGCGCGCCATCTCCATCTCGAAGATGAATTTTTGCGTCGAGTTCCAGCCCGGCCCGCCATATTCCTTCGGCCAGTTCGGGCAGAGCCAGCCCTTGCCCGCGAGCTTCTTCTGCCACTGCAGCAGCCGCTCCTTGGAAACATGGCTGGTGCGGCTGCGACGGCTCTCCTCCGCCACCTCCGCCGGCATGTTGGCGGCAATCCAGTCGCGCACTTCCTTCTGGAAGGCGAGTTCCTCGACGTTGAAGGCTAGGTCCATAACTTAAAGCCCCAACATCACCTTGGACATGATCCCGCGCTGCACTTCGGATGAGCCGCCGTAGATCGTCATCTTGCGGCCGTTGAAGTAGCGCGGCGCCAGCACGTCGGCGCCCTCCGGCCCGATCGGCTCGACGTTGGAGTTCCAGGCGCGCTGCTCGGGGAACGGCATCGAGTACCAACCCACGGCCTCGACCGCGAATTCCTGGACCTGCTGCATGACCTCCGTGCCGCGCAGCTTGATCATCGACGACAGCGGGCCCGGGTTCTGGCCCGAGGCGAGCTTGGAATAGAACTCCTGCTCGAACATCTCGAGGCCCGAGATCTCGATGTCCATGCGCGCGAGCTTCTCGCGCCACGCGGCATCGGCCATGATCGAGTCCTCACCTTCGGGCTGCGCCTGTGCGAGCCGCTTCAGGCGCTCGAATCCCGAACGCAGGCGCGGGCTGTAGGGATTGCCGCCGCGCTCGAACTCGAGCAGGTACTTTGCGTAGGTCCAGCCCATGTTCTCCTCGCCGACGCGGTTGGAGACCGGCACCTTCACGTCAGTGAAGAACACCGAGTTCACCTCCTGCGTGCCGGCGCGGTTGCCGTCGGCGGTGATGATCGGCTCGACCGAGATGCCCGGCGTCTTCATGTCGATCAGCAGGAACGAGATTCCCTCCTGGCGTTTGCCCTCGTTCGACGTGCGCACGAGACAGAAAATCCAGTCGCGGTCTGCGCGAGCGTCGTCCAGGTCTTCTGGCCGTTCACGATGTAGAAATCGCCCTGGCGTTCGGCCTTGGTGCGCAGGCTCGCGAGGTCGGAGCCCGAGCCCGGTTCGGAGTAGCCCTGGCACCAGATCAGGTCGGAGTTCAGCATCGGCGGCAGGTGCTGCTTCTTCTGCGCGTCGGAGCCGTACTTCATGATCACCGGCGCGCACATCTTGGGGCCGAACGGCGAGGTGCCGGGTGCACCGGCCTTCGCCATCTCCATCTCGAGAATATACTTCTGCGTCGTGGTGAATCCCGGTCCGCCGAATTCCTTGGGCCAGCCGGTGCAGAGCCAGCCCTTTTTCGCCAGGCGCTTCTGCCAGTCGATCAGGCGCTCCTTCGACATGTAGGCGTTCCGGCCGGCCTTGATCTCGCCCATGATCTCGGGGGTCAAATTGTCCTTCAGCCAGTCGCGGACTTCCTGCTGGAAGGCGATTTCCTCTTTGCCGAAACTCAGGTCCATTGGAGACTCCTTTTGGGAACTGAGGGTACCGCGCCCGGTTCCAGCCCGTAAAGCATGCTAGTAGGAACTATGCCCGTACCCGTTCAACCGGTTGTGAGTGACGACAAGCTGCCGGCGTCCGTAGATGTCGTCGTTATCGGCGCCGGCATGGCCGGCAGCGCGGCCGCCTACTATCTCGCGAAGAAGGGCCATTCCGTGGCGCTGATCGAGAAGGGAGTGGTCGGCGGCGAGCAGACGAGCCGGAACTGGGGCTGGTGCCGCCAGCAGCATCGCGACCTGCGCGAGTTGCCGCTCGCCATGAAGAGCCTCGAGATCTGGGGCGAGCTCAACCGCGAACTGAATGCCGAGACGGGCTTCCGCCGCACCGGTCTTGTTTATGTCACCGACCGACCCGCCGATTTCGCCGAGTGGGAAGCGTGGACGCTGAAGGCGCGCGAGCACCAGATGCACAGCCACATCCTGACGCCCGCCGAAGCCAAGGCGATGACGCCCGGCAGTACCGGTGACTGGATCGGGGGCATTCATTCCCCGAGCGACGGCCGCGCCGAGCCTGCGCTCGCGGGTCCTGCGCTGGCAGAAGCCGCACGCCGGCACGGCGCCACCATTCACCAGAATTGCGCCGCGCGTGGTCTCGACATCGAGGCCGGTCGAGTGAGCGGAGTCATCACCGAGCGCGGCCGCATTCGTGCGCAGAAAGTCCTGTGCGCGGGCGGCGCGTGGAGTTCGCTGTTCTGCCGGCGCCACGGCCTCCGCCTGCCGCAAGCCGGCGTGCGCTCGACCTCGTTCTTCACCAAGGCCGCGCCCCAGATCACCGAAGGCGGTATCTCCGTCCCGGACGTCACCATTCGCCGGCGGCTCGACGGCGGTTACACCGTCGGTCTCGGTGGCCGGGGATTGGTCGAATTGTCACCGCAAGGTCTGATCTACACCCTCGACTTCTGGCCGACCCTGAAAAAGAGATGGAAAGGCGTAACGCTGGGAGTCGGCCGCTCGTTCTTTGACGGCCCGGAGTCCTTCGCGCGCTGGTCGTTCGATCGCGTGTCGCCGTTCGAGCGTTGCCGCACGCTCGATCCCGGCGCCGATCCGAAACTCGTGCAGGAAGGTCTCACCAGGCTTGCCGAGCACTATCCCGTGCTCAAGGGCCTGGAGGTCGGCCATTCCTGGGGTGGGCTCATCGATTCCACGCCCGACGGCATTCCGGTGATCTCGGCCGTCGATCCCCTCCCGGGCCTCTATCTGTCGACCGGCTTCACCGGCCATGGCTTCGGCATCGGTCCTGCCGCCGGACGCCTCGCTGCGGATATCGTCGCCGGCGATCCGCCGATCGTCGATCCCTATCCCTATCGCTATTCGCGGATGATCGACGGCTCGGACCTGGGCGCCCCGGGAATGATGTAGCGGTGCCCGGTGAGGCGTGCCTCGCCGACGCCATCCTCGATCGGTTCCCATCCGTGCCGGGCGTAGAAGTCGCGCAGCGCCGGGCGCGCGATGAGGTAAAGTTGCCCGACACCAAGTGCGGCGGTTCGGCGAATGGCTTCCTCCAGCAGGGCCGCCGCCACACCCTGTTTGCGCGTGTCTTCGTCGACCCACAGCGCCGCGAGCCAGGGCGTGAGGTTTGGACGCGAGGACTCGTCGCTCTCGATCACCAGGGCATTGCCGCACAACCTGCCATCACGCTCTGCCACCAGCGCGAACGGGATGCGCGTCTGCGGCTCGAGGAAATTCCGCATGCCGTTCTGAAGGGCCTTCAGCGGCTTTCCCTTGTTGCGCCAGAACGCACGCCAGATTCGCTCGCCGACAGCGGCCGCATAGTGCGGCCGCTCGCGCAAGTCGTGGAGCGTAACGGTCAGGCTTTGCTTCCGTCGAGTTGTTCGAGGCCGCGCTTGTTGGTCTCGATGCCCCAGATCGCCACGACGATGATCTGGACAATCAGCAGGCCGATCATCAAGGCCAGCACGCCTTGCACGCCGTAGCTCTTGAACAGCGACAGCACGATGAACGGCGAGACAACCGTCGCGCCGCGTCCCAGCATGTTGCACAGGCCGTTGGCCCGCAGGCGGATTTCCGTCGGGAACAGCTCCGTCGTGTAAACGCCGTAGAGCACAGCGGTGAGGATGTAGATGCCCACGATCAGCACGAAGCCGACGCTGAGCAGCATCGCCGGATCGACCATGTAGGGATAGGCCCAGCCTGCCGCGATGCTGAGGAGCGACGCGCCGATGATCGTGGGCTTGCGTCCGAACCAATCCGCACACCCCGCGCCGATGGCGCAGCCGACCAGCGAACCACTCGCCAACACCATCGTGTAGGTGAGCGACTTGGTGATGCTGATGCCCTGCTGGCCGAAGAAGGTCGGCAGCCAGTTCACGAAGCCGAAGATCAGTGTGTTGACAGTCACCAGCACGACGCAGCCCACGACCAGCCGCGGGAACAGGGTCGAGCTGAACAGCGAGCCGAAGGTGTATTCCACGACCGGAGCGGCCGGGAGCGGCGGCGGCAGCGCCCTGCCGCCCGAAGCCTCGCGCTCGATCTCCAGCATCAACGCCTCGGCTTCCGCCGTCTTGCCATTGGCCTCGAGCCAGCGCGGGCTCTCTGGCAGGTTCTTGCGCAGGTACCAGACGACCAGGGCGCCGACGCCCGCGATGGCGAACATCGGCCGCCAGCCGAAGTTCGGCACGACAAAAGTGCTGATGATCGAGGTCGCGGGAAAGCCCGCCACCACGATGAAGGCCATGAACGCCATCCAGCGGCCACGCGACGCTGGCGGCACGAACTCCGTCATGGTCGAATACCCGACCACGATTTCGGCGCCCAGGCCAAGGCCCATGACGAAGCGTGCGGCGATCAGCCAATCCATGGTCGGCGCGGCCGCAGCCGCGAACGAGGCCAGACCGAAGACAACCAGATTGAATTGATACGTGAAGCGCCGGCCGTATTTGTCGCCGAGGAAGCCCGCAATCACCGCGCCGATCGTCATCCCGACGAAGGTCCAGGAGATGAACTCCGGCACCTGAGAGAGGACCGCGAACTTGGTCTGCACTGCGGCACCAAGGACCGACGCCCCGACGTAGAGGTCGTAGCCGTCGAAGAACATGCCGGCGCCGATCAGCCAGAAGATACGGTAGTGGAACGAAGAAATAGGCAGCCGATCGAGCCGCGGGCCCGCATTCACCGTGGACGCCATTTGATTTTTCCCCCCGATGCTTCTTTGGCGCTAGAGTGGCATGAAGATGACAACAAACCAAAGCGCTCTCGATGTTGTGAAGATGGGCCAGGGTCCCGACCTGGTGCTGCTTCATTCCCTGCTCTCCGACCGAACCGCCTTCGATCGCATCGCGCCACGCCTGGCGGCCGAGCGAACGCTCTGGCTGGTCAATCTCCCGGGCTTTGGCAGTTCCGCGCCCGCGGGTCCCGGCCTGGAGCAATTCGCCGACCGGATTGCAGAGGAACTGCCCAAGCATGGGCTCTCGGGCAAAGCCGATCTCCTGGGTAACGGTTTCGGCGGCTTCGTGTCGGTCGCGTTGGCGGTGCGTCACGGCGCGAAGTTCAACAAGCTCATGTTCGTCGACACAGGCGCCGCTATTCCGCCCGAGGGCAAAGGGGCCTTTGCGATGATGGCGGAGCGTGTCGAGGCGGGCGGCATGGAAGCCGTTCTCGCAACCGCCCTGCAGCGCATGTTCCCCGACGATTTCCTGGCCGCGCATCCCGAGATTGCCGAAGAGCGCAAAGCCAGCCTGCGCGCCGCCAATCCCAGGCACTTCGCGGCAGCCTGCCGCGCGCTCGCCCTGTTCGACCATCGTGCCGAGATCGCGTCGATCCGCAATCCGACTTTGGTCGTCGTCGGCCTGCGCGATACCGCGACGCCCCCTGCACTCTCCTATGCGCTGGCCAAAGGCATTGCCGGCGCGACGATGGTCGAACTGGCGCATTGCGGACACTCACCGCACATCCAGGATCCCGAAGCCTTCTGGCGGACGCTGAAGCCTTTCCTGGGATTGGCCAGCTGATGGCCGACGGAGGACACCGCCCCGCCGGCTGGGCGCCGCGCATAGAGGACCAGGCACTGCTGCGCGGCGAAGGCCGCTTCATGGATGATGTCCACGCCGAGAACGCGGCGGCCGCCTACTTCCTGCGCTCTCCCCATGCGCATGCGCGCATCAAGTCGATCGACGCGGCAGCCGCACGCGCCCTGCCCGGCGTTCTTGCCGTGGTTACGGCGGAAGACCTCAAGGCCGCCGGTGCGAAGACGATCACCTATCCCGTGCCGGTACCCGGCCGCGGCGGCACGTCGCTGATCGCGCCCTATCGCCCCGCCCTCGCCGAGGGGCGTGCGATGCACGTGGGCCAGCCTGTCGTGCTCGTCGTGGCGGAAACGCTCGACATCGCCCAGGACGCGGCCGAGCTGATCGTGATCGACTACGAGCCGCTGCACGCTGTCGCCGATATCAAGGACGCTGTCGCGCCAGGCGCAGTGCAGCTCTGGCCCGAAGCGCCCGGCAATGTCGCGATCGACTTCGTGGCTCCGCAAGGGAGCTACGACACCCAACATCAGGCCGTCGAGCGCGCATTCGCCGCCGCGGCCCATATCGTCGAGGTCACGGAGATCAACCAGCGCATCGTCGTCGCTTCAATGGAGACGCGCGGCGGCACGGCCAGTTACGACGCGGCGAAGGATTCCTATCTCCTACGTGCGCCGTCACAAGGCGCCCGCATGCTGCGCGACCAGCTGGCCGCGAGCCTCGACCTTCCGCTACAGAGGCTTCGCCTGCTGACCGGCGACGTCGGTGGCGCCTTCGGCATGAAGACGGCGGCCTATCCCGAGTATGTGGCGTTGCTCGTGGCCGCCAAACACGTCGGCCGACCCGTGCACTGGACGCAGAGCCGTGCAGAGTCTTTTCAGAGCGACAACCAAGCGCGCGATACCGTCACGACGGTGAAGCTCGCCATCGATACCGGCGGGCTCTTTCTCGCGCTCAAGGTCTCGGCTATCGCGGCCGTTGGCGCCTTCCTGTCGTCGCACGGGGCGTCCATCGCCTCGAACAATTTCGCGCGCTGCTTTCCCTCGATGTATCACATCCCGCACATCGCGGTAGATGTGCGCTGCGTCTTCACCAACACCGTGCAGATGGGCCCCTATCGCGGCGCCGGCCGTCCGGAAGCCAATTACGCGATGGAACGTCTGATGGAAGAGGCCGCCAGGGTGACGGGCATCGATCCGGTCGACCTGCGACGACGCAATCTCATCCCGGGCGGGATGATTCCCTATGCCACGGCCGTCGATACCAAATTCGACAGCGGCGACTTCGAGGGTGTGCTCGACCGGGCGCTGGCGTACGCCGACTACAGCGGCTTCGCCACGCGCCGGGCCAGGTCCGAATCCCAAGGCAAGCGCCGAGGCCTCGGCATTTCCTGCTTCCTCGAACATGCCGGCGGCATGCCGGGTGACGAAGCCGGTGTCCGCTTCCCCGGCAGCAACACACTCGTGGTCGCGCTCGGCATGCATCCGTCCGGGCAAGGCCATGCCTCGCTCTATCGCCGCCTCGCCGGGAAATTGCTGGGCATCGACGAGACGAGCGTCGTCGTGCACCAGGGCGACACCGACCTCAACATCATGGGCGGCGCCTCCGTGGCCTCCCGCTCGACGACGGCCACCGGCAGCGCCCTGGTGCGCACTGTCGAGCTGGTCATCGAGAAAGGTCGAAAGTTTGCGTCGCAGCTGTTGGAGGCTTCGGAAGCCGACATCGAATATGCCCAAGGCATGTTCCGCGTCGCCGGCACCGATCGCCGCCTCTCCCTGTTCGAGGTTGCCGAGCGGGCGAAGACGCTGAACGACACCCTCGACACCAAGGGCCAGGCGACCGTTCCGCAGACTTTCCCGAACGGCTGCCATATCGCCGAAGTCGAGATCGATCCCGAGACCGGCTTTGTCACCCTCGCCGCCTACACGGCGGTCGACGATTGCGGGAACATTCTCGATCCGGTCCTGGTCGAGGGCCAGATTCATGGCGGCATTGCTCAGGGTGTGGGCCAGGCGCTCTGGGAGGAAGTGATCTTCGAGCGCGAGTCGGCCCAACTCATGACCGGCTCGTTCATGGACTACACGATGCCGCGCGCCGACGACCTGCCGATGATCGAGACCGCGTCGCACCCTGTGCCTTGCACGACCAATCAGCTGGGCGTCAAAGGCACCGGCGAGGCGGGTACCACAGGCGCGCTTGCAGCCGTGATGAACGCGATAGCCGATGCCATCCCCGGCCCCGCAGGTGCCGCGCTTACGATGCCGGCAACGCCGGAAAAGGTCTGGCGCGCGCTCCGCTCCTAGACGCTATGCGGGGGGACGGCATGGCCCCAACTCAGCCACCATGCGCAACATCTCGTCCGTCGGTATCGCCTACTCCGGCTTGGCGCCCGAGGCCTTCACGATGGGATCCCAGAACAGCATCTGCTCCTCGAAGAATGCCTTGGCTTCCGCGGGCGTCGACTGCACCGGCTCGATGGCGAGTTCACGCATGCGCTTCACGACGTCGGGATGAGCGAGCGCCTTGTTGAAGGCGACGTTGAGCTTGTCGATGATCGGCTTGGGTGTCGCGGCCGGCGCCTGGGCCACGTACCAGGTGGTGACCGCGAACTCGAAGCCCGCTACTTCCTCGACAGTAGGCACGTCGGGCAACTGCGGCAGCCGCTTGTGGGCGGCGACAGCCAGCACGCGCACCTTGCGGCCGTCGATAAAGCCTTTGCTCGAGCCCAGTGTGTCCATCTGGAAGGCGTGGCGGCCCGCGATCGTATCGATGAGGCCGGGTGCCGATCCCTTGTAAGGCACGTGCAGCGCCTTGGCGCCCGCCTGCTCGACGAAAAGGTAACCGGCAAGATGGATAATGCCGCCGTTGCCCGACGACGCGTAGGAGTACTTCTCCGGCGCCTCGCGCAGCATGGCAATCAGCTCCTTGAGGGTCTTCGCGCCGTTCGCCGGCACGACGACGATCAGCGGCACGCTTGCGACATAGGAAATGCCGGTGAAGGCTTTCATCGGATCGTAGCTCAGCATCTTGCCGTAGAGCGCCGGGATCAAGGCATTGGTCGAGGGGGCCAGCAGGATGGTGTAGCCGTCGGGCGCGGCGCCGGCCACGGTCGCCGTGCCGATGGCGCCGCTGGCGCCCGCCTTGTTCTCGATCACAATCGACTGGCCCAGGATCTCCTGCAGGCGCGGCTGCAGGATGCGGCCCACCACGTCGGTCGGGCCGCCCGCGCCGGCCGGCACGATCATATAGATAGCTCGTTCCGGGTAAGCCGATTGCGCCAAGGCCTCTGCCGCCAAGGCCGCGCTTAGGCCGCTGACCATCGCCGCACGACGCCCGATTATTCTCATTGGTTTCCTCCGGCTCTTATCCCGTATGCTGCCCTCAACACCGGAGGAACGGCAATGCCCCAAGCGACGGCAAAGCGGATCAACCGCGCTGTCGAGCTCCTCGAGCAGGACCAGGCGCTCTACTATGACGGCCCGCACACCGGTCACGTCCTCACCTACGAACAAGGCCTGAAGGACGCCAAGACCTGGGCCGACTACATCAATGTCGGCATGGAGCACGGCGCCTTCGACATGACCGGGTTCGAGGCCTACATGCGCGGGCTGGTCGACGGCGGGCCGACCAACTCCGGCCACCGTGCGCCCACGGTCATCGTTGAGCCGCCGGTCAACGGCACAGACGGCCCGAACGTCGCCTTCAATGCCTGGCAGTTCCGCCAGATCCTGGCGCGCGGCGCCCATGGCATTCTGCTCTGCCAAGCCGAGTCGGCCGACGCCGTCCGCGAGTTCGTGCGCGCCTGCCGCTTTCCCCATCACAAGGCCGGCGCCGACCAGCTCGGCGTTGGCTCGCGTGGCAGAGGCTCCGAACCCACGGCCGCTCCCATCTGGGGCATTGATCAACAAGAGTATTTTGCCCGCTGCGAACCTTGGCCGCTCTCTCCGGGCGGCGAGCTTTTGCTCGGTGTAAAGATTGAGAGCCCGCCTGGCGTCGCCCAATGCGAAGAGATTTTGGCGGTGCCTGGATTGGGTTTTGCCGAGCTGGGCCCGGGCGATCTGGGCCTCTCGCTGGGATACACGACCCTGCAGCGACGTCCCTATCCCCCCGAGATGGAAGCGGCCCGCGCCAAGGTCTTTGCCGCCTGCCGCGAGAACAAACTCGCCTTCCTGGAGGGTGCCTCGCCCGAGAACATTGCCGAGCGCCTCGACGAGGGTGTGCGGGTGATTTCCGGGCACAATCCGGAAGTCGCCCGCATCGGGCGCGCCCACCAGAAACGCACAATGCCGGTTTGACCTTGGCGAACCCCAGGCGCCGCGACATTGCCCTGCTTCCCCTGGCGCTCGCTGTCGCCCCCGTAAGACATGCAAAGGCACAACAGATGACAGTTCCCGTGGAAAATGCCTCGCTGACCGACGTGTTGGAAGGCCTGACCAAAGGGTCGACGACCTCAACCGCCCTCACCCATGCCTATCTCGCGCGGATCGAGGCCTACGACCGCGGCGGCCCAGCCCTCAATTCGGTTCGCATGGTCAATCCCGACGCGTTGTCGACCGCGAGCCGGTTCGACAAGGTGAAGCCCTCGAAAGCCCAGCCGCTCGCGGGCGTTCCGATCCTGGTAAAGGACAATATCGCCACCGGCGACAAGCAACCCACGACCGCGGGTTCGCTTGCGCTCGAAGGCGCGCGCACCAAGGACGATTCCACTGTCGTGAAGAAGCTGCGCGCGGCAGGCGCGGTGATCCTGGGCAAGGCCAACCTGACCGAGTTCGCCAACATCCTCGCGGTCGACATGCCCTCTGGCTACAGCTCGCTCGGCGGCCAGGTAAAGAACCCCTATGCGCCGGAGCTCATGGACGATCGGGGCATACCCGTCGTGCTGCCGGGCGGGTCGAGCGCGGGTTCGGCCGTCTCGGTGGCTGCCGGCCTCTGCGCCGCCGCCATCGGCAGCGAAACCTCGGGATCGCTGCTGAGCCCCGCGACGCAGAACGGCCTCGTCACCGTGAAGCCCACCGTCGGCCTGATCAGCCGCACCGGCATCCTTCCCATCTCGCACAGCCAGGACACCGCCGGTCCCCTCACCCGCACCGTCCGCGACTCCGCGATCCTGATGAACGTGCTCGCCGAGCGCGACCCGCTCGATCCGGCGACGCAGCACCTGCAGCGGCCCGCCGACTATACCTCGAACCTCGACAAGGATGGACTGAAAGGCGCACGCATCGGTCTCCCCAGCGACCCTGCCGATCCCGGCAACGACGTCTATATGGGAAAGCTCTCTCCCAAAGCCGCGGCCGTGATGGCGCAGGCCCTTGCCGTCCTTCAGGACGCGGGCGCCACCATCGTCCGCACCAACA
Source organism: Enhydrobacter aerosaccus (assembly GCA_903839865.1). GTDB lineage: Bacteria > Pseudomonadota > Alphaproteobacteria > Reyranellales > Reyranellaceae > Reyranella > Reyranella aerosaccus_A. The sequence continues at coordinate 17,985 of CAIMEE010000594.1, read as the reverse complement.
TGCCGACGTCGGGCTGGATTGGCGGGCCGGGCACGACCATGGGCGTGCTGAACCGCAATCCCCTCAGCCGCACGAAAAACACGGTCGTCACGCCGCCGATCGTCTTCCTCTACGAGCTCAAGCACGATCTCAACTTATATCTGCGCGACTGGGCGGTCGGCACGAATATGAAGACGCTGGCCGACATCATTGCTTTCAACGAAGCGAACGCCGACAAGGCGCTCCGCTTCGGGCAGGACCTCTTCCTGGCCGCTGAGGCCACCAAGGGCGATCTCTCCGAGCTGGAATACAAGTCCGCGCGGGCAATGGATCTCCGCGCGGCCAAGGAGCGCGGCATGGATGCCTACATGACGGAGCACAAGCTCGATGCCGTGCTGTTTCCCGGCGCGAGTGGCTCGGGGATCGCGGCCAAACCCGGCTATCCCAGCGTACAGGTGCCGGGCGGCTTCATCAGCGGCGTGGGCGACAAGGAAACGCCGGAGTATCCGCTCGGCATCACCTTCGCGGGTCGCGCCTGGAGCGAGGCAAAGCTTCTACGGCTTGCCTACGCCTTCGAGCAGGCCTCCAACGCCCGGCGTCCGCCGCCGGGATTGCCGGCGCTTTAGACGATAAGTGGGAGAAGACGACATGAAGTTCGGCATCACGATGTTTCCGACCGACTACACGATCGCGCCGCACGAGCTGGCGGTGGAAGCGGAGAGCCGCGGCTACGAGTCGGTCTGGTTTCCCGAGCACAGCCACATCCCGACCAGCCGCAAGTCGCCGTGGCCGGGCGGGCCCGAGCTGCCCAAGTACTACTACGACACCTACGACCAGTTCCTGGCACTGACGGCGGCGGCGGCCGTCACCAAGACGATCAAGCTCGGCACCGGCGTCTGCCTCGTCGTGCAGCGCGATCCCATCTACACCGCCAAGGAAGTGGCGACGCTCGATCGCATTAGCAATGGCCGCTTCCTGTTCGGCATCGGCGGCGGCTGGAACGCCGAAGAGATGGCCGACCACGGCACGACCGATTTCAAGGGCCGCTTCAAGCTGATGCGCGAGCGCGTCGAGGCAATGAAGGAGATCTGGGGCAAGTCCAAGCCGAAGTACGCCGGCGACCTGGTGAAGTTCGACGAGATGATGCAGTGGCCCAAGCCGGTGCAGAAGCCGCATCCGCCGATCATCGTCGGCGGTGGCTTCCCGCACGGGGCAAAGCGCGCCATCGCCTATGCCAACGGCTGGATGCCGATCGGCGGCCGCGGCGGCGACACGCTCGCGATGATCCCGCCGTTCCTTTCGTTGCTGAAGGAATCGGGCCGTACCCCGGGGGACGTTCCGATCACCCTGTTCGGCGTCGGCATGGACCTCGACTCGCTGAAGCGCGCACGAGACGCCGGTGTCGACCGTGTCGTGTTCGGCGTGCCGGCCGAAGCAAAGGACAAGGTTCTTCCGGTGCTCGACAAGGGTATCGCCGCGATGCGCGCGATGACTTAGGGATCGAGGCGATAGAAGATCCAGGCGTCGCCCGGGAACCACTCCGTGAAACGCCCCTCGACCGGCAATTCGGTCCTGAGTCTGTCCAGAGCGAATCCCATCGCCTCCAACGTCTTGCGTGACGCGGGATTGCCGTCGCGCAGGCAGTGAGCATGCACATGGTCGAGGGCAAGGACGTCGAAGGCGTAGCGCAGCGCATCCTCGGCCGCCTTCCGCGCGAGCCCTCTTCCCCGATGTTCTCGTCCGACCCAGAACGCCAATTCCCCCGAATTGTCCGGCGAGTCGAGCTTCTTCAGTGTCACGGCGCCGGCCACCACACCGTTGTCGAGAATGGCAAAGGTCACGCTTCGGCGTGGATGCGCTCTGTTGTCTGCGATCCAGCTTGCAACGTGTGCCGCTTCGCAACGGGCCGGCACGGAAGACGTCCGGCTGAGCTCGGGATCGCCCGCCACACGCAGGAGCGCGTCGGCATGTGCTTCTCCCAGAAGCTCGATCATCAGACCGCGATCACCACGCCGTCATGACCGGGGTCGGCGCCGCCGTCGAGCCCGTCCTCGTGGACGCGGATCCCGTGGACGGCCGCGAAGCCGAAGCCGTAGGGGCTGCGCACGACGGGGTAACCCTGTGCCTTCAATTCACGCTCGACCCGGCCCTGGATACGGTTCGAGATGTCGATCGTGTCGGAGGTTGCCGAGAACCGCGCGGCGCTCACCGCCTCGACCATGGTCATGTCGAAGTCGAGTGCATTCAGGATCACGTGCAACACGCCCATCGCGATCTGCGTGGCCCCCGGTGCGCCGATGATGAGATGCGGCTTGCCGTCCTTGAAGATGATCGACGGCACGACCGAGCTGAAGCGCGCCTTGCCCGGGGCGATCGAGCCCGCGCGGCCCGGGCGTGGATCGAAGACGCCCATGCAGCCGTTGTACATGAAGCCCAGGCCCGGCGAGATCACGCCCGACGGCATGCCCAGCGAATGGGTCATGGAAAAGCAGTTGCCGTCCTTGTCGAGCACCGAGATGTGCGTGGTGTCCTTCGAGACGTTGCCTGAATTCAAACGCGTGACGGAGGCCTTCACGCCACGCCGGATCTCGTCGGCCATCGGCCTGGCGTAGGCCTTCGATGTCAGTTCGTCGACCGGCACCGTCACGAACTTCGGGTCACCGACCTTGAGGTCCTTGTCGACGGTTGCGCGCTTCATCGCCTCGCAGACGATGCGGACGTATTCTGCCGAATTATGCTCCATGCCGCGCAGATCGAAGTTCTCGAGGATGTTCAGCATCTCGAGCAGCATCACGCCGCCGCCCGGTGGTTGGTTGGTCGAGACGTCATAGCCGCGGTACTTGCCCCAGAGCGGCGTATTGCGCGCCGTCTTCCAGGCCCTGAGGTCCTCGATCGACAGCAGCGCGTCGTTCTTCTTCATGTCCTCGTCGATCGCGCGCGCGATTTCGCCCGAGTAGAAGACATCGGCACCGCCCTTGGCGATAGCGCGCAGGGTCTGGCCGTAGTCGCGGTTCACCACCGCATCGCCCACCCTCTTGGGCGTGCCGTCGGGCCGGCAGTAGAGCGCGCGGGCGGCGGGCGTGAATCCGGTGCGCTCGAAATTGGGGGCGCGGCCGAAGGCGCCATCGTCGGCCCACCAGAAATGGACGTGCGGGCGCACCGTCCAACCGTGCTCGGCCCAATGGATGGCCGGCTCCACGATGCGCGACCACGGCAGGCTGCCGTGCTCCTTGTGCGCCTCGTAGTACATCTTGAGATTGGCCGGGGCGCAGATCGACTTGTAGCCAATGTCGTTCACCCGGCCCTTCAGGATGAAGCCATAGCCGTCCCTTGCCTCACCTTCGATCAGGTTGGCCCACATTTCGGGCCGCGCGGCGAGCGGCGCCGGCGCATGGGCATCGATATAGCCGTGGAACTTCTTGCCTGGCATGTAGATGCCGCAACTGCCGAAGCCCGCGATGCCGCACATCTGCGGATCGACCACACCCTGGACGAGGGCGCAGGCGATGCCGGCGTCGACCGCGTTGCCGCCTTCGCGCAGCACATCCGCGCCCGCTTCCGTGGGTTCGGGCTGGGGAGCCACGATCATCGCCTGCTTGTGATAGCGCACCTGACATTCCTCCACTCTCGAAAACACCGCCTCGCGAAGGTTGGCCTAAAACATTGGCCTGGCTACATCCGATGCCATTCCTCGCGAGGACTCGCGAGTTCCTCGCGAGTCCTCTCTTTGCCGTTTTCGCGGTTTAAAAACGGCGTTGGGAGCCATCCCGCTCCAAGCCGTTGTTCTTTCTCGATTTCTCAAAAGCATAAACCGTCGAAAACCGTTCCAAAACCGCTGCAAATATCTCTCCGCACCTGGCGTCGATGCAACACGCTCGCAGTGACGTCGGACGTCCAACATAGGCGTGTCGCATGGGATCGCCTATTACGGTCGTTACTGGCAACATATCGTTGGCCAGCTTGAAACGGACAATCTCAATCCCAGCCGTTGCGCTTGCGAAGCACCGCCGTCGCGGGCGCCAGAACGAGACCTTTGGCGGCGAGACCCGGCAGCCATTCGGCCAGCGCCTGAAGGGTGACTTCGTGCGGATGGCCGATCGCCACGACGAAGCCCTGCCGCCGGGCGATCGCCTCGGTCTCGGCCAGCTTGCGGCGCACAGCCTCGGCAGACTCGTCGTCATCGAGGAAGACGTTGCGCGGCATGTTCGGCACACCCAGCTCCTGCGCGGTCTGCTCGCCCACCGTCTGCGCCGTCGTGCGCGAGTCGAGGAACATCAGGCCGCGCGCCTTGAAGAGCTTCAGCACGGTTTCCATGTCCGGCTTGTTGGCGGTGAAGCGGCTGCCCATGTGATTGTTCACGCCGACATAGCCGTCGAAGCTGTCGAGCGCGGTCATCACCCTTTGCTTCAGCTCCGCTTCGCCGAGCGACACCAGCAGCGCGCCAGGCCCCGGATCGGAGCGGCCCATCGGCTCCATCGGCAGATGCAGCATCAGTTCCTGACCCCGGGCGCGCGCGGCTTTCGCCTGGTCGCGCAGATCCTTGGCGTACGGCAGGAAGGACATGGTGAGCGGGCCCGGCAGCTCCCAGGCGCGCTTGGAGTGCGGGCGATCGATGCCGACGTCGTCGATCACGATGGCGACCAGCGGCCTGCCATTGAGGTCGCCGAACGGCACGGCATTGCGCTTCCAGGCCACCTGCGGCGAGACTGCCGCCACCAGGACCTGCGGACGGGCGCGCGGCTTCTCCTCGATGGTCGCCACCGGCTGCTCGGTCTCCTTGTAGCGCGGCAACCCTGGGATCTCGTCGATCGAGGCGTACTTGGCCGGCGGCGCCTCCTTCTTCATCTGCTCCAGGGTCTCGCGCGCCAGTCGGTCGCGATCCGAGGACTCCAGGCGCTGGGCGATCCAGTAGCCACCCACCAGGCTGGCGATAAAAAGAGCCGAAATCCCCAGCGTGATCGAGTGCCAGCGATGCCCCTCGACCCACGTCTGAATCGCCGCCCTGCGAACCGTGAACCATGTGTGAAGCGAGCCGGGCGTTTTCGGACTCCTTCTGTTCGACTTCCTGCTTCTGTTCTTCTTAGACGCCATCTGAGCGATCGACTCCAAGTCCTTGGTCTCACGCCACTATTTTGCCTTACTTCAGAGTCTCAGACAAAACAATCAATACAATTGGCTAAAGCAACTTCAGGACGCTTAAGTCGTATCCGCCACTCGTTCCACGCTGCCTCTCGAAGCCCAGCCGCTCGGTCAGCGAAAGCATCTTCTGGTTCTCGCGCAGCACATGTCCGATCACCTGCTTGATGCCCTTCGCCCGGGCGTAGGAAATCACATGGCGCAGTAGAAGTTCGCCATAGCCGCGGCGCTGCCGGTGCGAGGCCACGACCAGGGCGAACTCGGCCTGCTCGAAATTGGGTTCGGCCGCGATCCGGCCCACGCCCAGCAGTTCCTCGCCCTCCAGCAACAGGAACGCCATCTCGCGGTCGTAGTCGATCTGGGTGAGCCGCGCGGCCATCTCGTGCGTGAGTTCGCGGACCGGACCGAAGAAGCGCAGCCGGATGTCCTCGCGCGTGAGCTGACGCGCGAACGCGCTCAACATGCCCTCGTCCTGCGGCCTGATCGGCCGGATCCGCAGCTTCTCGCCATTGTGCTCGATCGCCGCCTCCAGCTCGACCGGATAGGGTTTGATGGCGAAACGAGCGGCGCGTTCTTCCTTCGCGGGCTTGCGCACCACGATCCGGGCATCCAGCGCGATCACGCCCTTGGCGTCGACCAGCAACGGATTGATGTCGAGTTCGGCAATCTCGTCGACGTCGGCGATGAGCTGCGACAGGCGAATCATCGCCTCGCCCACCGCCTCGCGCGCCGCTGGTGGCCGGTCGCGATAGCCGCGCAGCAGGCGATCGACCCGCGTGCGGCTGAGCGCCTCCTCCGCCAACACCGCGTCGAGCGGCGGGAGCGCCAGCGCCTTGTCGTCGATCACTTCCGCCGCGACGCCGCCATGGCCCACCATCACGATCGGCCCGAAGACGGGATCTTCGGTCGCGCCCAGGATCAGTTCGATGGCGTCGTGCCGCCTGATCATCGGCTGGACGACGAAACCGTCGAGCACGGCGCCGGGCGCAGCCGTGCAGACACGATTGGTCATGTCGCGTACCGCATCGATCACGGCCTGCTCCGAGCCGAGATCGAGCGCGACCCCTCCAACATCCGACTTGTGCGTGATCTGCCGCGACAGGACCTTCAGCGCGACGGGAAAGCCGATCTTCGTCGCGGCCGCAACGGCGGCAGCGGCATCCGTCACGATAACCGTGGGCACGACCGGAATGCCGTAGGCTGCCAGAACTGTTTTCGCCTCGGGCTCGGTCAGAAGGTTCCGGCCTTCCTTGAGCGCGGCTGCCACGATCGTCCGCACGCGGGCGGTGTCGGCGCGCACGTCGGGAATCGAGGGCGGCGTCTGCTGCAAGGCGCGCTGGCCGCGGCGATACTCGACGATGTGCATGAAGCCGCGCACGGCGCGCAGCGGCGTGTCGTAGGCCGGGATGCCCTTTTCGTGCAGTACCCGCCGTCCCGCCTCCGCGTCCGGGCCGCCGATCCAGCAGCCGATCACCGGCACGTTGCGCCCGCCCGGCGCCGATGCCACCGCACGGGCGGCGTCTTCCGACGAGGTGAGCGCGGTCGGCACATTCATCACAAGCACCGCACCCACGCCGCGGTCGGCCGCCAGGGCGTCGAGCGCGGCGGCATACCGCGGACCGTCGGCATCGCCCACGATGTCGACCGGATTGGCGCGCGACCAGATGCGTGGCATGACCTTGTCGAGAGTATCGATCGTCTGCGGCGACAGCGTCGCCAGTTCGCCGCCGCCGTCGAGCAGCAGATCGGTGGCCACGATCCCGACGCCGCCGCCGTTGGTCAGGATCGCCAGTCGCTCGTTGCGCGGCACGATGCTGTGGCCCAGCGTCTCGGCGGCATCGAACAGCTCGCCCAGCCCCGCCACCCGCACGAGGCCCGCGCGCGCGAAGGCTGCGTCGTAGACGGCGGCCGAGCCCGCCATCGAGCCGGTATGCGAGGCCGCGGCCTGTGCCGCCGCCGCGTGACGGCCCGCCTTGAGCACGATCACCGGCTTCATGCGCGCAATGCCGCGCGCGGCGGACATGAACTTGCGCGCGTGCGTGATGCCCTCGACGTACATCAGGATCGCGCGAGTCTCGAGATCGCGCGCGAGGATGTCGAGCACGTCGCCGAAATCGACGTCGGCCATGTCGCCCATGGACACCAGGTGCGAGAAGCCGATGCCCTGCGCCGAGCCCCAGTCCGCGAGCGCCGCAAGGACAGCACCGGACTGCGCCACGGCGGCAATCTTTCCGGCTTTCAGCTTGCCCGGCCCGAAGCTGGCGTTCAGGCCGATGCGGGGCGCGGCGTAACCGATGCAATTGGGTCCAACGATTCGCAACAGGTTCGGCTTGGCCGCATCGAGCAGGCTCTGCCGCCATTGCGCGTTGGCAACACGCGCGAAGGGGCCGGCGCCGGGACCGGCGGTAATGACGACAGCGACCTTGGTGCCGCGCGCGCCGAGTTCGGCGATCACGCCCGGCACGGTCTCCGGAGGAGTCATCACGATGGCCAGGTCCGCCGGTGCCGGGAGCTCGGCCAGCGAACGCAGGACCGGGCGGCCCGCGATCTCGCCGCCCTTGACGTTCATGAGATGGATCTCGCCCTTGAATCCGCCCGCCAGCAGATTGCGCGTGACGGCTTCGCCGACCGAGCCTTTGCGGACGCTGGCGCCGATCGCCACGACCGACTTGGGCTCGACCAGGCCATCGAGGTTACGTGTGGACACAGGCTTGCCCTTCCGCCGACAATTGGCACGAAGGCATGCCAGCCAAGCCGCGTGTGGACAAGAGCGGCGCGCTTTCTGCCCCAAGAGGTTTCTTCATGATCGCCCGATCCCTGCTGGTTCTTCTGCTCTCGTGCGGCATGGTCGTCCCTGCCGGCGCGCAGGAACGAGCACGCCCCGCGCAGGCAGAGGCAGCAAGCACCGTGCCGGCCGAAACGGTCACGCATCATCGTTTCAAGGTCGGGCGTTCGGAAGCGGCATTCACCGTCACCGCGGGGACATTGCCGATCGGCGCTCCCAAGGGCGACCAGCAGCCCGCGATCTTCTACACCGCCTATGTACGCGACCGCGGCGTACGCGATGCGCGGCCACTCACCTTCATCTTCAACGGCGGGCCCGGCGCCAGCTCGGCCTACCTCCATGTCGGTGCACTGGGACCCCGGGTGGTCGAATTCGGCGCCGGCGGCCAGATGCCGGCGCAACCCGTGCACCTCGTCGATAATCCCGACAGCTGGCTCGACCTCAGCGATCTCGTCTTCATCGACCCCATCGGCACGGGCTACAGCACGACCGGCGATGCGGGGAAGCAGTACTACACCGTGCGCGATGACCTCTTTTCCCTTGCCTCGTTCATCGATTTCTACGTCAGGCGCAACAACCGCATCAGCTCGCCCAAATATCTCGTCGGCGAAAGCTTCGGCGGACTCCGCGCGGCGCGCCTGCCGCAGATACTGAGCAACGATCACGGCATCAGCCTGATGGGCGTCATCATGATCTCGCCGGTGATCGAGTTCAGCCTCATCGGTGGCAACGAGTTCGAGCCGCTGCCCTACGCTCTGCGCCTTCCGTCCTACGCCGCCGGCAGGATCGAGCGCGCCGGAAGTCCGACGCCCGATGCCCTGGCGGAAGTCGAACGGTTCGCGATGGGCGCCTATCTCGCCGCGCTGGTTGCGACGCCGCGCGATCCCGCGGCCATGAAAAAGGTGAATGCCGAGGTCGCCCGCTACACCGGTTTGCCGGAAGAGCTTGTCGCGCAACACGACGGCCTCATAACCATGGACCTCTTCGCCAAGGAGGCCCGCCGCACCGACAACCAGCTGGTCAGTCGCTACGACACGTCGGTCGCGGGCCTCGACCCCTATCCCGCCTCAAAAGACTTGCGACAGGATCCCGTCTTCGACGGTCTGATCCCGGTACTCACCACGGCAATGACGGAACTCTTGAGGGACAAGCTCGGCGTCGTGACGAGCCAGCCCTATCGGATCTCGAACAATGAGGTGGGGCGCCAGTGGAATTGGCGCGATAATTCCCGCGGCGGCTACATCGGCGGCGCCAATGCGCTGCGTGAAGCGCTCGCCGCCAATCCGCAACTGAAGGTGATGATCGCGCACGGCATGACGGACCTGGTGACGCCGTACATGACCAGCCGCTTCGTGATCGATCGCCTCCCGCCTTCGTTGACAGATGGCCGCGTGACGCTGAACCTCTATGCCGGCGGTCACATGATGTACACGCGCGCCGCGTCGCGGGCGAAGCTGCACGCTGACGCCGCCAAAATCTATCCGGTGCCGCCGCTCTAGCTAGAAGAGACGCGGGCCGTTCATCAGCGCGAGACCCGTCACGATGACGGCGGCGGCGATCACCCGCCGGCGGCCGAAGGGCTCGCCCAACAGGAGCGTACCCATCAGCGCGCCGAACAGCACCGAGGTCTCGCGCAGCGCCGCGACATGGGCCATCGGCCCCAGGACGAGCGCGTAGATCGCGATGCCATAGCCGGTGTTAGCGATCACGCCGCCGATCATGCCTTTCCACCAGTGGCGCCGGAGATGCGCCCACACGGTGTCCGGCTTCAGGACAATGGCAAGCACCAGCAACCACGGCCCTTCCAGCACGCAGAGCCAGGCGATGTAGGACAGGCGATGGGCCATGTCGGGACCGGCCGCGCGAACGCCGAAGCCATCGGCGATGATGTAGGCCGCTATGGTGAAGCCGGTCAGCACCGCAAACAGTGTCGCAAGGCCATGCCGGCCACCGGGTTGCGGTATCACCGACTTGAGCGGTATCGCGAGTGCCACGAGGCTGCCGCTCAGTAGCAGCACGCCCACCATGTCCTGCGCTCGCAGATGCTCGCCTATCAGCTGCCCCGACACCAGAGCGACCAGCAACGGTCCCAGGCCCCGCGCGATCGGATAGGTATGGCTGAGATCGCCGTAGGAATAGGCCTTCAGCAGGAACGTGTAGTACGCGACGTGCACGATCACCGAGATCGCGAGGAACTTCCACGCGCCAGGGGCGATCGGCGGCAGGAACGGCACAGCGACGACGCCCATCAGGGTGCCGGTGGTCATGATCACACCGAATGTCGCGAGCCGGTCGGAGCGGTCGGCCTTCAGCAGCGCGTTCCAGCTCGCGTGCATGAGGGCCGCTGCCAGCAGCAGCGCAACGACCAGGGGAGCTACGATCATTGCCGATGCGGCTCAGGACTTGGGCTTGTAGTCCGAGTACTTCACCGTCAGCCGAATATGCACCGGGATGCCGTCGATCAGTATCTCCTCGTCGGCGCGGACGATTATCGGATAGTAGTTCTCGTCCACGACCTGTGCGCGCAAGACCTCGTACCGCATGTCAGCAATCGGATAGTCGATGTCCCTGCCGCAGGTCTTGACGATTGCCCCCTTGACGCCGCGCACCCAGGTGCGGCCGGCGAAGGCACGGTCGGCCGACTTATCGGAGCGCAGCAGTACATCGAAGAGCGCGAGGTTGTGCCCGTCGTATTTCTGGCGGCCGGAATAGACGATGTCGCGATCCGCGAAGCTGTCCGACGTGAGCGCGAAGGACATCGGATCGCCCAGGAGGCCAATGTCCTTGTCCGAAAGCCTGAGGCGGCTGAGTGTATTGGTCGCGCCGGCCGCCACGGTCTCGCGCCGCGCCCCGCCGGCATCGAAGTCGACGACAGCGGCGCGATGAAACTCCCCATCGACGACATCGCCCTTCAGCGTCTCGACCTTGATGTCGACGGAGTAGCCGTGACTTCCCAGTGCTTTCACGAAGTCACGCTCGTTGGCCACGATGACCCTGATGAACTCCCGCGCGCTGAGGGGAAAGTCGGCGGCCGCGTCGATCGGCTCCATGCCGGCATTGCAATCGACCTGGGCAAACGCCGGCACCGCCAGCAGCCAGGCCGCGAGAAAAGACGCGAACTTCATCATGCCAGGTATTTTAACCTAACGCGGCGGCTCCGATATCGAAAAAAGATCGCGCTCGCCGAGATCGGCACTGCGGCGGCGTTCGAGCTCCTGGTTGTAGCGGCGCAGCGCATAGTGCTCGGTCATGTAGCCGACGACGATCCTGTCTACCGTCGAATCGAGGACGGGCAGCGCCTCGACTTCTTTTTCCTCGAAGCGCGTGATCGCAGTGCGGACGTTCTCGTAGGCCAGCAGGTAGAGATCGTCGTTGGCCGCAAAGTCGCGGGCGTACTTGCCGTCGAGGACCGCCTCGTCCTTGAGATCGTGGATGGAAGCCATGTCGAGCTGGCCCCGGAACACGCCCTCCTTGCCGACCACGAAGACGCGCTTGGCCGAGCCGATGGGATACTTGGCCTGGATCTCACGCACCGACATGCCTTCCTGGGCGATCTTGGGATCGGCGCGCATCAGGCGGCCAACGGAGAGATCGGCCAGCCAGCCGATGTCGTGTGCGCCGCGGATTCCGATGCCGCGCTGATGAAAGCGCCAGGTCGAGAAGGAATAGCCGAACACCAGCCGCACGATGGTCGACGACACGATCACGCCCACCATGACGCCGACTGTCATCGGAAAGTTGCCGGTGCCCTCGAGCACCAGGAACACCATGGTGAGCGGCGCGCCGATCACCGCGGCCGCGACGGAGCCCATCCCGACCATCATCAGCGCGGCATGCTGGGGCGCGAGGCTCGGCGCCACGAACGAGGCAATGTCGGCGAAGGTCGCCCCGAACAGGCACCCGAGAAACAGCGAGGAACTGAACATGCCGCCGCGAAAGCCCGACCCCAGCGACAGAGCCGACGCGATCAACTTGGCGACAAGGAGGATGACGAGCGTGGTGAGCGCGGGATCGCGGTCGAACACGAGCTGGATCGCGCCGTGGCCGCTGCCCAGCACCTGCGGGATCGGATAGGCGAGCACGGTCACGAGGACGCCGCCGATGGCGGGCCGCAGGAACTGCGGCAACGGCAGGCGGCGCATGCCGCGTTCGACCCAGGTCACCGACTGCATGGCCAGGATGCTGAAGCCCGCGGCGAAGATGCCCAGCAGCACGAACAGTACGTAGACCCAGTTGCTGAAGTCGAAGATCTCCTGCACGACGAAGAGCGACTCCGGATGGTTGAGCGCGCGAGTCATCAACGTGCCGGCCATCGCCGCCGCCGCGATCGGCGCCAGCGCCGTCACCGCGTAGCTGCCCAGGATCAGTTCGAAGCCGTAGAAGGCGCCGGCGACGGGCGCGTTGAAGGCCGCGGCAATGGCCGCGGCCGCGCCGGCGGCCACAAAGACGCGCTGGTCGGTACGCCGCAGCTTGAAATACTGCCCCACCTTGGAAAGCACGCTGGCGCCGAGCTGGCTGTAGCCAGCCTCCATGCCGACGGCGACGCCGCTCACATTCGAGATGAAGGTGTCGACCACCAGGCGCAAACTCTCGCGCATCGACATGCGGCCACCGTGCAGGGCATTGGCTTCGATCGGGTCCACGATCTCGCGCGCGCCAAGATAGCGCATGACGACGGCCGACAGGCCGAGCAGCAGCCCGCCGATGACGGGCACGTAAAGCACGCGCTGCATGTCGATGCCGATACCGGCGCTCAGGCTGTGCTCACCGGTAATGTTGAACGCCAGAACGTGTCCCCAGTCGACGAGCTTGTGCAGCCCCGCGATCAAGGCCCCGATCAGGGCTCCCATCGCCGCGCACACTACGATCTGCGTGGGTTCATGGGAGCGCAGCCGGCCCTGCATCCGGAACCAGCGCCGGGCGTCTCCCCAGCTGGTCGCACGCACGCTCTCGGAGAGGCGTTTGGCCCAGTCCCGCAGGATGCTGTTCAGTGCCAGCCGCATGGCTGCGGGCTCTCCATTTGTGCCAGCCCCTATCTTTCGGGGCCGGTTTCCGCGAAAATAGACGCCACACGCTTCATAGCAGTGACAGGTGCATTTTGCTGCTTCTCATCGATAACTACGACAGCTTCACCTACAACCTCGTCCACTATCTGGGCGATCTTGGGGCACGCTGCACGGTCCACCGCAACGACCAGATCACGGTCGACGAGGCGATGGCGCTGAAGCCAGACGGCATCGTGCTGTCGCCGGGCCCCTGCACGCCCAACGAGGCGGGCATCTGCATGGATCTCATCAAGGCGGCCGCCAAGGCACAGGTTCCCCTGTTCGGCGTCTGTCTCGGCCATCAGGCGATCGGCCAGGTGTTCGGCGGCAAGGTCGTGCGCGCGCCCGCCCCGATGCATGGCAAGCTGTCGGGCATCGAGCATAAGGGGCAGAGCGTGTTCGAGGACGTGCCCTCGCCCTTCCAGGCCACGCGCTATCACTCGCTGATCGTCGACAAGGCTGGCTTCCCGGCCGATCTGGAGGTCACGGCCCGCACCGGCGATATCATCATGGGACTGCGCCACAAATCGTTGCCGATCCATGGCGTTCAGTTCCACCCCGAGAGCATCGCTTCGGAGCACGGTCACAAGATCCTGGAGAACTTCCTCAAGATCGCGGGCGAGCACCCGACGCAGCAGAAGAAGAAGGCCGCCTGATGCTGACCCGCCGCACGGTGCTGGCGTCGACGGCCGCCGCGACGCTGGCAGCGCCGGCTCGCGCGCAGGCCTATCCGACGAAGCCCATCAAGATCGTCGTGCCCTACCCGGCCGGCCAGTCGACCGACATCCTGGGCCGCGTGATGGCCGATCAGTTCACCAAGGCGCTCGGCCAACAGGTCATCGTCGACAACCGCCCGGGCGCCGGCGGCACGATCGGTGCCGACTACGCCGCCAAGGCGGCACCCGACGGCTACACGCTGCTGATGTCGACGATCTCCACCCACATCATCGCGCCGGTGATCTATCCCAAGCTGCCGTACGATCCGATCAAGGATTTCGCGCCGATCGCCAATCTCGGCCTCACGCCGCAAACGCTGATCGCCAGCCCGAAGAGCGGAATCGCTTCGGTGAAGGACCTGATCGCGAAGGCAAAAGGCGGCGATCTCAACTACGGCTCGTCCGGCAATGGCTCGGCCAGCCATCTTGCCGTCGCCTTGACGCTCTACGCCGCCGGCATCCGCATGACGCACGTTCCCTTCAAGGGAAATGCCGAGGCGCAGATGGCTTTGCAGAATGGCGACATCCAGCTCATGTCCGACGCGGTGCCTGCCATTGTGGCGCCGATACAGGGTGGCCGCGTGACGGCCATCGGCATCTGCGACTCCAAGCGCTCACCGTATCTGCCAGAGGTTCCGACCGTCGCCGAGCAGGGATATCCGAGCGTGCTCGCGGTGGGCTCGATCGGCATCGGCGCACCGCCCCATACACCCGCTACGATCCTCGACAAGCTCGCGGCCGAGGTAGACCGGATGATGGCCGAGCCTGTCGTCGTCGAGAAGCTGAAGAGCCTCTACTTCGTGCCCGCCCCCGAACGGCGCGCCCAGTACGGCAAGTTCATCGCCGACGAGATCGAGCGCTGGCGGGGCGTCGTGAAGGCTGCAGATATCAAGATCGACTAGTTGACAAATATTGCGATTATCGCCACATTGATCGCAATACTGCCCCCCCGACGCAAGGGGCTCCCATTAAATTCCCATTTGTTTAATGGGACCGCCGGTCAGGAGGCGACGCCGAACCCGGAGCGCTGGATCGCCTTGATTATCGCCGGCAGGTCCGCGCCCTCGGGCAGGCGCATTTCGCCGCTCTTGAGATCGACGGAGATCGGCGCGGTGCCGGCGCCGGTGGCGGCACGGGTGACGGCCTTGACGCAGCCGTCGCAATCCATGCCGGTGACCTTGAGGATGTGTTCTTGTGCCATGTGATATAGCTACCCGCCCTCCGGCCGGGCCGGCAAGGGACAAAATGACGAGTCTGGAGTGCGAAGGGTGAGCGGCGACATCGACGATTTTCGCGGCCTTCTGGCCAAGGTGGGCAACGGCACGGCGCTCGGCATCGATGAGGCCGAGCGCGCGTTCGACATCATGACCAGTGGTAACGCCACGCCGGCCCAGATGGGCGCCTTCCTGATGGGCCTGAAAGTCCGCGGCGAGACCGCCGAGGAGCTGGCCGGCGGCGCGCGCGCTCTGCGCGCCAAGGTGCTTCGCGTAAAGGCTCCTGACGGCGCGATCGACATCGTCGGCACCGGCGGCGACCATCACGGCACCTACAATGTTTCTTCCTGCTCGGCCTTCGTCGTGGCCGGCGCCGGCGTGCCGGTCGCCAAGCACGGCAACCGCGCCTTCACCTCCAAGTCCGGCGCGGCCGACGTGCTGTCGGCGCTGGGCATCGGTCTCGAGGTTTCCGTCGAGCGGCTGGAGAAGGCGTTGGCCGAGGCCAAGGTCTGTTTCCTGATGGCCCCGCACCATCACGGCGCCATGCGCAACGTCGGCGGCGCGCGCGCCGAACTGGCGCCTTCGCGCACGATCTTCAATCTTCTGGGGCCGATGTCGAACCCGGCCTTCGTGAAGCGCCAACTCGTGGGCGTGTTCGATCGCCGCTGGCTGAAACCGGTTGCCGAAGCGCTGGGCCAGGTCGGCCTCGAGCGCGCGCTGGTCGTGCATGGCCAGGACGGCATGGACGAGATCACGACGACGACGAAGACCTGGGCGGCGTCGCTGGAGAACGGCAAGGTGAGCGAGATCGAGATCGCGCCCGAGGACGTGGGCGTAAAGCGCGCGACCCTGGCCGCGCTCAAGGGCGGCGATGCCGCGCACAATGCCGAAGCCATCAAGCACGTGCTGGCAGGAAAGCCCGGCGCCTTCCGCGATATCGTCATCCTGAACAGCGCCGCCGCCTTGATGGTGGCGGGCAAGGCCACCAATTTGAAGCAGGGCGCCGAACTCGCCGTCGCGTCGATCGACGGAGGCAAGGCCGCGGCCGCCCTCGCCACCCTGCAAAGGCTCTGCGCAGGAGCGACACGCTGACCAAGATCACCGCCGACACCGCCAGGCATGTGGCCAGGTGCAAGGCTGCGCGACCGCTCGGTGTCGTCGAGGCGGAGGCGAAGAAGGCCGACCCGCCGCGCGGTTTCGCCAAGGCGTTGAAGGCCACCATCGCTGCCGGCCGCTACGGGCTGATCGCCGAGATCAAGAAGGCTTCGCCCAGCAAAGGGCTGATCCGTCCGGACTTCGATCCGCCTTCCCTCGCCCGCGCCTACGAGCGTGGCGGCGCCACCTGCCTCTCCATCCTGACGGACGAGCCCTACTTCCAGGGCAAGGATGAATTCCTCGTCCAGGCGCGCGCGGCCACGAAGCTGCCCGTGCTGCGAAAGGACTTCATGATCGATCCCTACCAGATCGTCGAAGCGCGGGCGCTCGGTGCCGATTGCGTGCTGCTGATCATGGCCTGTCTCGACGACAAGTTGGCGGCCGAATTGGCGACGCTTGCCCATCGCTGGGGCATGGATGTGCTGGTGGAAGTGCATAATGCCGAGGAACTCGATCGCGCGCTGACGATCGACGGCGACCTGATTGGCGTCAATAACCGCAACCTCAAGACACTGGCCGTCGATCTCGCGACCACCGAAGAGCTTGCGCCGAAAGTGCCCAAGGATCGCGTGCTGGTGGCCGAAAGCGGCCTCGGCTCACAGGCCGATCTCGCGCGCATGGCAAAGGTGGGCGCGTCGGCGTTTCTCATCGGCGAGAGCTTCATGCGCAAGCCCGACGTCGAAGTCGCCGTGCGCGAGATCCTCGCCAAGAAGGCGGCATGAAAAGGAAGACCCTCACCCACTTCGACAAGAGCGGCAACGCCCACATGGTCGATGTCGGCGGCAAGGAGGTCACCGAGCGCGTGGCGATCGCGCGCGCCACAGTGACCATGCAGGCAGCGACCGTGAAGCTGATCCAGACAAAGACCGCCAAGAAGGGCGATGTGCTGGCGGTGGCACAGCTCGCCGGCATCATGGCGGCCAAGAAGACCGCCGACCTGATCCCGCTCTGCCACCCGCTGGCGCTGTCGTCCGTCGACCTCAAGCTCACGATCGATGCCAAGCGCCGCGCCGTCGACATCGAGGCGACGTGCAAACTGAAAGGCCGTACCGGCGTCGAGATGGAGGCGCTCACGGCCGCCTCGGTCGCCGCCCTGACGGTCTACGACATGTGCAAGGCCGTCGATCGCGGCATGGTCATCTCCGACGTAAAGCTCGTCCACAAATCCGGCGGCAAATCCGGAGTCTTCCATGCCCGGTAAGCTTCTGCCTGTCCGCGAGGCGCATGCGCGCGTAATCGCGGCCTTCGACCCCTTGCCGACGGAGACCGTGTCGATCGCCGAGGCTGCTGGCCGCACGCTCGCGGTCGCACCCAAGGCCAGACTGACGCAGCCGCCGTCCGATCTGTCCGCGATGGATGGCTACGCCGTCCGCGCCGAAGATGTTCCTGCAGCACCGTCGACCCTCACGCTCGTCGGCGAGGCGCCTGCCGGCGGTTCCTACGATCACGCCCTGAAGCCCGGCGAAGCCGTGCGCATCTTCACCGGCGGTCCTCTGCCGATGGGCGCCGACTCGATCGTCATCCAGGAAGACACCAAGGCCGACGGCAGGAAGATCACGATCCTCGATGCGCCCCGGCCAGGCCGCCACATCCGCAAGGCGGGTCTCGACTTCAGCGCCGGCGACGCGCCGCTCGCCGCAGGCCGGACGCTCACGACGCGCGATGTCGCCCTTGCCGCCGCGATGAACCTGCCGTGGCTGTCGGTCCACCGGAAGCCGCGGGTCGCGATCCTCTCGACCGGCGACGAGCTGGTCATGCCGGGCGAACCGGTCGGCCGCAACCAGATCGTCTCCTCCTCCGGCATCGCCGTGGCGGCGCTGGTGCGCGGCTGGGGCGGCGATCCCACGCTCTTCGACATCGCCCGCGACGATCCGCAGCTCATTCAGGAATGCATCGCCGCGGGCGCGCAGCACGACATCCTCATCACCCTGGGCGGCGCTTCGGTGGGTGACCAC
>CAIMEE010000593.1 GCA_903839865.1 Enhydrobacter aerosaccus | reverse complement strand
GATTGAGGTTAGCTCAATATTGAGGATACCTCAAGCAGGTTCCTTGTGAACCACAGGCCGTAGGGAATTCAGACGTTTGCCCAAACCTCGGCAAGACCTTGGCATCGTCTATTTGTTTTGTTAACTATTTGATTTTGAACGACAATTTAGACCACGCGGAAGTTCTTGAACTGCCAGGGGTCGGACGTGTCGAGATCCTCGGGGAACAGTTCGCCGCGGCCCTGCAACGGGGTCCAGTCGCTGTACTTGCCGACGACCGGCCCGAGATAGGGCATGCAAATCTCGAGGTTGCGCGCGAAGTCCATCTCGTCGGCCTCGACGATGCCCTCGTTCGGGTTCTCGAGCGCCCAGATGATGCCCGAGAGCACCGGTGCCACGACCTGGATCGAGGTTGCGTTGTTGTAGGGCACGAGCTTGCGCGCTTCATGAATGTCGATCTGCGAGCCGTACCAGTAGGCACCCTTCTTGTGGCCCATCAGCAGCACGCCCAGTTCGTCGCGGCCCGAGACGACCTCGTCGACGATCAGGCGCTGCCGCTTCTGCTGCTTCAGGTTCTTTCCGGCGATCTCGTGCATCGACATGATCGCCTGGTCGCACGGATGATAGGCGTAGTGGACCGTCGGCCGGTAGGTGACCTTCTTGCCCCCCTTACCCTCCTCGCGCACGGTGAGGTAGTCGGCGATCGAGATCGATTCGTTGTGCGTGATGATATAGCCGTGGAACGGGCCCTCGATCGGCGTCCACGTGCGCACCTGCGTGAGCAGGCCCGGGCGGTTCAGGTAGATCGCCGCATCGCAGCCGAAGGTGTGACGCTTGCCGTCGGGCGGCAGCGACTTCTCGTGCGTGCCCCAGCCCATCTCGGCGGGCTGGCCGCCTTCGGACACGAAGCCGTCGATCGACCAGGTGTTCACGAACTCGCCCACTTCCTTCGGAACCGGAGAGACCTGCGTGTCGCGCTCGGCGATATGGATCGTCTTGACGCCGAGGCGCTGGGCCAACTTGCCCCAGCCCTCGCGCGTAGTCGGCGCCGCCGTCTTCACGCCGGTGTCGCGCGCCAGGTTCATCAGCGCCTGCTTCACGAAATGCGAAACCAGACCCGGGTTGGCGCCGTGGGCCACGACCGCCGTCGTGCCGCCGCTGTAGCGCTGCTTCAGCTTCAGCATGGTGTCGCGCAGCGCATAGTTCGAGCGGCGCGAGACCGACAGGTTGGGATCGGTGTATCCGCCCGGCCAGGGCTCGATGCAGGTGTCGAGGTAGAGCACGCCCTTCTTCTGGCAGAGCTCGATCAGCGCCGTGGAGGCGACCTCGACCGAGAGGTTGACCAGGAAGTCGCCTTCGCCCAGCCGGTTGTCCAGCGTGGCGCGGACGTTGGACTCGGTCAGGCGCTTTTCGACGAACTCGATCCCGTAGCGCTTGGCCTCGGCCTCGCCGCCGCGCATCTCGTCGGTGATGATGACGATCTGTTCGGGCTTGATATTGATGTGACGCAGGATCAGCGGCAGCACGCCCTGCCCGATCGAGCCGAAGCCCACCATGACCATGCGGCCCTTGAAATCGAGGTACTTCTTGTTGCGCGCGGTCTTCTTCGCCATTTCAGCGCCCCCGAGTCTGATTCGTTAAAGGGTCGATAAACGGCAACGGGGCCTTTCTCAAGGCCCCGTCCCGTCATTCCGATGTAACCGAAGGTTCTAGATGCAGATCGCCTTGAGCGGCGCGAAGCCGTTGAAGGCGACCGACGAGTAGGTCGTCGTGTAGGCGCCGGTCGACAGGATCTCGATCTTGTCGCCGGGCTTCAGCGACAGCGGCAGCTTGTACTCGGTCTTTTCGTAGAGGATGTCGGCGGAGTCGCAGGTCGGGCCGGCCAGGACGACCGGGCCGACGCGCGTGCCGTCGCGGCTCGTGCGCAGGCGGTACTTGATGCTCTCGTCCATCGTCTCGGCGAGGCCCGAGAACTTGCCGATGTCGAGGTAGACCCAGCGCTTGCGCTCGTTGGCCGCCTTGCGGCTGACCAGGACCACTTCGCTCTGGATCACGCCCGCGTCGCCCACCATGGAGCGGCCCGGCTCGATGATCACCTCCGGCATGCGGTTGCCGAAGTGGCGCACCAGCGCGCGACCGACGGCCTCGCAGTAGGCCTCGATGGAGCTGACCTCGGCGCGGTACCGCGCCGGGAAGCCGCCGCCCAGGTTGACCATGCGCAGGTCGACGCCTTCTTCGGCCAGCGCAAAGAACATCTGCGAGACCTGGCCGAGCGCCTTGTCCCACTGCTCGAGGTCGGTCTGCTGGCTGCCGACATGGAAGGAGATGCCGTAGGGATCCATGCCCCACTGCTTGGCCTTGCGCAGGAGATCCTTGGCCATCTCCGGCGCGCAGCCGAACTTCTTGCTGAGCGGCCATTCGGCGCCGCCGCAATCGACGAGCACGCGGCAGAACACCCGGGCACCCGGCGCCACGCGGACGAGCTTCTGCAGCTCCGCCTCGCTGTCGAAGGCGAACAGGCGCACGCCCTGCTGGTAGGCCCAGGCGATGTCCTTTTCCTTCTTGATGGTGTTGCCGAAGGAAATGCGGTCAGCCGGCACGCCGGCGGCCTGCACGAGCTCGATCTCGCCGCGGCTGGCGGTGTCGAACTTGGACCCTGCCGTGGCTAGACGAGCCAACACCTGTGCGGCCGGGTTCGCCTTCACGGCGTAGAAGATGTGCGCCGTCGGCAGCAGCTCGCGCATGCGGCGGAAGTTGTGCTCGACCACATCGAGGTCGACCACCAGGCACGGCGTCTCGGGCTGCTGTTCGCGGAGATAACGGAAAATACGCTCGGTCATTGCTGGGGGGTTCCCCGTCTAATCGTCAAATTGTCGAAGGTAGTGAGTAAACAGCGACGTACAGTGCCAAAAGGCAGCGTGCGTCAGCCGATACTCGACGGGGTAAACGTCCGCTTCAGCGGAAGATTCAACAACGCCCGGTTCAGAACCGGGCTAGTGACACGATAGCGGGGACGACGCCCCGCGCGGTAAGCAATCATCAGAAGCTCCTTCCCGGACCCGGCTGTTAGCCGGCACTGCCAAAAAGAACACTTTCCGTCGTTGCGTAACCACAATGGGCCAGCGGCACGTGCGTGGGCGTCTTAAGGATTGGTATCTACAACTAATGTACGCAGGTACAAGAAGTTTCTTCCCCCGCCACCGAATTTTCTGGGGGTCTAGTGTGGAGTGTGTTCCAAAAAACACACCTCGGTCACGGACGAGGCACGGAGGAGCCGGGGAGTCGGATGGACGCCGCGAGCACGGTGAGCGGCACGAGCGCGATCGCCGAGGCGATCAGAGACACGTGGACGTTCGTGAGATTGGCGATCTTCCCCCACAGCAGCGAGCCCGTGACCATGGCGCCGAAAAACACCATCTGGTGTACCGCCATGCCCCGCGCCCGCATGAAGTTGGGCAGGATCATCTGAACCGCCGTGCTGTTGTTGGCGTTGACCATCATCCAGCAGGCACCTGAGAAGGTGATGCAGATGCCGAAGACCACGGGCTGCATCACGAGCGCGCCGATCGCGGTCGCCACGGCATGGATACCCATCGCCCAGATGTTTGCACGATCGGGCCCCAGCAACCGGTTGACGGTGGTGAGCGACAGGGCTCCCGACACGGCGCCGACGCCGAAGGAGGCATAGAGCAGGCCGAAATGGAACTCGTCGAGCTTGAGCTCGAAGCGGCCGATCACCGGCAGCAGGGTCCCGAGTGCGATCCCCGGCACGAAGAAGCAGGCACCGCGGGCGAACACCGCCCGAAGCTCACGGGACGCCCGCACGAAGGCGATGCCGGTTCGGGCTGCCTCGACGAAGCCTTCCCGGCGCTGCGAGGCCTTGGCCTCGTCCGAGCGTCGCCAGGCCCTCATCGCCAGGATGACGCCTATATAAGTGAAGGTGTTGATGGCGAAGAGCAGGAAGACGCCGACCAGGCCCAGCAGGACCTGTCCGATCACCGGGCCCACGGTCCTGGCGAGGTTGAAGCCCGCCGAATTCAGCGCGATGGCCGGCCGCAGCAGTGGCCCGGACACGATCTCGGGCACCACGGCATGCCAGGCCGGGGCATTCATGGCGTTGCCGAGCCCCATGCAGAAGCTGAGCGCCAGCAGGTTCCAGGCGGTCAGGTTGCCGGTGAAGGCGAGCACCGCCAGGGTCGCTGCCACCGCCATCATCCAGAACTGGCACCCGATGATGTAGCGCCGGCGGTCGAAGCGGTCGGCCAGGATCCCGGCGAAGAAGCAGAACAGGAACATCGGGAGCGTACTGGCCGCGGACAGGGCCGCTACGTAGATCGGATCCTTGGTGAGGCCGGTCATCTCCCAGGCGGCGCCGGTGGTCTGCATCCAGCCGCCGACATTCGACATCATGTTGGCGACCCAGATCGCCAGGAAGGCGCGGATGGCGAGCGGCGCGAAGGCCGAGGGATGTCGGGGAGCGGCGGACGGGGTCGCCGTCACACCAGGGCCTTCTCGTAGATGCGGTGGGTCTTGTAGTGCACGCCACCGACCGAGCGGATGATGTTGTTGGTGGCCTTGTTGTCCTCGAGAATCCAGCCCAGCTCGGCGGTCTTCTTGCCCAGTTTCTTGCCGTTCTCGCGCAGCACGTCGATCGCCATCATGGCGAGACCCGCCCCCATCAGCGGATGGTTGCGGAACTTCTTCTTCACGCCCATCAACGGCACCCGCATGCTCTCGGTGCCCGCGATCTTGAGCCGCCACAGCAGCTTCACGAGGTTGATCGGGTTCAGGTTGCCGTTGAAGCCCTCGATCGCCTCGTTGAGGTTGGCCAGGGCCACGATAAAGGCCACGGTCTCGTCGTCGACGTCGATGAAGACCACCAGCTCGGGGATGATGACGGGCCCGAAGGCCTTTCCGGCATGGTCGATCTCGGCCTGCGTGAAGGGCACGAAGCCCCAGTTGTCGCTCCAGGCGTCGTTGAAGACGCCGACCAGGGTGCGGACCTCGGCGTCGAACATCTTCATGTTGAGGGTGCGGACCTTGACCCGGTCGGCCATGCCGGCACGGCCCAGCAGCTTCTTGCCGATGGTCTCCGGCGCGTTCTGGACGTCGTAATCGTAGGAGAAGACGTCCTTGATCTTCTTGTAACCGCAGGCCTCGATCTGCGGGCCGGCATAGGGCGGATCCCACGGCACAAGCAGGATGGAGCGGCTTTCGAAGCCCCAGACCAGCAAGCCGACTTCCTCGTTCACGGAAAGGCTGAACGGACCGGTCGCGCGGATCATGCCGCGCGCGCGCAGCCAGGCCTCGGCCTCCTTGAACAGCGCCTGGAAGATCGCCAGGTCGTCCTCGGCAACGATCGAGCCGATATGGCCGGTGCTGTCGGCGTAGCGCTCGAGATAGGCGCGATCGATCTGGGCCGAGATGCGGCCCACGACCTTGCCGGCGCGGCGGGCGAGGAAGAACTGGACCTCGACGTGCTCGAACAGCGGGTTCTTCTTGGGTGAATAGGCTTCCTGCCTCTCGCTGTTGAGATGGGCGGTGTAGCCGGGCTGGCCTTTGAACAGCCGCTTGGGCAGGTCGATGAAGGCCTTGAGGTCGGATTTTCCCTCGACCTGCGTGACCACGATATCGGAAGAAGCCATGACTACCTCAATGAGCCGCTGGGCTGTGGAACACCAGTTCCCCGTCGGGCTCGCAACCGTCGAAGGCTGCGTTCAAAGCTCGCAGCTCGACCCGGAGCGTCCAGCCGCCATTGCTGCGTTCGATGTGAATCAGATGATAGCGGGCCCGCCCATACTTGCTGTCGGGCGCGGCCGACGCCGAGGCGAC
The DNA here is from genome assembly GCA_903839865.1 of Enhydrobacter aerosaccus. Taxonomy (GTDB): domain Bacteria; phylum Pseudomonadota; class Alphaproteobacteria; order Reyranellales; family Reyranellaceae; genus Reyranella; species Reyranella aerosaccus_A. The sequence continues at coordinate 11,475 of CAIMEE010000593.1, read as the reverse complement.
GCCAATCACCGGGACCGAGCCCCGCGGCGCCTCGATGCGCGCGGTCTCGCTGCGGTGATTGTGCCCATGCAGCACGAGTTCACAGCCGACACGGCGGATCATCGCCTGGAACTCGGCCGTATCGGTCAGGTGCTTGAAGCGCGATTGGTGTTCGAGCGGCGGATGGTGGATCAGCACGACCCGGCAGAGCCCCTCGCGCCCCAGCTCGGCCAGCAGCTTCTCCGCGCGGGCGATCTGGGTCTCGCCCAGGGTACCGGTGGCGAGCAGCGGCGGCTTCGGCACGCCGCTCGACAGGCCGATCAGGGCAATCTCGCCGCGGCGGCGCAGCGTGGGAAAGACGTCGAGACTTTCGGCAGGCGGCGCGCCGTCACCCGCGATGTAGGCGCCCCACAAGCCCATCGCCTTGTTCCAGGGGACGTGGACATAGGCGTCGTGGTTGCCCGGGATGACGGTGATGCGCTCGGGCTCGTCGAACGCCGCCAGCCAGTCCGCGGCACGGCGGAATTCCTGCGGCAGCGACACGTTCACGAGGTCGCCGGTCAACGCGATGTGATCGGGCTTCTGCTTCTTTATGTCGGCGACGATGCCGGCCAGCGCTTCGGGCACGTGGATCCGGTAACGCTTGCGCCACCAGTTGAGATATCCGGTGGCGCGCTTGCCCAGCAGTTGGACCGGACGCGCCTCCGGCATCGGCAGATGCGGATCGGAGAGATGCGCCAAGGTGAACATGCCGGCGAGAAAGCTAGTGTTTGCCCCCGGCGACGCGAGCCTGGGACGCTATGGGGGGCGTTGCAGGGATCACACCCATCTGGCGCCCGATGCCGGTCATGACCTCGATCATGAGCTGGAGCTGTTCCTTGGTATGGGCCGCAGATACCGAGCAGCGCAGCAGCGACACGCCGTTGGGCGTGGCCGGCGGAATGGCGACGTTCACATAGACGCCGGCATCGAGCATGGCGCGCCAGAAGCCGATTGCCAGCATCTTGTCGGGCAGGTGGACGCCGACGACGGGACCGTGTTCCGGTCCGAGCACGAAGCCCTGGGCCTTGAGGCCTTCGTAGAGCGTATGGACGTTGGCCCAGAGGTGCGTGCGTAGTTCGGGATGCGCGATGACGACGCGCAGCGCCTGCCGGACCGAAGCCACGATCGACGGCGGCAGCGACGCCGTGAACATGTAGGAGCGCGTGGTGACGCGCAGCACGTCGAAATCCGGATCGTTCGAGACGCAGTAGCCGCCGATCGCACCCAGGGTCTTGGAGAAAGTGCCGACGATGAAGTGGCAGTCGTCGAGCACGCCCGCTTCCTCGCACAGGCCACGGCCATGCTCACCGAGGGCACCCAGCGAATGGGCCTCGTCGACCAGCACGTAGGCCTTGTACTTCTTGCAGACCTCGATGAATTCCTTGAGCGGCGCCGAATCGCCCAGCATCGAGTAGATGCCTTCCAGCACCACCAGCCGATTGCCCGGCTTGTCGCCGAGGCGGCGCAGACGGGCATCGAGACTGGACGGATCGTTGTGCTTGAAGCGCACGACTTCGGCCTGGGTCTGCTTGCAGGCGTCGTAGATCGAGGCGTGGCTGTCGGCATCGATCAGCAGGAAGTCTTCCGCGCCGACCAGGTTGGAGATGATGCCCAGATTGGCCTGGTAGCCGGTCGTGAAGACCATGCAGTGCTTCTTGCCGTAGAACGCGGCGATCTCTTCCTCGAGCGAGACGTGCTCGGAATAGCTGCCGTTGGCGATACGCGAGCCGGTCGTGCCGGTGCCCTCGGCGCGGATCGCCTCGATGGCGGCTTCCATGCAGGACGGGTCGAAGGTCAGGCCGAAATAATTGTTCGTGCCGACCAGCAGCGTCTTCTTGCCGTTGATGATCGCCTCGGTGGGCGACAGGACCCGTTCCATGCGAATCTGGAACGGATCGGCGCCGGTCGCCCGGACCTCGCCGTAGAGCGCGACCAACCCGGCGTGGCGGTCCAACAGACCCATGGTTTTTAGCGCTTGGCGCGCAGCTTCAGGACGGTGTCGGCCAGTTCGTCGACAGTGTAGATCTCGGCCACGACGTTCATCGGGATGGACACGTCGAAACGGTCCTCGATCTCCATGACCATGTCCATGACGGCCAGCGAATCGATGGCCAGGTCCTTGGTGATGACGGTGTCACCGTTGATCGGCTTTTCGCCGATCTGGAAAGGAGCCAGGTGGTGGCAAATCTCGCCCATGACTTCGGCGCGGGTAATCGCGCCACGGTCGATGGTCACGAGGGTGTCGGACATGTCGTCGTTCTCGACGATCGAATTGGTGGCTTCACGCAACACGGGGGCTCCCTTCCGGGGAAATTGACGGCCTCTATGTGCCAAAAGCCCGAATCCATGTGAAATAACAAATTGTTACGCACTGTTTCAGCGTCGCCGAAGCCATCCGTGGGCCCGGTACCACTGCACGGTGTCATCAAAGCCCGTTTTCAGGTCATACCGCGCCTTAAATCCCGTCGCCTTGGCCAGCCGGCGATCATGGGCCACCCAATCGCCGTGAAATATTTCGGCGACCTTGCCCGAGGTCAGGATCCGGGTGGCACCGCCCAGCGATTGCCATAGACCGTTCACCCCGGCGACCGCCGCCATGGCCGGCCGCGGAACCGGCAGGCGAATGAGCCGCCGGCCAAGGCCCGTGCCCGCGGCATCGGCCATGTCGGCATAGCCATACCCGCCCGCTCGCCCGTCATCGATCTCATAGACCGCCGCGGGCACCGGCGTGGCGAGGGCCAGGGCCAGGGCCTCGGCGAGATCGGCGACGTGGATCAGGGACAGTCGTGCCCCCTTCCCCATCGGTTCCGGGGCAAGCCCGCGCTCGGCGGCCTTGAAATAGCTCAGCGTCTCGCGGTCGCCGGGGCCGTAGACCGCCGGGGCGCGGACGGCGAGCCAGGGCCCGCGCCGGCCGGCGAGGACTTCCTCCGCCGCCCGTTTGCTGGCGCCGTAGGGCGACAGTCCGGGTTCGCGCGCCGCCAATGACGACAGGAGCAGGAACCTGGCGTGTGGAGCCAGAGCCGCCAGACGCGCGGTGCCGTCACGATTGACCGTCATGAAGCCGGAAGCATGTCGCGCCTTGATCAGGCCTGCCGCATGCACGACCGCGTCCGCGCCCTCGACGAGCTTGGCCAGGGCAGCCCCGTCCCCGAGATCGCCCCAGACGATCTCGGCCTCGACGCCGGCCAATGACGGCAATGGCGACCAGCGGCGCAGCAGCAGCCGTACCTTCCAGCCGCGGCGGGAAAGCGCGCCCACGAGATGCGGTCCGACGAAGCCTGACGCGCCGGTGACCGCGACGAGCATCGGAAGATCAGGCCGCGACCGGCTTCGGGGGAACGGGCTTGTAGAGGCCGGCCAGATAGTTGGCCCGCGTGCGGGCGCGCGAGAGCTTGCCCGAAGAAGTCTTGGGCAATCCCATCGTCGGCGGCACGAGAACGACTTCGCAATCGACGGAGATCGCCTCGCGCACGGCGCCCGCGACGTCTCGCACCAGATCGTCGCGATGGTCGGCGGCGACCCGGGCCAGCACGGCGACGACGACCCGCTCGCCTTCGCCATTATCGACGGAGAAGGCCGCGCAATCCTCGGTCTTGACGATGCGCTTGGCCTCGATCGTCCACTCGATGTCCTGTGGCCAGATATTGCGGCCGTTGACGATGATCAGGTCCTTGGCACGGCCGGTGACGACGATATCGCCGGCCAGCGTGTAACCGAGATCGCCCGTATCGAGCCAGCCATCGGCCGACAGGATCTCGCGCGTGGCCGCCTCGTCGTTGAAGTAGCCCGGCATGATGCTGGGGCCCTGGACGAAGATACGTCCGACAAGCCGATCGGAAAGGATCTTGCCGTCCGGACCGCGCACTTCGAGGCGATGGCCTGGCACGACCTTGCCGCACAGGACGAAGCGGCGCGCATGCAGGAGATCGGTCGGATCGGTGGCCGGCTGGGCGCGCTGCTCCGACGCCAGGATCACCCGGTCGATCGTGTCGGTGCGGACGCCCCCTAGGTCGGGGCCGAAGGTGATGGCCAGGCAAACCTCGGCCATGCCGTAGCTCGGGATGAAGATCTTGGGATTGAAGCCCGCCGGCGCGAACGTCTCGGCGAAGCGGTCGAGCACATCGGCGCGCACCATGTCGCCGCCGATGCCTGCATGACGCCAGCAGCTGAGATCGAGGTCGGCCGGAATCTGGTTGCCGCCACGGCGCGTGGCGAGGTCGTAGCCGAAGCTCGGGCTGTACGCGACGGTCGCACGATTGCGCGAGATGAGGTTCAGCCACTGCATCGGCCGGCGCGCGAAATCGCGCGGCGTCAGATAGTCAATCGAGCTCTGGCACGACAGCGGGGCCATCAGGAATCCGACCAGACCCATGTCGTGATAGAGCGGCAGCCAGCTCACCGTGCGGTCGGCGGCGGTGAGGCTTAGGCCGCCCGGTCCGGTCATCGCGTCGAGGTTGGCCATCAGGGCGCGCTGCACGATGCGCACGCCGTGCGGATGCCGCGTGCTGCCCGACGAGAACTGGATGTAGCAATCGTCGTCGGGTCCGAGGGGCCTGAGGTCGACGGCCGCGTCCGGCAGACTGTCGATCACATTCATCCCGCCGTGCAGGCGGATCGCCGGGTATTCCTTGGCCGCTTCGGCGATGAAGCCCGCGAGTTCCTCGATGCCGATCGCGGCAACGGCACCAGAGGCCGCGATCTGGCGGCGGAGCTGGTCGAGATAGGCGTCCTTGCCGCCGATGCCGACCGGAATGGAGACCGGTACCGGCAGGAGGCCTGCATATTGGCAACCGAAGAAGATGTCGAAGAAGCCCGGCCAGGTATCGGCGGTAATGAGGATGCGCTCGCCCTTCTCGAAGCCGGCGCCGATCAGCTTGCGCGCCACGACATTGGCGCGCGCGCGGACATCGTGCCAGGAAAGGGCCGAGAGAATTTCGCCCTTGGCATTATAGAAAGTGACGCCGGTCTCGCCCTGCGCGGCGTAGTTCAGCATCTCCGGCACCGACCGGAAGTCGGCGCGGCGGTGGGCAAGCCGGGTGTTGAGGGTGGGAAATGTTGGCATTGAAGAGGGGGGTCTCCTAGCAGAGGGGTCCTCTGCCCTCAAGGCGCGTGCCCACCCCTGTGGGCCAAGTTGACACACCCCGACCCCGGTCCGATAGTGCCGCCCCCTCGCCAAAACACGATGTTTCCCGCGCGGAAGCACCGGTCCGGCGAGGGCTTTTTACTTTTTGAGGAGGTCTATCGTGATTACGGCTGTGATGCCGACGTACGGTCGCAAGGACGTCGTGTTCGAACGCGGAGAGGGCAACTATCTCTACGCGACGGACGGCCGACGTTACTTGGACTTTACCTCCGGCATCGCCGTGAACGCGCTCGGCCACTGCCACCCCTATCTGGTCAAGGCTCTCACCGAGCAGGGCCAGAAGCTGTGGCACACCTCGAACCTGTTCCGCGTGGGCAACGGCGAGAAGCTGGCCCAGCGGCTGGTCGAGAATTCGTTCGCCGACACGATGTTCTTCTGCAACTCGGGCGCCGAGGCGATCGAGGGCGGCATCAAGCTGATCCGCAAGTATCAGTTCATGAACGGCCAGCCCAAGCGCTACAAGATCATCTGTTTCCAGGCGGCGTTCCACGGCCGCCTGCTGAACGCGCTCGCGGCGACCGGCAACGAGAAGTACCTCGAAGGCTTCGGTCCGCCGGCGCCCGGTTACAAGCACGCGCCGCTCAACAACACCAACGTCGTGCGCGACATGATCGACGACGAGACCGCCGGCATCCTGGTCGAGCCGATCCAGGGCGAAGGCGGCATCCGCGCCACGACCACGCAGTTCCTCAAGGACCTGCGCGCGATCTGCGACGAGTTTGGCCTGCTCCTGTTCTACGACGAAATCCATACGGGTTTCGGACGTACCGGCAAGCTCTGGGGCTACGACTGGTCGGGCGTGAAGCCCGATGTCGCGGCAATCGCCAAGGGCATGGGCGGCGGCTTCCCGATCGGCGCCTTCATGGCGACCGAGAAAGCGGCGGTCGGCATGGTGCCGGGCACACACGGCTCGACCTATGGCGGCAACCCGCTCGCCACGGGCGTCGCCAACGCGGTGCTTGACGTCATCCTGAAGCCGGGCTTCATCGACGACGTGCACAAGAAGGGCGAGTACCTGAAGGGCGAGATCGAGAAGCTGATCAAGAAGCACCCGAAGGTCTATGCCGAACAGCGCGGCACCGGCTTCCTGCAGGGCATCCGTTGCGAAGTGCCGGCGGGCGACATGGTGAACAAGCTCCAGTCGCTGGGCATGCTCGTGCCGCCCGCGGGCGAAAACGTGATCCGGATCTTCCCGGCGCTGATCGCCGACAAGGCCGCTCTCGACGAAGGCATCGCCATCCTCGAGAAGGCCGCGGTCGAGTTCGAGTCAGCCAAGGCTGCCGAGTAAGCAGTCATGGCGACGCCGAAACATTTCCTCGACCTCGACCAGGTCGATCCAAAAACGCTTCGCCAGATCCTCGACAGCGGCAAGGCGATGAAGAAGGCGCGGGCGAACGGCGGGCACGATAAGCCGCTCGCCGGCAAGACGCTCGCGATGATCTTCGAGAAGCCCTCGACCCGCACGCGCGTGTCGTTCGAGGTCGGCATGCGCGAGCTCGGCGGCCAGACGATCATGCTGGGCCGCGGCGACACGCAACTCGGCCGCGGCGAGACCATCGCCGACACCGCGCGCGTGCTCAGCCGCTACGTCGACATCATCATGATGCGCACCACCGTCGAGGAGAAACTCCTCGAGATGGCACGCTACGCCACCGTGCCGGTGATCAACGGCCTCACCGACAAGACGCATCCCTGCCAGCTGATGGCCGACGTCATGACCTACGAGGAGCATCGCGGCTCCATCAAGGGCAAGTCGGTCGCCTGGTCGGGCGACGGCAACAACATGGCGACCTCGTGGATCCACGCCGCCGTTCAGTTCGACTTCGAGCTGCGCGTCGCCTGCCCGACCGAGCTGGAGCCGCCGAAAGACGTGCTGCAGTGGGCCGCGAAGTCCAACGGTCGCATCACCATCGGCCACGATCCCGAGGCGATCGTGCGCAACGCCGATTGCGTCGTCACCGACACCTGGGTGTCGATGGGCGACGAGGATCCGCAGAGCGCCGGCGCCACGCGACGCCACAACCTGCTGCGCGGCTATCAGGTCGACCAGCGGCTGATGAAGGCGGCCAAGCCCGACGCCGTCTTCATGCACTGCCTGCCGGCGCATCGCGGCGAGGAAGTCACTGCCGAGGTGATCGACGGGCCGCAGTCGGTCGTGTTCGACGAGGCCGAGAACCGCCTGCACGCCCAGAAGAGCATCCTCGCCTGGTGCCTATCGTGAGCGCGGTGTCGGGGGGCACAAGCACACCCGACGCCGACCACGCCCTGCCTTTTCAACTCGATGCCCTGGGCGTACGGGGACGCCTCATCCGCCTGGGGCCCGCTCTCGACGCCATCATCGAACGCCACGGCTATCCCCTGGCCGTGGCGCGGCCGCTCGCCGAGGCGATGGTGCTGTGCGCCTGTCTCGCCACGTCGCTCAAATACGACGGCATCTTCACCCTGCAGATCTCGGGCGACGGACCCATTCGGTTGCTCGTCACCGACCTCACCACCGACGGCGCGATCCGCGGCTATGCGCAATTCGATTCGTGGAAGCTCGCGGTGGCACTCGGCACCGGCAACAGCGACGTGCCCGACGGCTATGTGCCCAAACTGTTCGGCAAGGGCCGGCTTGCCTTCACCGTCGACCAGGGCCGGCACACCGAACGCTACCAGGGCATCGTGCCGCTCGAGGGCCCGACACTCGCCGACTGCGCCCACACCTATTTCCGCCAGTCCGAGCAGTTGCCGACCGGCATCAAGATCTCCGCCAGGCGCTTCGTCGCGGATGGCGTCGCGCACTGGCGAGCCGCAGCGCTGATGGTCCAGCAGATGCCGGAATTCGACGCCGGCCGCATGGAGGTCGATGCCGAGCAGCGCGAGGACGACTGGCGCAAGGCGGTTGTCCTCATGGCGTCGGCCACCGAGGCCGAGATGCTCGATCCGGATCTGCCCGACACCACATTGCTCTATCGCCTGTTCCACGAGGACAAGCCGCGCCAGTTCGAGCGTCGCCCGCTCGTCGCGCGCTGCCGCTGCAGCCGCGAGCGCATCGACCGCGTGCTGCGCGGCATCAAGCGCGAAGAGCTCGACGACCTGCGCGACAAGACCGGCCGCGTCGCCGTAAAATGCGAATTCTGTTCGACCGAATACACCTACGACGACAACGATCTGGACAGGGTTTACGCTTCCGCCGCCTGACCTCGAGGACATCATGAGACTGTTCGTTCGCCGCGTACTTCTGGCAACCGCTCTCTCGCTCGCCGCCGCTGGCTCAGGATCGGCCGCCTTCGCGCAGAGCCATCTTCGCATCGGTATCGGCGACGATCCCGACGTGCTCGATCCCACGCTTTCGCGCACCTACACCGGCCGTATCGTCTTCGCCTCGATCTGCGACAAGCTGTTCGACATCGACGAGAACCTGAAGATCGTGCCGCAGCTCGCGCTCAGCCACGAGACCTCGGCTGACGGCAAGGCCGTTACCATCAAGCTGCGCCCCGGCGTGAAGTTCCACGACGGCGAGCCGATGGACGCCGCTGCGGCCAAATACTCGATCGACCGGCACCTCACGATGAAGGGGTCGTACCGCAAGCCCGAGATCGGCGCCGTCGACAGCGTCAAGGTGATCGACCCGCACACCATCAAGCTCAACCTCAAGCAGCCCTTCTCGCCGCTGATCGCCCAGCTCACCGACCGCAGCGGCATGATCGTCTCGCCCAAGGCGGCCGAGGCGGCCGGCGACAAGTTCGGTCTAAAGCCGGTGTGCGCCGGCCCCTACAAGTTCGTCGAGCGGGTCCAGCAGGACCGCATCGTGGTCGAGAAGTTCGCCGACTACTGGAACAAGGATCACGTCTTCATCGACAAGATCACCTACCTCCCGATCGTCGATACCAGCGTGCGCCTGGCAGCGCTGCGGTCGGGCAGCATCGACGTGACCGAGCGGGTGCTCGCCACGGACATCAAGACGGTGCGCAGCGATCCCAAGCTCAGGATGGCCGACTCGGTCTCGCTCGCCTGGTACGGCCTGATGGTCAACCAGAGCAACGGGCCCAAGTCCGAGAATCCTCTGGGAAAGGACCTGCGCGTGCAGAAGGCCTTCGAGCTCTCGCTTGACCGCGATGCGATCAACCAGGTCGTGTTCAACGGCGAGTTCATCGTCGGCAACCAGTGGGTCAGCCCGCAGAACCCGTACTATCAAAAGGACTTCCCCGTTCCCAAGCGCGACATCGCCAAGGCCAAGGCGCTGATGAAGGAAGCCGGCATCACCAAGCCGCTGGTGCTCGACTTCATGGTGAACAACGCGCCCGAGTCGCGCGCCATCGCCGAGATGGTGCAATCGATGGCGGCCGAGGCAGGCTTCAACATTCGCCTGCGCGTCACCGAGGTCGCGACCGCGCTCAAAGCCGGCGAAGACGGCGACTTCCAGATCTACGCACTGACCTGGAGCGGCCGCAGCGATCCCGACGGCAACTCGGTGATCTACCAGACCTGCGGCGCGCCGCAGAACATGGCCAAATACTGCGACAAGGAACTCGACGCTTGGCACCAGGAGGCCCGCGCCGCGACCGATCCCGAGGCGCGCAAGGCGATCTACCGGAAGATCACCGAGCGTTTCCTGGACAAGGGCTGGATCATGTACATGTACCACCCGAAGAACCTGGCGGCGCACACCGCGCGGCTCGAAGGCTTGCGCAAGGTGCCCGACGGCATCCTGCGCGTGGTCGACCTCAAGCTTAAGTGAGCGCCTTCCAGGCCGCGACGATCGACGCGGCCTTCTTCGCCACTATCGCTGCATCGTCGCCCGGCTTGTAGAGCGACGAACCCAGGCCAAATCCTGCTGCGCCCGCATCGCGCCAGGCCTTCATGTTATCGGCACCGATGCCGCCCACCGGCACGATCGGTGTGCCTTTCGGCAAGACAGCGAGCATTGCCTTCACGACCGCAGGCGAGGCGATCTCCGAGGGAAAGAGCTTCAGTCCGTGCGCGCCAGCGTCGAGCGCGGCGAAAGCTTCGGTGGGCGTCAGGATACCGGGCAGGCTCGTGAGCCCGAGCTTCACCGTCTCGGCCACGACCTCGCGGTTGAAGTTCGGCGCCACGATGAGCTCGCCGCCGGCGGCCGCCACGGCGCGCAACTCTTCAACCTTCAGCACGGTGCCCGCCCCCACCACGGCCTGCGGGAATTGCCTCTTCAGGAGCGCGATGCTCTCGAGCGGCTGTGGCGAATTGAGCGGCACCTCGATCAGGCGGAAGCCCGCGTCGAACAGCACTGTGCCGATTGCCAGCGCTTCGGTGGGCTTGAGGCCGCGCAGGATCGCGACCAGTGGCAGTGCATGCATCGCGTTCTGGAATTTGTTCAAACTCTCTCTCCCACCGCCGCGAGGCCGGCCCATGTCGCCTCGGCGCCGAGCGTGCGTGTCGCCACGCCAGACTGCTTCAGCGCAAGAGCATAGCGCGCAGTGAGCGCCGGCGCGCCGATCAGCACGACCTCACGCGCCGGCGACTGCGTGCGCAGTTCCTCGCCGATCAACAGGCCGGAGAGGTAGCTAGCAGACAGTGCGGGTGCCAGCCGTTCGAACAGTGCAAGCGCACGGGCGCCGAAGGCATTGTGCAGCAGGCCATCACCGTTGCTCGCGCGCTTCACACCGTCGAGGAATGCCACCTCATCGAGCGGCGCATCGGCTTCAGTGGTGCGCGACAGGATCGAGTGCTGGGTGAGCAGCCCATAGAACTCACCGGTCATGTAGGTGCGGAAGCCGGTGACGCTGCCGCCCTTCACCGTCACCCATTTGTTGTGCGTGCCGGGCAACACGAACACGCCATCGGCGATGCCAGTGAGACGAAGCGCGCCGAAGATCTGCACTTCCTCGCCGCGCATCACGTCGGGCACGCCGCCTTGCTCGACACTGAGGCCGGGGACAATCGCGATGCGTCCGCGCTCGATCCAGTGGAGGCGCCGCGTGAGCTCCTCCGGTCCGGCGGGACACGGTGCATAAGGCGCTTCCTGCCAACCCTGGCGGCTGCCGGCCATGCCGGAGATCAGGCACAGGCTGCCCGGCTCCTTCATCCATTCCGAGAATTGAGCGGCGAAGGTCCCGGCGAAATCCCCGCCGGGCACGTTCAGGATGCCGAGCGGCGCGCTCTTTTCGGCAAGCACCTTGCCCGCTTCATCGAGCAGGGCACCACGCAGAGATGTGGTGCCCCAGTCGACGGCAACTAGGGCTGAAACCCAATAAATCTGTTGAGGTTAGAATCGGTTGCTGATTCTCTGTGCCGCAAAGGAGCGGAGAATGCGGAGCAACTTGTACTGGCTGAGCGATGACCAGTGGTGG
>CAIMEE010000592.1 GCA_903839865.1 Enhydrobacter aerosaccus | reverse complement strand
TTGCTTGCCTTTGGATTCCACGTACATGCCCCAGCGGGACCACTGCAGGCCGCCCTGCATGGTCGGCGCGAACTCCCTGGGGTTGGTGTCGACCGTCGGCACGGCTGTCACGTACCCGGCGAAGGCGGTCATGATCGCGTCTCCCGAGAAGGCCCTCAGCCGAAAATTCTCGCGGGTCTGCGGCTTGGACACCATCTTGATGCCGACCTTCTTCCAGAACTCGCTGATCAGTTGCAGGGCATCCGTGTCCTCGGTCTCCTCGCTCGAATGCTCGATCACGATGGTTGCCGGTCGCCCGTCGGGCAGCCGGCGGTAGCCGTCGGAGCCGCGCTTGTTCAGGCCGGCCTCGTCGAGCAGCTTGTCCGCGAGCTTCGGGTCATATGTCGCCCACTTGGTCGCGTACTCGGGCTTGAACAGCGTCGAGCGCTCCATGATCGTGTTGTTGGAGGGTTTGGCCAGGCCGAGGTAGACGGACTGGTTGAGGTCCTCGCGGTCGATTGCCAACGACAGCGCCCGGCGGAACCGGACGTCGCGCATCAGCTTGCGCCATTCGGGGTCGCTCGCGGTCAGGTTGGGGTAGAGCGCGAGTTGCGAACAGGAGCCGGATTCCCAGAGGTAAACCCTGATCCCCGATTGCTTGGCGCTCTTCTGCAGGAAGGTGTAGTCGCGCATGCTGAGATAGCGCGACTGCAGATCCGCCTCGCCGAAGCCCGCCTTGGCGGGGATCAGGTTGGTCGCCGCCACGGTCATGATGACGTCGTCGATGTAGGGCAGCTGCTGCCCCTTCTGGTCGATGTGGTGAAAGTAGGGATTGCGCGCGAAGACGAAGCGCTGCGCCGGCGGGAGCGTGGTGAGGACCCAGGGGTTGAGCGTCGGCATGTCGACATTGCTGTTGCCGTACATCGCGTCCTGGCGCCGGAAGACGTTGGCCCAGCGGCTGCCTTTGTGAAGCTTCAGAATATCGTCTTCGGGCGTGTACTTGCCGTGAAGCGTCTTGAAGTAGTGCGCCGGCCGGAACAGAAAGAGCGGCGCGGCGCGCGCCTGGCTTTCGATGAAATGAGGGTTGGGCTTGGCCCAGCTGTAGCGGATCGTCAGCGCATCGATGATCTCGACCTTGGGTGGCTGGCCGTCGACAAGGAGTTCGACCGACGGACCGGAAGGCGACAGATCGCTGTTGTTGGCGACATCCTCCCAGAAGAAGCGGAAGTCTTCGGTGGTGAAGGGGTGGCCATCCGACCATTTGTGGCCGGCGCGCAGTTTCAGGGTGAACTCGCGACCGTCCTTGACCTCGTAGCTCTCGAGGATGTCGGGGTGCAGCTGGAATTTTTCGTCGTAAACGATCAGCCGGGTATAGGTGTAGACCGTCATTAGACGGGTATCGCGAGAGCCCGAGATCAGCATGTTGAGCTGGCCGCCGTGTTTGCCCGGGCCGTCGCCGCCGGCGAAGCGCTCGATGATCCGGGGCTGCTCAGGAATGCGCTTGCCAACCGGCGGCAACGCACCCGACTTCACCCGATCGACCAGGCTCGGCGTCTCCTGCATTGTCGGCAGCGGATCTGCAGCAAAGGCCGGTACCCGCACCATGCCAATCAGTAGCGCCTGTGTCAGGACACGTCTTTTCATTGCCTGCCTCACTTTTTGCCTGCCGACCAGCAGCCGATGCCTCCGGCTTCGCCGAGCGATCGTCCCTGCAAGCGATCGACCGAAATGACTGGATGCCCGCTGAAAGAACGCGAATGCTAGCACTCCGTTGCGCATCCAGTGAATACCGGTGATGCCACACGGGACAGTGCGTATTCGACGCACCGTCTTCCACAAGATCGGATTGCTTTTCCCTTGGTCGAGTAGATCGTGGGATCCCGCGATAGGCCAGCAACACAGGTCACTAACCGACCGCCCGTCACATGTTCCGGTGCTCCTCAAATGCGTGCATGCGTCCGCGCCTTGTTAGCGTCGGCTCAATGCCAGCGGCCCAGGGACGGTCCTCAGGCCATTCGATCGTGATGTAGGTCGCGTATCCCGCGCCGTGCATCCCCACGCCGCGGCGACTGCGCTTGTAGCGGTCGCCCCAGCGCGGGCGCAGCGCGCCGACAATCTTGTGGCCGTGTTTGGCAGTCATGTTCTTGGCAGGACAGATCCGGAAATTGTCGCAATCCAGGCACTTGACCCTTAGACGGTCGCCACGCGTGGCCACCTGGGCGACCGTCATTGTCGAAAGCTCGGCATGGCGACGGACGTGGAAACGGTCGCGTGGGACTCCCGTCTGGCATGGACACGTCATGTCTCCTTGCAAGACGAGGTCTCGCCACTCCGCTACGCTTCGGTCGGGACGACGGAGAGAGCTAGAATTCCAGCAGGTTGTCGCGCAGGTGCTGGTGCGCGTAGGCCTTGCGCGTGAGGCCGCGGCGCTGGAGCTCGGGCACGAGGCCGTCGCACACTTCCATCACGTAGCGGCGGTCGAAGTAGCTGTTGAAGAACAGGAAGCCGTCGCCGCCCACTTCCTGCATGACTTCGGCCATCAGGCCCGCGACATGATCGGGCGTGCCGGTGTAGTCGATGCCGCCCTTGCGCGCGTAGCTCGTGATCACCGAGCGCGGCGTGTTGCCGATCCACTTGGCGAGCGCCGACTGGTGGCCGTTGGTGGTGAGGTTGTCGGGGATCGGCTCGTCGAGCGGGAACTGCGAGAAGTCGATGCCGGTGAGGCGCGACATGCTCGACAGCAGCATGTCGGTGTCGCGCTCGGCCGCGACGCCCTCGAGCCGCGCGCGCTCACGGGCGGCCTCCATCGTCGTGTCGACGATCGGATGGCAGAGGAAGAGCAGCTTGATGTCGTCGGGGTTGCGGCCCCAGCCCTTGGCCTGCTCGCGGATCTTGTCGCGATAGGCCTTCATGTTGGCCACACTGCCACCGCCCTCGGTGATGATCGTGTCGGCCCAGCGCGACGCGAACAGCATGCCGCGCGGCGAGCCGCCGGCCTGCACGATCGGCACGCGGCCCTGGGGCGAACGCGGCGCGTTGATCGGTCCGCGCACCTTGAAGTATTTGCCCTCGTGATTGATCGGATGGACCTTCTTGCCGTCCGCGAACATCGGGATCTTGGGGTCGAGCACCATGGCGTCGGGCTCCCACGCCTCCCACAGGCGCGTCACGACATCGGCGAACTCGTCGGCGACGTCGTAGCGTTCGTCATGCGGCTTGTGCTTGTCGTGGCCGTAGTTCTGCGCCGCGCCGTCGTTGCTGCCGGTCACGCAGTTCCAGCCGATGCGGCCCTCGCAGGTGTGGTCGAGCGAGTTCACCAGACGCGCGAGAAGATACGGCGGGTATTCGCTCACCGACAGCGTCGGCACCAGGCCCACCGTCTTGGTGGCCTGCGCCAGCCACGGCACCAGCACGGCGGGATCGAGCTTGGGCGCGGAGGCGGCGTACTGAAGATAGGTGTCGTGGCTGCCCTTGTAGGTGTACGGGATGTTCGAGCTGTCCTCGATGATCATGTAGTCCATGCACGCCCGGTCCATGCCCTGGGCGAGATCGATGAACAGGTCCGGCATCATCCAACGCTTCATGTCGCTGTCGCTGCCCGGCCATTGCGACCGCCAGGCCTTGGGGCCGTAGCCCTGCGACAGGAACCAGGCGAGATGGAAAGGCCGCGAAGACATCGCTCAGAACTCCTTGAGATTGTCGGCCAGATGCTTGTGCGCATAGGCCTTGCGCGTCAAGCCACGGCGCTGCAATTCGGGCACCAGCCCGTCGCAGACCTCCATGACGTAGCGCCGGTCGAAGGTCGGGTTGAACAGCAGGAAGCCGTCGCCGCCCACTTCCTGCATGATGTCCTGCATCAGCCCGGCGACATGATCGGGCGTGCCGGTGTAGTCGAGGCCGCCCTTGTTCGAGAAGGTGCGCACCAGCTCGCGCGGCGTCTTGCCCAGCCACTTGGCAAGCGACGACTGGTGGCCGTTGGTGGTGAGCGTGTCGGGCAGCGGCGTGTCGAGGTCGAACTTGGAGAAGTCGATGCCGGTCAGCCGCGACATGGTGGCGAAATGCAGGTCCATGTGCGCGAGCGCGTCCGCCTCCTCCAGCCGGCGGCGCTCGCGCGCCGCCTCCATCGTCGTGTCGATGATCGGATAGCAGAGGAACAGCAGCTTGATGTCGTCGGGGTTGCGGCCGATCGCGACGGCGCTGCGGCGCACCTCCTCCCGATACTCCTTCATGCGCTCGACCGAGACGCCCTCGGTGATGATCGTGTCGGCCCACTTGGCCGCGAACTTCTTGCCGACCGGCGATCCGCCCGCCTGCACGATCGGCACCCTGCCCTGCGGCCCGCGCGGCGCGTTGATCGGCCCGCGCACCTTGAAGTACTTGCCCTCGTGGTTGATGGGCCGGACCTTCTTGCCGTCGGCGAACATCGGGATGGTGGGATCGAGCACCACCGCATCCTCGTCCCACGCCTCCCACAGCCTGGTGACGACATCGGCGAACTCGTCGGCCACGTCGTAGCGCTCGTCGTGCGGCCGGTGTTTGTCGTGGCCATAGTTCTGCGCGGCACCGTCGTTGCTGCCGGTGACGCAATTCCAGCCGATGCGGCCTTCGGTGACATGGTCGAGCGAATTGATGAGGCGCGCCGCCAGGTACGGCGGATATTCCGAGACCGAAAGCGTCGGCACCAGCCCCACCGTCTTGGTCGCCTGCGCCAGCCACGGCACCAGCACCGCCGGATCGAGCTTTGGCGCGCTCGAGGCGTATTGCAGATAGGCATCGTGGGTGCCCCGGTAGGTGTAGGGCACGTTCGAGCTGTCCTCGATGATCATGTAGTCCATGCACGCCCGGTCCATGCCCTTGGCGAGATCGATGAACAGGTCGGGCATCATCCAGCGCTTCAAGTCGGAGTCGCTGCCGGGCCACATCGACCGCCAGTGCTTGGGGCCGAAGCCCTGGGAGAGGAACCAGGCGAGATGGAAGGGTTTGGACATGGCGCGCATCCTGCAAAAGACCTGCCAATAAAAGGCGCGGCATGCAATTGCGATCTACCACCCCGCCGTAACCGCATCGTGGTACAGAGAGCAGACCAAGAGTGAAAGGAAGGATCATGGCGCGTTTCGACAAGCAGGTCGGCATCATCACCGGCGCCGCGAGCGGCATCGGCAAGCAGATCGCGCTCCGGTATGCCGCCGAGGGCGGCACGCCGGTCATTGCCGATTTGAATCTCGATGCCGCGAACGCTACCGCCAATGAGATCAAGGCCACAGGCGCCGATGCCTTTGCCGTCGCCATGAACGTCGTCGACGAGGCCGCGGTCAACAAGGGCGTGGCCGACGTGATGGCCAAGTACGGCCGCATCGATCTTCTCGTGTCCAACGCCGGCGTCCAAATCGTGAAGCCGATCGTCGATTTCGACTTCGCCGACTGGAAGAAGATGCTGGCGATCCATCTCGACGGCGCCTTCCTCACGACCAAGGCGTGCCTGAAGCATATGTACGCGGCCAAGTCGGGCACCGTGGTCTACATGGGCTCGGTCCATTCCAAGGAAGCCTCCAAGCTCAAGGCGCCCTACGTCACCGCCAAGCACGGGCTCGAGGGCCTGTGCAAGGTCCTCGCCAAGGAAGGCGCGGAATTCAACGTGCGCGCCAACGTCGTGTGCCCGGGCTTCGTGCGCACGCCTCTGGTCGACAAGCAGATCCCCGAGCAGGCCAAGCAGTTCGGCATCAGCGAGGAGGCTGTGATCAAGACCATCATGCTGAAGGACACGGTCGACGGCCAGTTCACCACCACCGACGACGTTGCCGACTGCGTGCTGTTCTTCGCCGGCGCGAGGACCAACGCCCTCACCGGCCAGTCGATCGTGGTCAGCCACGGCTGGTTCATGCAGTAGGAACTGGCACACCTTATGCACGGGCCCGTCCTGTAAAACCTGACAGGGAGCCTCTCCATGAAGCGCAGCGATCTCACTGAAAAGCTTCTCGACATCAAGCGCGAGAAGGGCTGGAGCTGGAAGTACATCTGCGAAAAGGTCGGCGGCTATTCCGACGTGCTGATCGTGGGCGCGATCCTGGGCCAGATGAAGCTGACCAAGCCGCAGGCCGCCAACGCCGCCGAGCTGTTCGGTCTCAGCAAGACCGAGGCCGCGATGATCAACGAGATCCCGATGCGCGGCACCGGCACGCCGATGCCGCCGACCGATCCGCTGATCTACCGCTTCTACGAGATGGTGATGGTCAACGGTCCCGCCTGGAAGGCGCTGATCGAGGAGGAGTTCGGCGACGGCATCATGTCGGCGATCGACTTCGACATGGTGATGGAGCGCGTGGCCAATCCCAAGGGCGACCGCGTGAAGATCACGATGACCGGCAAGTTCCTGCCGTACAAATACTACGGCGCCACCGGCAACGTGCCGGAGTATGGCTTCAAGGAGGAGTAGCCTCTTTCTCGTAGAGGCACTCGAAGAGCTCGACATCCCTGGGGCGGAGCGCGACGAACAGCGCCGCGCCCGCCGCCAGTCCGCCCAGGTGCGCGGCGTAGGCCACGCCGTCATCCTCGCCCTGGGCGATGTCGTAGAACTGGAACGCGACCCAGAGGCCGATCGCCCACATGGCGGCGATCTTGACGGGCCGGAACAACACGAGCACCCAGAGCTTGGCGCAGGGCCGGAGCATCAGATAGGCCGCGAGCACGCCCGCGATCGCACCGGACGCCCCCACCATCGGGCCGACGTTGTCCGCGTTGGTGGCGACATAGGCGAGTCCCGCCAGGATGCCGCTCGCTATATAGAAGAGGAGGAAGCGCCACCAGCCGAGCGCTTCCTCGATGTCGTCGCCGAACACGAAGAGGTAGAGCATGTTGCCGCCGACATGGAGCCAGCCGTTGTGCAGGAACATGCTGGTGACCAGCGTGGCCCAAGCGGGGATCGGCGAGGCATTGGGCACGTGGCCCAGGATCGCCGCCGGCACCGCGCCATAGGACATCATCAGGAATTCGCCGCCGCCCGTTGCCTGCTCGACCAGAAACACGACCACGTTCAGCGCGATCAGCGACCAGGTGACGTAGGGAGGAACCTTGAACTGTGTCGGATCGCGATCGTACAGCGGGATGACCACCGCTACCTCCAGGCCGCACTGCGCGCGCGGCGCTGCGAGCGCGACAGCATCGCCGCCGGTACCAGCGCCACCAGCCCCAGCAGGCCCACGATGATGAAGGTATCGGAGAAGGCCAGCGTCTGCGCCTGCGCCTGAACGATCACGCCGAGATAGTCGTACGCCCCCGCCTTCTGCTGCTGGAACGGCAGGCCGCTCCGCTGCAGCAGCTGCTCGACCAGCGTGAGCAGCCGCGCGCTGCTTCGGTTGCTCCAGTCCTGCGTCGCCGCCAGCGCATCGGCGTGGAAGCGCGTGCGCACCTCGAAGAAGGCGACCATCAGGTTGATGCCGAAGGCGCCGCCCAGCTGGCGCATGAAGTTGGCGACGCCCGCGCCCTGGCGCAGCCGGTCGGGCGGCAGCGCCTTCAGCGACGAGGCATTGAGGCTGGGGTTGATGAAGCCCAGGCCCAGCCGCGAGACCATGACCATGCCGACCAGCGTCCAGAAGGTCGTGTCGACATCGGCCATGCACATGAGCGCAAAGCCCAGCGCGAACAGCAGCAGCCCGCCAATGATCATGGTCGAGGCCGGGATCACATCGGCCATGCGCCCGGCGAGCGGGAAGATGAAGGCCAACATGATGCCGGACGGCATCATCATCAGGCCGGCGAGCAGCGGCGTAAAGCCGATCGAGGTCTGCACGAACACCGGCATGACGTAGGTCGAGCCCATCATGCCCGCGCCGAAGATGAAGGCGATCAGGGCGGCAGCCGAGAATTCCAGGTTGGCGAAGATGCGGATGTCGAGCATCGCGCGCGGCGTATGGAGCTCCCACAGCACGAAGCCCACGCTGGCCGCCGCGCCGACACAGAGCCGGGTCACGATGATGCCCGAGGCCCAGCCCTCGCGCTGGCCGTCGGCGATGCCGGTCATCAATCCCGCCAGCGCCACGCAGAGAAGGCCGAAGCCCAGCCAGTCGAACGGCGGGATCACGCGCGGAATGCGCCGCGTCGGCATGAACACCATGCCCAGCGCCGCCGCCAGCACGCAGAACGGCAGCGAGATATAGAAGACATAGTGCCAGGAGAAATACTCGATCATCAGCCCGCCCAGCGTCGGGCCGATGCCCGGCGCGAACACGACGCCCAGGCCAAACACGCCCATCGCCGAGCCGCGCCGCTCGGGCGGGAACACCGTGAAGATGATCGCCATCACCAGCGGCTGGGCGATGCCGGCGCTGAAGCCCTGCAGCATGCGGGCGAGGATCAGCGTGTCCTCGGTCGCGGCCGTGCCGCCCAGGATCGCGCCCAGCGAGAAGAAGAAGAGTGCGCCCACGAAGGTGCGCCGCTCACCCAAAATGCCGCTCACCCAGGCGTTGATCAGCATGCCCGCCGTCATGGTGGCGGTGTAGGCTGACGACATCCATTGCGCCTTGTCCTGGCCGATGCCGAAGGCACCCATCACGTCGGGCACCGCCACGTTCACCGTGGTCATCGCCAGCACCATCGAGACCACGCCCACCATGCCGGTAATGGTGACGTACCAGCGATAGGACGGGCCGTAACGTTCGGTGAGGAACTGCGTGTTCTGGACCGGCGCGCCGTCTGCGGGCGCCGGAGGATTAGCGAAGGTCAATTTCGACTTCGACCATCATGCCGGGCGACAGAGGCTTGGGCATGTCGACCAGCTTCACCCGCACCGGCACGCGCTGCGTGATCTTGGTGAAGTTGCCGGAAGGATTGGGCGTCGGCAGCAGCGCGAAGCGCGCGGTCGTGGCGCTGCCGATCAGCGAGATGCGCCCCTCGAACTTGTCGTCGGGATAGGCGTCGACCGTGACATGGACCTTCTGGCCGAGCTTGATCTCGCCCACCTGGGTTTCCTTGATGTTGGCCTCGATCCAGACCTCGGCCGGATTGTGCAGCATCAGGATTCGTTGGCCCGCCTGCACGTATTCGCCCGGCTGCACGAAAGTGCGGTCGATCACGGCGGGCACGGGGCTGCGGATCGTGCGGTCCTCGACGTCGACCGCCTGCTGGGCAAGCTGCGCCTCGAGGTTCGACGCCTGGAAGGCGAGCGCCGCCACCTGCGCATCGATCACCAGGAGTTTCTCGCGGTCGGCGACCGCCTCGCGCAGGCTGCCCTGCGCCTGCTCGTACTCCGCCTGCGCCTGCTGGATCTGGCTTTCGAGCTTGGCGGCCCCGGCCTGCGCCACCTGGAACTGGCGCTCGTTGGCGACGCGGCGATCGTAGAGCGACTTGTTGCGCTCGAGTTCCAGCCGCGCGAGATCAAGGTCCGCATGCAGCGCCGCCAGCGCCTTCTCCTTGACGGTGACGGCGGACGTGCGCGTGCGCACGACGGCCTCGGTCTGCTCCGCCACCATGCGGCGCTCGGCCATCAGCCGGTCGCGCTCGGCCTGGATGCTCTGCATCTGCGTCTTCAGCGCGTCGGTCCTGAGCTTCGAGACGCGGTCGTCGATGCGCACGATGACGTCGTTGGCCGCGACCTTGTTGCCCTCGTGCGCCGGCAGATCGACCACCCAGCCGTCGGCACGGCTGGAGACGGTCACGATGTCGGCCACCACGCGGGCGTCGTACTCGTAGACATGGGTGAAGCGCAGGTAGACTTCGCGGCCGGCATAAATAAGAGCGAGGGCCGCCACCACCGCGACGGCCAGGGTGCGCGGACGAAGGAAAAACGGACGAAGCCGCGAGACCGTCTGCCGCGGCAGGCTGGCATAGGCCGGCGTGGCGATTTCCGGCGGCAGGGTCCGGGAGACCGGCTGATCCACGATCTCAGCCTGCCGGAACGGCGCGACAACTTGTCATTGAACGAGAATAGAACCGAAACAATGACCCGGCCACCCATTCTACAGCAGACCTGTTCTGCAGCGCGAGCGCGGCCGCCCTGGCTCCATCAGCTGTCGAGGTACCAGCTCCCGAGGTCCCAGGTGTTGCTGTCCCAGCCGGAGAGGTCGCAGACGAGCTTGTCCTTCAGGGCCGCGACGTCGGGGCGGGAGACGACGGGGATCACGACCTGCTCGTTCACGATCATCTCGTTGCACTTGATCAGCATGCCCGCCCGCTTCACCGGATCGAGCTCGGTGGTCGCGGCCTTGAAGATCTCGTCGTATTCCTTGCTCTGCCAGCGCGTGCTGTTGCGGCCCGACCACTTGTTCTCCTTCTGCGCCACGTCCCAAGAGACGAAAGTGCGCAGGAAGATCTCGGGATCGGCGCCCGAGTAGGAGGTGTGCATCTCGAGGTCGTTGTAGAACTTGCCGCTGGTGTCGGGGTTGGCGACGTCCGACGAGAAGTAGACCGACGACACGATCGTCTTCAATTCCATCTCGATGCCGGCCTTCTGGCAGGCCTGCTTCACGATCGCCTGGGTCTTCTGGCGCGGCTGGTTGATCGAGGTCTGGAAGCCGATCTTGAGCTTCCTGCCGTCCTTCACCCGCACGCCGTCGGGACCCTTGATCCAGCCCCCCTTCTCCAGGAGAGCCGCGGCCTTGTCGACGTTGAACTCGAACTTCGTGGCCTTCGAACGGAAGCGCTCGGGATAGTCGATGTAGTTCGCGGTCGCCTGGCCGGTGCGGCCGTAGATGTGCTTCTCGATCGAAGCCTTGTCGACCAGCAGCGCCAGCGCCTGGCGCACCGACGTATCCGACAGGATCGGATTCTTGGTCTTCACGTTCGACCGTTCGCCGTCGACCTCGGTCCACGGGTCGGCGCTCTGCAGGCGGATATGCTCGATGCCGCCGCCGTTGGTGATGGTGACCCTGCCCTTCCCGCCCTTCTCGAGGCGCGTCAGGATCTCGTCCTCGATCTGCAGGTTCCAGGCGAAGTCGTACTCGCCGGTCTGCAGCACCGCGCGTGCCGCGGAGACCGCATCGCCGCCGCCCTTGACGTAGATACTGTCGAAGTACGGCCGGTTCTCGAGATGATAGCTGTCGTTCAGCACGCCGGTGATGCTGTCGCCCGGCTTGAAGCCGGTGCACTTGTAGGGGCCGGTGCCGATCGGCATCAGGTTGGCCGGCGCGTCACGCGAGTTGGCACCGACGTAATCCTTGAAGCAATGCTTGGGCAGGATCATGTCGTTGGAGCCCACGAAGGCCTGGGCCCAGAATGGCGTCGGCTCGGCGAACTTCACGATCACGGTGTAGTCGTCGATCTTCTCGACCAAGATGTCGCGGTAGGTGGCCGTCGTGATCGTGGTGGTCGCGGGATCCTTCGCATACTCCCAGGTGAACACGACGTCGTCGGCCGTGAACGGGCGGCCGTCGTGCCACTTCACGCCCTGCTTCAGCTTCCACACCACCGATTTTCCATCGGCGGCGAGCGTGCCGTCCTCGCGGCCAGGGATCTGCGTCGCCAGCATGGGCCGCAGGTTGCCGTCCCTGTCCCATCCCGCCAGCGGCTCGAAGAAGATGCGCGAGGACTCGCGGTTGGTGTTGCCGCCCGCGAAGTGCGGGTTGAGCAGGGTCGGCGCCTGCCACAGCAGGATCTTCAGCGAACCGCCGCCGCCGCGCCTGGTGGGTTTGTAGATCGACGACGACTGCGCCATCGCCACACCGCCCGCGACCAGGAGCTGCGAGGCCGCGGGTGCCGCAATCCCCACTGCCGCGAGGCGCTGGATGAAGCCGCGGCGCGACAGGCCGCCCGTTTTCACTTGCCCTATGAGGCCCCGCAGATCGCGTTCGTTCATCACGCCCTCCGTCAGCTACGCAGGTTCTCTCGCATCGTCTTGCCGGTGTATTGGGTGCGGAACAGGCCGCGCCGCTGCAGCTCGGGCACGACCATGCGGCCGAATTCCTCGAACATGATCGGAGAGAGGTTGGGCATCAGCACGAAGCCGTCGCTGCCGCCCGCCTCGAACATTTCCTGCATGTGGTCGGCAATGGTGGTGGGCGAGCCCACGACCATGCCGCGCGGCCGGCGCGCGGCCTCGGCGAAGGAGATCTTCTCTTTCTCCATGATCTGCAAAACCTTGTCGACGCTGCCGCCATGGCCCTGGTGACCGGCGGCCTTGAAGAATTCCTTCTCGTCCTTGGCCTTGCTGATGTCGGCCCCCATCATGGCCGAATTGGTCGCCATCGTGAGTTCCGGACTGAGCAACGAGTTGAGATAGTCCGCCTTCTCCTGCGCGATCGCGTCGGTCTCACCCACGACCACGTTCATCGCCGCCAGCACCTGGCAGTGCTCGGGCGGACGGTCGTACTTGTCCATGCGCGTCTTGATGTCGGTGTAGAGCTTCACGTGGTTCGCAGTGTCGGCGGCCGACGCAAAGATCGCCTCGCCCCAGCGCGCGGCGAACTCGCGGCCACGCGGCGAGGAGCCGGCCTGCATCAGCACCGGCCGCCCTTGCGGCGAGCGCGGGATGGTGAGCGGGCCGCGCGTGCTGACGTGCTCGCCCTTGTAGTGGGCGTAACGGACCTTGCCCGGATCGATGAACAGGCCTTCTTCCTTGTCCATGATCATCGCGCCCTCTTCCCAGCAGTCCCAGAGCGCGCAGCACGCCTCGACGACCTCGTCGCCGCGCGCGTAGCGATCGTCCTTGGCCGGAAGATCCTTCATGCCGAAGTTGCGCGCCTCGAAGTCGGTCGTGGAGGTGACGACGTTCCAGCAGGCGCGGCCCGCCGACAGATGGTCGATCGACGCGAGCAGGCGCGCCAGGTGATAGGGATGATGGAAGGTGGTCGAGAGCGTGGCGCCGAGGCCCAGGTGCTTCGTCACCCGCGCCATGATCGGCAGGACCGTGACCGGATCGAGGTAGGAGAGCTGGCCGCCGTAATGCAGGTAGGTGTCGAAACTGCCCTTGTAGATGTCAGGCAGGCCCAAAGTGTCGGCAAAGAAGCAGCCGTCGAAGAAGCCCGCTTCCAGCACCTTGGCCAGATGCTCGTAGCGCTCGGGCAGGAAGATGTCGCCCAGTTCGGACGCGGGATGCTTCCAGGCGCCGTTATGGGTCGCCGTCGGCCCGGTCTTGACGTAGGCCATCAGCTTCATCTTCTTCGACGCTCTGGGCATGGCCGTCCCTCCTGCTGGGGCGACATGCAGCAAGGGGTATGCCACGCTGTGAAATAGGCGGAGGTCTGGAACAGTGGCGCGTCAGGGCGACAGCAAGGCTAAGGACAAGGTCGGGAAGCGGCGTCCCGTGCGCGTGAAGGGCGACAGGCTGAAGCCCGACGGCCGGCATGCCCGCACTCTCCGGACCCGGGCCGCGATCGTCGATGCCTTCCTGACGCTCATACGGGAAAGGGAGGAAGTACCGACGGCGAAGGCGCTCGCCAAACGCGCGGGCTGCTCGACCCGGTCGGTGTTCGAGCGCTTCTCGGACTTCAAGGAACTGGCCTCTGCTTCGTTCGATTATGTGCTGCAACAGGGCCTGTCGACGCCGGTCGGCGACACGCCCAGCAAGGACCGCGCGACACGCATCGCCTTTCAGGTCCGCGTGCGCGCCACCAACTGCGAGAACTGGCTGCCGCTGTGGCGTGTACTGACGCGGGCAAGCATCGGTACGAAGGAGGCGCTGCAAATCCGGATGTCGATCGTGCGCGAGATGTCGCGGGCGCGCCTGAGGCTGATGTACGAGCCCGAGCTGTCGACCCTGTCGCAATGGAAGCGCGACGCGACGCTCATCGCGCTCGAGGCGCTGACCGACTACGAATGCTGGGGCCGCATACGCGAGCATTACAAGCTCTCCTTCGAGCAGGGATGCGAGGTCTGGATCGCGATGACCGACCAGCTCCTGCCGCCCTAATGTCGGCCGCGAACCTACGGCCGCGCTTGCCATACGACGGACAGGGATTCGCGGCGCCCACCGACGCGCGATTCGCCCGCCTGCGCGCCCGCGGCGCGGCGCGCTTCTGGCAAAAGGTGCCGTGGGTCCTGCGCGGAGCGGCGATCGCGGCGACACGCATCGGCTCAATCGCCGCCGCCTACTGGCGCGTCCAGGCCTTCCTGCGGGCTGCCGAAATCGACGATCGCGCCGCACGGCGCCTGCTCGCCGATTGCCTCGCCACGGGGGCCGAGGCCGACGAGGCCCATGTCTGGCGGGAAATCTTCGGCGGACCGCACCCGCTGCCGCGCCGTTCGGCGCGCCTCGTGCTCGCGAGCCTGGGCGAGCCGCGGGCGCATCGCCGGCTGGCCGACAGGGAAGCGACCGACGCCCTGCTCGCGCACAGCGGCCTCGCGATACCTCTCACGCATGCGATCGTGCGGCAGGGCGGCATCGTCGATCTCTCCCGCGTGCCGTCGGGGCTGCTGTTCGTGCGGTCACGCCACAGCCCGGGCGGGCGCGACGGCTTCGCCATCGACAGTGCCGATGCGGCCCGTGCCGCCGCCCTCGCGCGCGACGACGACTTCCTGATACAGGAGCATCTGCGCGCCGACGCGCGCCTTTCCGACCTCGCGTCCGACGGCGCCGCGCCGGTGCTGTGCCTCACCACGGCCCGCGAGCCAGGCGGTGCGCCGTTCCTGTACTCGGCCTTCCTCGCCGTGCCCGTGCCGAACGAGCCGCACAACTTCAGGCGCGGCCATCTGCGCGTGCCCATCGATCTCGGAACCGGCGTGCTGCGGGAGGGCCTTTGGTTCGCCCAGCCCGGGCGGCGCTTCGCGCACGCCTGGTGGAACGGCGCACCGCTGGCCGGGCGACGGGTAACGGGCTTCGCGGAAGCCGCCGCGGCCGCGCGGCGCGCCATGGCGCTGGTGCCCGGACTCGCGCTGGCGAGCTGGGAGATCATCGTGGCGCCCCGCGGGCCGGTGATCCTGGGCGGCGATGCCGGCGGCGACTGGATCCTCACCTGCCTCGGCGCCGACCCCGGGCCGATGGTCGATCTGCTCGAGCGCTGGAGTGACTGGAGCGACGCAAAGAGTGCTTGACATTGTGTTGCGTATATCGCAATATCCTCGATTGCCGGCGTCGGGACGGCTTTCCATTAAATTGCCATTTGTTTAATGGACCCGGGCAAGACCACGATGGTCGCGCCCTCCAGCGAAGGAGAATTTTGTGCGGGCGTTCCGCAAACTGGGCCTGCTCCGCGGCATGCGCGGCGCACAACTTCTGCTTCTCGTGGAGGCGGCACTTTTTCTCGCGCTCGCCCGCCTGGCGATCCTGGTGATTCCCTTCCGACGCATCGTGCCGTGGCTCGAGCGTTCGCCCGATGAGCCGCAGCGCGATGCGGTGCAGATCGCGACCGTACGGCAGGCGGTCGAAATCGCCGCGCGCAACGTTCCGTGGAACGCCGTGTGCCTGCCGCAGGCCATGGCGTGCAAGGCGATGCTCGCCCGGCGTGGCCAGGGCTCCGCCCTGCACATCGGCGCCGCCAAGGGCCCGCGCGAGGAACTGATGGCGCACGCCTGGCTGGTCGCCGGCGGCGAAATCGTGATCGGCGAGGACGACAGCAGCAGGATGACGCCGCTCGCCCGCTTCGGTTGATGGACATCGGGAAGTCGGGGCAGCATCATGACGGGTGTGAGGAGCTAAACGCGTGAGTAAGAACAAACAGATTTCGCTGGCCATGCTGATCGGCGGCGCCTCGGGCGGGCATCCCGCCTCGTGGCTGCATCCCAAGGCGAACGCCGCCGGGTCGACCGACATCGACCACTATCGCCGCCTCGCCCAGACCGCCGAGCGCGGGCTGTTCGACCTCTTCTTCATCGCCGACACGCCGGCCGCGCGCACCGACAACCTCCACGCCTGGAGCCGCTTCCCGATGTTCATGAACGTGCTGGAGCCGGTGACGCTCCTCACGGCCCTGGCCGGCGCCACGACGCACATCGGCCTGGGCGGCACGGTCTCCACCAGCTTCTCCGAGCCCTACAACGTCGCGCGCCAGTTCTCCTCGCTCGATCATATCTCGCATGGCCGCGCCGCCTGGAACGTCGTCACCTCGGCCAACGACTATGCCGCGCGCAACTTCGGCCACGCGACCCTGCCGCCGCATGCGCTGCGCTACGAGAAGGCCGGCGAGTTCGTCGACGTGGTGAACAAGCTCTGGGACTCGTGGGACGACGACGCCTTCATCCACGACCGCAGCAGCGGTCTCTTCTTCGATCCCGCGCGCCAGCATCCCGTCCATCACGAAGGCAAGTTCTTCAAGGTCGACGGCGCGCTCAACGTCGCGCGCTCGCCGCAGGGCAAGCCGGTGATCATCCAGGCCGGCGCCTCCGACACCGGGCTGGAACTCGCCGCGCGCACTGCCGAGATCGTTTTCGCCAGCGCCTCCAATCCCCAGGACGCCAAGCGCGGCTACGACGAACTCAAGGGGCGCCTCGCCAAGTACGGCCGCCATCCCGACCAGCTCAAGATCCTCGCGGGCCTGCCGGTCGTCATCGGCAGCAGCCAGCAGGAGGCCGAGGACAAATACCAGGCACTGCAGGAGATGATCCATCCCGACGTCGGCCGCTTCCGCCTCGGCACCGACCTCGAGGCCGATCTCTCCGACCTGCCGCTCGACGAGCCGATCCCCGAGAGCCGGCTGCCCAAGAGCGCCAACCTGCACAAGGCGTTCTTCGACGGCATCATGAAGATCATCCGCGAGGAGAATCCGACCCTGCGGCAGCTCTACCTGCGCTACGAGCGCGGCCGCAAGACGATCAAGGGCACGCCCAAGCAGATCGTCGACGTGATGGAACAGTGGATCGAAATGGAGGCCACCGACGGCTTCATGATGCAGTTCTCGACCCTGCCCGACGGGCTCGAGGATTTCGTCAACCTCGTCGTGCCGGAACTGCAGCGCCGCGGCATGTTCCGCACGCAGTACACCGGCACCACCCTGCGCGATCACCTGGGCCTCGTGCGTCCCGCCAACGCGCACGCCGCCGCTTAAGGTCATGATCCTCACCGTCTCGCCGCCGGGCAGCAAGACGCTGCCTGCGCCGTCGCTTCCGTGGTTCCGCAGCCTTGTGCGCGCGGCCGAACGCGGCGGTCTCGACGCGATCCTGTTCGACGGACAGTGGGGCCCCTCCAGCGCGTTCAACCTCGATCCGATCCCGCTGATCGTGGCGCTTGCCGAATGCAGCACACGCATCGGCTTGGCCGGCGCCATCGAGATCGACCACGCCGAGCCGTTCAACATCGCGCGCTCCTTCGCCGCCGCCGACCGCCTGACCGCGGGCCGCAGCGCTTTGATCGCCGCGACCGGCGCGCTCCGCCCGGGCGACTTCGGCCATGCCCCCAAGCGCACGCCGGCCGAGCGCTGCGCGCGCGCGGCCGAGTGCATCGCCGTCGCGCGCAAGCTGTGGGACAGCTGGGAAGACGAGGCGATCCTGCTCGACAAGCCCAATGGCCGCTTCTCCAATCCGGACGTCGTGCATCCGATCAACCACGCCGGGGCCTTCTTCACCGTGCGCGGACCGCTCAACGCGCCGCGGCCGCTGCAGGGCAACCCGCCGGTGATCCTGCGCGACGCGACGCCAGAAGGACTGGCTCTCGCGCGGGAGAGCGCCGATCTGTTCATTGCGCCCGAGTCTTCCGACCTCGCCGCGATCCGGCAGGCTATCGGCGACCGTCCGCGCCTGCTCGCGACGCTGCCCTTCACCGGCAAGCCCGAGACGTTCGCGGCGCAACTGGCCGAACGCCTGCCGTTGTGCGACGGCATCGACGTTGTGACCGCCGATCTCGAGGCGTTCGCCGACGAGGTGGTGCCGCTGCTGCGCGCGCGCGGCCTGCGCCCGCCAGCTTATGCCGGCAAGACCTTGCGCGAGCACCTGGGCCTCGCGCGTCCCCGCAGCCAGTTCGCGGCCGCCTGAGTAGCCCAATGACCCGTCAACTCCACCTCGGCGTCTTCATCTATCCGGGCGGCCATCACATCGCCGCGTGGCGTCATCCCGACATGAAGGCCGAGCGCATCACCGAGCTCGACTACTATCTCGAGAACGGCCGCCTCGCCGAGCGCGGCAAGTTCGACCTGTTCTTCGTGGGCGACGCACTCAATGCCCGCGAGCGAGAGGGCCGCGTGGTCGGCGAGATCGCGATCAACAACCTCGACCCGGTCTCGATCGTTTCCGCCGTCGCGTCGGTGACGAACCGCATCGGCCTCGTGGCGACGCTGTCCACGACCTACAACGAGCCCGCCATGATCGCGGCCAAGTTCGCCACGCTCGATCACCTGAGCGGCGGCCGTGCCGGCTGGAACGTGGTGACGACGCTCGACGAGAAGGCCGCGCTCAACTTCAGCCGCAGCGAGGCGATGGAGAAGAGCCTCCGCTACCAGCGCGCCCAGTCGTTCGTCGATGCCTGCAAGGCGCTGTGGGACAGCTGGGAGGATGGCGCCACGGCCGCCGAGCCCGCGCGCATCAAGGCGCCGATGTATCGCAGCGAATTCTTCTCGGTCGACGGCCCGCTCGGCATGCCGCGCCCGCCGCAGGGCGGGCCGGTGCTGGTGCAGGCGGGCGGCAGCGAGCCGGGCCGCGACTTCGCCGCCTCGATCGGCGAGG
>CAIMEE010000591.1 GCA_903839865.1 Enhydrobacter aerosaccus | reverse complement strand
TCGGTGCTCACCAACAAATACGCCGAGGGCTATCCCGGTCGCCGCTACTACGGCGGCTGCGAGGAAGTCGACAAGGCCGAGCAGCTCGCGATCGACCGCGCCTGCAAGCTGTTCAACTGCTCCTTCGCCAACGTGCAGCCGCACTCCGGTGCGCAGGCCAACCAGGCCGTGTTCATGGCGCTGCTCAAGCCGGGCGATACGTTCCTCGGCATGGCGCTCGACCAGGGTGGACACCTGACACATGGCTCGCCCGCCAACCAGTCCGGCAAGTGGTTCAAGGTCACGTCGTATGGCGTGAAGCCCGACACCCATCTGATCGACTACGAGCAGATGGAGGAAGTCGCGCGCCGCGAGAAGCCCAAGTTGATCATCGCCGGCGCGTCCGCCTACTCGCGCCAGATCGACTGGGCGCGCTTCCGCAAGATGGCCGACGAGATCGGCGCCTTCTTCATGGTCGACATGGCGCACTACGCGGGCCTGGTCGCGGGCGGTGCCTATCCCAGCCCGCTGCCGCATGCCCATGTCGTCACGACGACGACGCACAAGACGCTGCGCGGTCCGCGCGGAGGCATGATCCTGTCGAACGATCCGGAGATCGGGAAGAAGATCAACTCTGCTGTGTTCCCTGGCCTGCAGGGCGGCCCGCTGATGCACATCATCGCGGCCAAGGCCGTTGCCTTTAACGAGGCGTTGCGGCCCGAGTTCAAGGCTTACGCGCAGGCCACGATCGACAATGCGCGCGCGCTCGCCGCGGCGCTGACCGAGCGCGGCCTGCGGATCATCTCGGGCGGCACTGACAGCCACGTGATGCTGGTCGACCTGCGTCCGAAAAAGGCGACTGGTGTGTCGGCCGAGAAGGTGCTCGATCGTGCCGGTATCACCGTCAACAAGAACAGCATTCCGGGTGATCCTGAGAAGTTCACGATCACCTCGGGCGTGCGGCTCGGCTCGCCGGCAGGCACGACGCGCGGCTTCGGCGTGGTGGAGTTCCGGCAGGTCGGCCACCTGATCGCCGACGTGCTCGACGGTATCGCCAAGAACGGTCCGGACGGCGACGCACAGGTCGAGATACAGGTGCGGGCCAAGGTTCATGCGTTGTGTGCACGCTTTCCGATCTATCGCGACTGATTGAGCGCCACCTATCGAGCGCTAAAGAGACAAAGGGGACATAGATGCGCTGCCCATTCTGCGGTCACGAGGATACCCAGGTTAAGGACTCGCGGCCGACCGACGACAATTCCGCGATCCGGCGCCGGCGTTACTGCCCGTCCTGCGGCTCGCGCTTCACCACCTTCGAGCGCGTGCAGTTGCGCGAGCTCACGGTGGTCAAGAAGAACGGCCAGCGCGCGCAGTTCGATCGCGACAAACTCCAGCGCTCGATCTCGGTCGCGGTGCGCAAGCGCCCAGTCGATCCCGAGCGGGTCGAGAGGGTCGTGAACGGCATCGTGCGCCGTCTCGAGAGCTCCGGCGAGAGCGAGATTCCGTCAACGCAGATCGGCGAACTGGTGATGGACGCGCTGCGGGCGCTGGATCCAGTGGCCTACGTGCGTTTCGCCTCGGTCTATCGCAATTTCCGCGAGGCGCGGGACTTCGAGGAGTTCATCTCGGACCTCGCGGAGACCGCGACGCTCAAGGACTGATGCGATGATGCGCGCAGCGCTCGCGCTGGCGCGACGGTCGCTGGGCCGGACCTGGCCCAACCCCGCCGTGGGATGCGTGATCGTGCGCGACGGCCGCGTGATCGCGCGTGGTCGTACGCGGGACGGCGGCCGGCCGCACGCCGAGACCGATGCCATCGCGCACGCCACCGAGTCGCTGAAGGGCGCCACGGCCTATGTCACGCTCGAGCCCTGTTCCCACACCGGCAAGGCGCCGCCTTGCGCCGACGCACTGATCGCGGCCGGAGTGACACGCGTGGTGTCCGCGATGGCGGATCCCTATCCGGAGGTCGATGGGCGCGGCCATGCGAAACTCGAAGCCGCCGGCATTGCCGTCGAAGTGGGCGAGGGCGCCAGCGAAGCGGCCGAGATCAACGCGGGCTTCCTGTTGCGCGTAAGGGAAGGCCGACCGCTGTTCCATCTCAAGATCGCGGCCTCGCTCGATGGACATACGGCGACGGCACTGGGCCAGAGCAAATGGATCACAAGTGCCGAGGCGCGCCTCCACGGTCACAGCCTGCGTGCGACGCACGATGCAATCCTCGTGGGCTCGAACACCGCGGGCGCCGACGATCCCGACCTGACCTGCCGCCTGCCGGGTCTCGAGCGGTACTCGCCGGTGCGGATCGTGCTCGATACGAAAGCGCGTCTGTCGCCGTCGTCGAGGCTGGCCCAATCCGCGCGCGCAACGCCGACATGGCTGATCTGCACGCAGGCTGCGCCCAAGGCGGCACGCGACTTGCTGCTGGCGAAGGGTGTCGAGATCATCGAAGTCGAAGCAACACCGCAGGGCCGGGTCGATATCGCGGCTGCCGCGCGGGCGCTTGGAGCGCGTGGCTTGACCCGCGTCGTGGTCGAAGGCGGCGGGACGATCGCGGCGGCCTTCCTGAGGGCGGGTGTGATCGACCGGGTCAGCAGTTATCGTGCGGGCTTGTTCCTGGGCGCCGACAGCCGCTCTGCGGTCGCGGCCCTGGGCATCGACGGACTCGATTTCGCGCCCCGGTTTACATTGGTGTCGAGCCGCGCCATCGGAGGCGACACGCTGGAAACCTGGCGCAAGGCCTCTTAGGTAGAGATATGTTTACGGGTATCGTCACCGACGTCGGCAAGATCCTCTCAGTCACTCCGGGCGGCAGCAGAGGCGACCGCCGCTTCGTTGTCCAGACAAAGCACGATTTGGCGCCGATCCCGATGGGGGCGTCGATCGCGCATTCGGGGTGCTGCCTCACGGTGATTGAAAAGGGCCCGGACTGGTTCGCGGTCGAGGCTTCGGGCGAGACGCTCGACAAGACCCATCTCGGCAGCTGGAAAGTGGGCACCCGCCTCAACCTCGAGCTTTCGCTGAAGCTTGGAGACGAACTGGGCGGCCACCTGGTTTACGGCCATGTGGACGGAATGGGGAAGATCGTGTCGATGACGCCCGAGGGCGGCAGCGTGCGTTTCGTCTTCGAGGCACCGCCTGAACTTGCCCGTTTCATTGCATCCAAGGGCTCCGTGGCGATCGACGGGATCTCGCTCACCGTGAACGAGGTCGAGGGAAATCGCTTTGGCGTCAATATTATTTCACATACCCAGGCGGTAACTACCTTGGGGCAGGCCCACGTGGGCCAAGCGGTCAACCTTGAGGTCGACATGCTCGCGCGTTACGTTGCACGATTGTTGGAGCACGAAAAATCATGAGCGCGCTCGAAAAGGACGCTTGGCGGGTCACCTTCTCCGAAGTGAAGGCCGCCGCCGAGGACATCATCGAGGAAGCTCGCAAGGGCCGGATGTTCATCCTGGTCGATGACGAGGATCGAGAGAACGAGGGCGACCTCGTGATCCCCGCGCAGTGCGCCACGCCGGAAGCGATCAACTTCATGGCCAAGCATGCGCGCGGCCTGATCTGCCTCGCACTCACCCGTGAGCGGGTCGAACAGCTCGCCTTGCCGCTGATGGCCCAGCACAACGGCGGACGTCACCAGACGGCGTTCACGGTGTCCATCGAAGCCCGCGAGGGCGTAACCACCGGCATCTCGGCCGCCGACCGGGCGCGCACCGTCGCCGTGGCGATCGACCCCTCCTGCGGTCCGTCGGATATCGTGACGCCGGGGCATGTGTTCCCGCTGGTTGCGCGCGACGGCGGCACGCTCGAGCGTACCGGTCATACCGAAGCTGCGGTCGACCTCGCGCGTCTCGCCGGTCTCACGCCCGCCGGCGTGATCTGCGAGATCATGAACGACGACGGCTCGATGGCCCGTCGCAACGATCTCATCACCTTCGCCCAGCGTCACGCCCTCAAGATCGGCACCATCGCCGACCTGATCGCCTATCGCCGTCGCTACGACTCGATCGTGCGCCGCCTGAGCGAGAACACGATCAACAGCATCTATGGCGGCGAGTTCCGCTGCGTCGTGTACCTGAACAAGGTGACGAAGGCCCAGCACATTGCGCTGGTGAAGGGCGATCCGACGGCGGCGGGTGGCCCGATCATGGTGCGCATGCATGCCGTCAACATCTTCACCGATGCGCTGGGCCAGCGCGATCACGGTCGCGGCGGGGAGATCGAGGCCTCGATGCAGGAGATCTCGAAGGAAGGCCGTGGGGTGATCGTGCTGATCCGCGAGCCGGCCACGATCATGCTGACCGAGCAGCGCCGTCGCGCCGGCGAGGACATCGAGATGTCGAGCGGCGAGTTGCGCGACTACGGCGTCGGCGCCCAGATCCTGATTGATCTCGGCGTGAAGGAAATGGTCCTGCTGTCGAACAGCAAGAAGAGCGTCGTCGGCCTCGAGGGCTTCGGCCTCAAGATCGTCAGCCAGAAGCCGGTTCCCGGCCGGCCAGCCAAGTAAAGCCATGTCGACGCGTACGGAAAATCCGACGGTGCGGCCCGCCGTCGCTGGTGTGAAAGGCGCGCGCATTCTCATCGTCGAGTCGCGCTACTATCCCGAGGTCGCCGACGCCCTGATCGCGGGCGCCGAACGCGAGATCAAGAAGAATGGCGCCACTGCGGAGCGCATCACGGTGCCAGGAGCGTTCGAGATCCCGGGAGCTATCGCGCTCGCGGCCGCCAAGAAGGGCCGCAAGTACGATGGCTATCTTGCCCTGGGCTGCGTTATCCGCGGCGAGACCACGCATTACGACTACGTCTGCGGCGAGAGTGCGCGGGCATTGATGGATCTGTCCGTGAATCACAAGCTCGCGATCGGTTACGGCATCGTGACCGTGAACAATGCTGACCAGGCCTGGGCGCGTGCCGCCACGGATCGCGGCGACAAGGGCGGAGACGCCGCGCACGCCTGCCTCGCCATGGTGGCGCTCGGCCGTCGCTGGAAGAAGAAATGAGCGACTCTCCGAAGCCTCCCAGCCGCCGGCAATCCGCGCGGCTCGCTGCCGTGCAGGCGCTCTATCAGTGGCAGGAGGGCCAGGACGAGCCGTCGGCGATCGTCGACCAGTTCCTGACCGTCCGGACAGGCGAGGTCGGCGAGGCCGGCATGCGCCGCGATGCCGACAAGCCACTGTTCAGGGACGTGGTCGAGGGAACCGTCGCGCACAATGAAGAGCTCGAGGCGACCGTGACCGGCGCGCTGGCCAAGGACTGGACCTGGGCGCGGGTCGATCGGCTGGTGCGCGCAATCCTTCTGGCGGGCGCCTACGAGCTGATTCACCGCAAGGACGTGCCGCCGCGGGTGGCGATCAACGAATATGTCGAGATCGCGCATGCCTTCTACGACAAGGGCGAGGCGACGTTCATCAACTCGGTGCTCGACCGCGTGGCGCACGAGGCGCGGCCGGCCGACTTCGTGCGCTAACCCGCAATGACCCGCCGTGGGCGCCCCGGCGAGTTCGAGCTGATCGCCCGCTATTTCGCGCCGCTGGCCAAGGGATTTCGAGGCGCACGCGGCCTCAAGAGCGACAACGCGTTCCTGTCACCCGATCCGCGCTACGACCTCGTCGTGAAGACCGACACCGTGGTCGCAGGCGTGCACTTTCTGGCCGACGAGAAGCCGGAGATCGTGGCCGCCAAGGCATTGCGGGTGTGCCTGTCCGATCTCGCCGCGGGAGGTGCCGCGCCTTTCAGCTATCAGCTTGCATTGTCGCTCGGCCCGAACTGGACGGAGCACTGGATCGCGGGCTTCGCGCGCGGCCTGGCGGCCGACCAGCGCCGCTATGGGCTCGCCCTGTCGGGCGGTGACACGACGTCGACACCTGGTCCGACCACTATCTCGATCACGGCGTTCGGCCACGTCGCGCGCAACAGAGGCCTCGGGCGTGACGGCGCGAAAGCGGGAGACGAACTTTGGGTGAGCGGCACGATCGGTGACGCCGCTCTCGGACTGCTGGCTGCGCGAGGCAAGATGAAGAATGCCTCCCTCGAGCGCCGCTATCGTTTGCCGCAGCCGCGTACCACGCTGGGACCGCGGCTTGTGGGCATCGCGCACGCCACCGCCGACGTCTCGGATGGATTGCTGGCTGACGTGGGTCACATTGCCGATGCGTCGCATCTCGCGGTGCATATCGAACGAGAAAGAGTGCCGCTGTCAGCGGCGGCACGCGTTGTCGTCGCGGCAAGCGCGCCCCTTTGGGCAAACGTGTTGGGTGGCGGAGACGATTACGAGCTCGTCATGGCGGTATCTCCGCGCAAACGCGCTGCACTGCACGCGGCCGCCAAGGCGATCGGCTTAAAAATCACGCAGATCGGACGTTTTGCAAGCGGAGCAGGCGTTCATCTCACGATCGCGGGGCGCGAGGTCCGCACGCCGCGCAGGGGCTACGTCCACTTCTAGGGGTAGTCTGGTCGGGGGCCGGGGACTATGTTGTGCGCCCAATGGACGGAACAATAAAGGTCGAGGAAACGCCGGCGGCGGAAACGCGCATCCCGCGCCGCGCGATGCGCAACATTGGTTTGCTTGGCTTCTGCCAGGCTCTGACGCAAGGCAGCAACACGCTGATGTTCGCCTCGTCGGCGCTTGCGGTGCTGACAATCGTGTCCCCGGATATGCGCATCTGGGCGAATCTGCCGGTCACCATGCAGCATCTCGGCGTCATGCTGTCGGTCTTCCCGGCATCGATGCTGATGATGCGTCGCGGCCGGAGGTTCGGCTTCCGCATCGGTTCGCTCGCGGGAATGTTCGGTGCGTCCTGCTCGGCGCTCGGCCTCGCTCACGGCAGCTTCCTGATGATGTGTTGCGGCGGCCTGATCCTGGGCTATGCCGTAGCCAACATGCAGCTCTATCGCTTTGCTGCAGTCGAACTGGCGCCCCACAAATTCCGGGCGCAGGCGATCTCCTATGTGACGGCAGGCGGTGTCTTCGCCGGCATTCTGGGACCGACCCTGGCGCGCTGGACGCCCGATCTCTGGGTGCCGATGTTCCAGGCGAGCTTTGTCTCGGTGATCGTGATCCATGCGATCGTTTTCACAGTCCTGAGTTTCATCGAGTTCCCGACGGTCAGGGCCGAGGATGTCGCTGGCCCGCAACGTCCATTGTTGGAAATTGTGACCCAGCCGGCCTACATGGTGGCGGCGGCGGGCTCGATGATCGCTTTCGGCGTCATGTCCTTCGTGATGGCGGCTTCGCCACTGGCCATCAAGCTGTGCGGTCTGCCGGTGACCGAGGCGCCGATCACGATCTTCGCGCATGTGATGGGCATGTTCGTGCCGGCTTTCTTCACTGGCCACCTGATCCAGCGTTTCGGCACCTTCAACATGATGACGGTGGGCATCGCGTTGCTGATCGGCGGCGTGGCCGTCGCCCTGATGGGAACGACCGAGTGGCACTTCAGGATCGCGCTGAGCCTGAACGGAGTCGGCTGGAATTTCCTGTTCGTCGGCGCCACGACCCTGCTCACGACGACCTACCGGCCGTCGGAGCGCGGCAAGGCGCAGGCCTTCAACGACTTCATGGTTTTCGGCACGACCGCCACGGGCAGCCTGATGGCGAGCGTCGTCCTCGAACTGGGCGGCTGGGCCCAGCTCAACTACCTGGCCTTCGCCCTGGTCTGCATCGCCATGCTGGTGATCGGCGTCTATCGCCTGAGGGCGCCCGCGCGAGTGTGAGCCCAAGCCCTTGAAGGGGATGGGATTTCGCCCCCGAGCTGGTGTTGCGGAGAGGCATGGGTTCTGTCATTTTCCGCCCGCCTCGCGTTGGGGGAAACTAGGCTCTGCGCGCGACAGGCTGAAAACGGCATAAAAACAATAGGTTAGCCAAATATGTCTACCGTTCTTTGGGCCGTCATGGGCTGCGGCGTTATCGCCGTTCTCTATGGCGTGATCACCGCCTCGCGGGTCATGGCCGCAGATGCCGGCACGCCGCGCATGCAAGAGATCGCTCAGGCGATCCAGGAAGGCGCCGCCGCTTACCTGCGTCGGCAATACACCACCATCGGCATCGTGGGCGTCGTCGTCCTCGTGCTTCTGTTCATCCTGCTGGGCAAGCTTTCCGCGGTCGGCTTCCTGATCGGTGCGGTGCTCTCGGGCGCCACAGGGTTCATCGGCATGAACGTGTCGGTCCGCGCCAACGTGCGCACGGCCGTCGCAGCGCAGAAGAGCCTGGGGCAGGGCCTCGACCTCGCTTTCAAGGCAGGCGCCATCACCGGCATGCTGGTGGCAGGCCTCGCGCTGCTGGGCGTCACCGGCTACTTCGCCGTGCTGCTCAACATGGGCATCGCCCCGGGCAGCCGCGAGATGATCGACGCGCTCGTGTCGCTTGGCTTTGGCGCCTCTCTGATCTCGATCTTCGCCCGTCTCGGCGGCGGCATCTTCACCAAGGGTGCGGACGTCGGCGGCGACATGGTCGGCAAGGTCGAAGCCGGTATCCCGGAAGATGACCCCCGCAACCCGGCCACCATCGCCGACAACGTGGGCGACAACGTCGGCGATTGCGCCGGCATGGCGGCCGACCTGTTCGAGACCTACGCGGTGACGACCGTCGCCACGATGGTCCTGGCCTCGATCTTCTTCGCAGCCAACCCCGCGCTCGTCATGACGCTGATGCTCTATCCGCTCGCCATCGGCGGCGCCTGCATCATCACTTCCATCATCGGCACCTACTTCGTGAAGCTGGGTTCCGACGGCGGCATCATGTGGGCGATGTACAAGGGTGTCATCGTGGCCGCCGTGCTGTCGATCCCGGCCATCTGGCTGGTCACCGACCGCCTGGTCGGCATGGGCACCGTCATGACCGTGGGCGACAAGTCCTTCACCGGCATGTCGCTGTTCTGGTGCTCGCTGGTCGGTCTCGCGATCTCCGGGCTGATCGTCTGGATCACCGAGTACTACACCGGCACCGACTATCGTCCGGTCAAGGCCGTCGCAGCC
>CAIMEE010000590.1 GCA_903839865.1 Enhydrobacter aerosaccus | reverse complement strand
CGGTCATGATGATGATCTTGTGGTAGCGCAGCTTCTCGAGGTTGAAGTCGTCGTGCCCGATGCCGGTGCCCAGCGCGGTGATGAGCGTGCCGATTTCGGCCGATCCCAGCATCTTGTCGAAGCGCGCACGCTCGACGTTCAGGATCTTTCCGCGCAACGGCAAAATTGCCTGGTTGGCGCGATTGCGGCCCTGCTTGGCCGAGCCGCCGGCCGAATCGCCCTCGACGATGAAGAGTTCGCTGAGCGCCGGATCGCGCTCCTGGCAGTCGGCCAGCTTGCCGGGCAGCGAGCTCACGTCGAGCGCGCCCTTGCGGCGGGTGAGTTCGCGCGCCTTGCGGGCGGCCTCACGCGCCGCCGCCGCCTCGACCACCTTGGTCAGGATCTTGCGCGTCTCGCCCGGGTGCTCCTCGAACCACTGGCCGAGCTTGTCGGCGGTCACCGACTCGACCACGGGCCGCACTTCGGACGAGACCAGCTTGTCCTTGGTCTGCGAGGAGAACTTCGGGTCAGGCACCTTGACCGACAGCACGCAGGTCAGCCCCTCGCGCATGTCCTCGCCGGTGATGTTCACCTTCTCCTTCTTCGACATGCCGCCCTCGTCGGCATACTTGTTCAGCGTGCGCGTGAGCGCGCCGCGGAAGCCTGCCAGATGCGTGCCGCCGTCACGCTGCGGGATGTTGTTGGTGAAGCACAGCATCGTCTCGTGATAGCTGTCGTTCCACTGCATGGCGACTTCGACGGTAATGCCGTCCTTCTCGCCGCGGATCGAGACCGGCGGGTTGTGCAGCACCGTCTTGTTGCGGTCGAGATACTTGGCGAAGGCCTCGATGCCGCCCTCGTAGAACAGCTCGGTGACCTTGGGTTCGGCCGCACGTTCGTCGGTGATCACGATGCGGGCGCCGGAGTTCAGGAACGCCAGTTCGCGCAGGCGATGCTCCAGAGTCGAGAAATCGAACTCGGTCTGGGTGAAGGTTTCCTTCGATGGCAGGAAGGTCACCTCCGTGCCGCGCTTTCCCTCCGGCGCGTCGCCCACCAGCTCGAGGTCCTTCTCGGGCTCGCCGTGATGGAAGCGCATGAAATACTCTTTGCCGTTGCGCCAGATGCGCAGGTCGAGCTGCGAGCTGAGCGCATTCACCACCGCCGCGCCCACGCCGTGCAGGCCGCCGGACACCTTGTAGGAGTTCTGGTCGAACTTTCCGCCGGCGTGGAGCTGGGTGAAGATCACGTTGGCGGCGGAGATGCCTTCTTCCTTGTGGATGTCGACCGGCACGCCGCGGCCGTTGTCGCGCACCGTGGCCGATCCGTCGCCGTGCAGCACGACGTCGACCCGGTCGCAGTAGCCCGCCAGGGTCTCGTCGATCGCGTTGTCGACGATCTCGTAGACCATGTGGTGCAGGCCGGTGCCGTCGTCGGTGTCGCCGATGTACATGCCGGGGCGCTTGCGGACGGCATCGAGGCCGCGCAGCACCTTGATCGAATCGGCATCGTATTCCTCGCCATTGCCGGCGGTCGCGCGGTTCAGTTCGTTCTCGCTCATGGTCTCTGTCCTTGAAAAGTCAGTTCGCCGCGATCGATCCGTCGGTCACGCGCAGGATCTGCGCACGTCCGGCCAGCGGCTTGAAAAGCTCCGCATCTGTGCCCGTCATCCAGCTCTGCACGCCCAGCGCCACCACCTCGTCGAACAGGGCCGCCCGGCGCTCGCCGTCGAGATGGGCGGCAATTTCATCGAGCAGCAACAGCGGCGGCCGTCCCCGCGACAGCGCCACCAGCCGCGCATGGGCGAGCGCAATCGACACGAGGATGGCCTTTTGCTGGCCCGTGGAGCCCTCGGCCGCAGGCATGTCGAAGTCGAGATAACGCACGGCCAGGTCGCTGCGGTGCGGCCCCACACATGTGGTGCCGGCTTCGGCGTCGCGCAATCGCGAGGCCGCCAGTTCGGCGCGCAGCCGGTCCTCGGCATCGATCGCGGCCATCGAGGCGATCCATCCGTCGACTTCGCCCGCCATGGCGAGTGCCGCGCGCGGGAAGGGGCCGACGCCCAGCCGCGCGGCGGCATCGAGGCGCTGCACGGTATCGGCGCGATTGGTGGCCAGCGCCACGCCGTGGCGGGCCATGGTGTCTTCAAGCGCGGTGAACCAGTGCGGGTCGCGATTTCCTTCGCCCAGCAGGCGTGCGCGCTGGCGCTGGGCATTTTCATAGGCCGCGACATCGCCCGCATGCTCGGGATGCAGCGCCGTCACCAGCCGGTCGAGGAAGCGGCGGCGTTCGCTGGCGCCGTCGAGAAACAGGCGGTCGAGCTGCGGCGTCAGCCAGACGGCGGCGACGTGATGGCCGAGCGCGGTCTGGCTCGGGGCGGGGCGGCCGTCGATGCGCACCACGCGGCGCGGCAGGCCGCCTTCGCTCCTGGCGGGCTCGATGCCCGTGCCGATGGCGAGGCGTCCGTCCGACGTGTCGAGCGTGGCGGCGACAGCCCAGACGGGCGTCGACTCATCGGCGCGCGGCTTGCGGCCCACTTCGTCGAGCCGCGCGCGGCGCAGGCCGCGGCCCGGCGCCAGGAAGGACAGCGCCTCGAGAAGGTTGGTTTTGCCCGCACCGTTGTCGCCCACCAGCACCACGGGGCTGATGTCGCAGTCGAGCCGGAGCTGGCGGTAGTTGCGGAAGTCGGTCAGCCGAAGCTGGCGCACGGCGAGAAGTGCCGGCGCTGCGCCGGTTACGGCGTCGGGAGGACAGGCAAGGGCGGTTGTTGCCGCTGCGCTCATACCCGCATCGGCATGAGGACGTACAAGGCGCTCTCGTCGGAGCCGTCGCGCACCAGGGTGGGCGAGCCTGCATCGGCCATCAGGAAGCGGGCGTCCGCGCCCGTGATCTGCTCGGTGATGTCGAGAAGGTAGCGCGAGTTGAAGCCGATCTCGATGGCGTCGAACTTGTATTCGACCTCGATCTCCTCGGTGGCACTGCCGGCGTCAGGGCTGGTGGCCGAGAGCGTCACCACGCCCTTGGCGACCGCGAGCTTGATGGCGCGCGACTTCTCGGTGGAGATTGTCGAGACGCGGTCGACGGCGCGCGCGAACTCCTTGCACGGCACGTCCAGCACCTTGTCGTTG
Source organism: Enhydrobacter aerosaccus (assembly GCA_903839865.1). GTDB lineage: Bacteria > Pseudomonadota > Alphaproteobacteria > Reyranellales > Reyranellaceae > Reyranella > Reyranella aerosaccus_A. The sequence continues at coordinate 4,710 of CAIMEE010000590.1, read as the reverse complement.
CCGGTCGGGATCACGCGCTCGTAGTCCGGGAAGGTGCCGTCGATCAGCTTGCTGACCAGGGTGACGTTGCCCGACGCGAAGCGGATACGCGTGTCGCTGAGTTCGATGTCGACCGAGCCGTCGCTCTCGTCGAGCAGCTTGCGGACCTCGCCCACGGCCTTGCGCGGCACGATGACGCCCGGGATGTCGCCCGCGCCCTTGGGCAAGGGCACTTCCACGCGCGCCAGGCGATGGCCGTCGGTGGCAACGCCGCGCAGCACCTGGGTGCCGCCCGAGGTTGCGGCATGGAAGTAGATGCCGTTCAGGTAGTAGCGCGTCTCCTCGTTGGAGATGGCAAAGCGCGTGCGGTCGATGATGCCCTTGAGGTCCGTCGCTGGCAGCTGGAAGCGGTGCGGCAGGTCGCCTTCGGTCATCGCCGGGAAGTCGGCGGGCGGCAGGCACTGGAGCGTGAAGCGCGAGCGGCCGGCGCGAATGGTGAGGCTGTTGCCGTCGGCGGCGCTCTCGAGCTCGACCTGCGCGCCGTCGGGCAGCTTGCGCACGATCTCGTAGAGCGTGTGGGCCGGAGCGGTGGTCGAGCCGGTCTTGGAGGCGTTGGCCTCGACACTCTCGGTGATGGCGAGGTCCATGTCGGTCGCCGCGAGGCTGAGGCGGCCCTTCTGGGCGGTCAGCAGGACGTTGGACAGGATGGGGATCGTGTTGCGGCGTTCGACGACACTTTGGACATGGGCCAGCGCCTTCAAGAGAGCTGCCCGTTCGATCGTCAATTTCATGGTTTGGTCGCTATAACGAGGGCCAAAATAAGCGGTTCAGACGCCCCGTTTCGCGGGCTTTTGAGGGCCGTGGCGGAACGGTCGTGGAGTATAGCACAAGGCCGGTCCGCCGGAAGCGATTTCGCCCGCAATTTGAGGCTCTTAAGACCCTCTGGATCAACGAAAAACGGGCCCTTTGGGGGGCCGTTCATTTTCGTTTCGTTCCGGGCGTCTAGCCCTGCAACTGACGCTTGAGAAACTCCACGTCCTCTGCAATCGAAAGATCGGAAATCTTCAGTTCCTCGATCTTGCGCACGGCATGCATGACCGTGGTGTGGTCGCGGTTGCCGAAGCGCTTGCCGATCTGCGGCAGGCTGAGCGTGGTGAGCTGCTTGGCGAGGTACATCGCCACCTGGCGCGGCCGTGCGACCGAGCGCGCGCGACGCGGAGAGGACATCTCGGCCAGCTTGATGTTGTAGTGCGCAGCGACCCGCTGCTGGATCTCGTCGACGGTGACTTTGCGGTCGGCCTGGCGCAGCAGGTCGTGCAACACGTCCTGCGCCATCTCGACGGTGATCTCGCGGCCCAGCATCTGGCCGTGCGCGACGACGCGGTTGAGGGCGCCTTCGAGTTCACGGATGTTGGTGCTGATCTTGTGCGCGACGAACTCGAGCACCTGCATCGGCACCGGAACCCGTGCGGTTTCCGCCTTGGTCTGCAGGATGGAGAGACGCAGCTCGTAGGTCGACGAATGGATGTCGGCCACCAGGCCGCTGCCCAGACGCGAGCGCATGCGCTCCTCGATGTCCTGCAGCTCCGACGGCGGCTTCTCCGACGAGAGCACGATCTGCTTGTTCTGCTCGACCAGCGAATTGAAGGTGAAGAAGAACTCCTCCTGGCTCGCTTCCTTGCCGCAGATGAACTGGACGTCGTCCACCATCAGCACGTCGACGTTGCGGAAAAGCTCCTTGAACTGGTTGGTGTTCTTGGTGCGCAGCGCCTGGATGAAGCGGTTCACGAAGTTCTCGGCCGTGAGATAGAGCACCCGGGTCTTGGGGTCGCGCTCGCGGATGGCGTGCCAGATCGCGTGCATCAGATGGGTCTTGCCGAGGCCGACGCCGCCGAAGATGTAGAGCGGGTTGCGCTCGGGCAGCGGCTTGTCCTGCTCGGCGATGTTGCGCGCGGCGGCGTATGCGAATTCGTTTGGCTTGCCGACCACGAAGTTGTTGAACGTGTAGCGCGCCTCCGGCGCCTGGAAGAGGTCGTCGGTGCCGCGGCCGATCGACGGGCCCATGCGCGGCATCGGCGGCTGGTAACTGTTCTGCGAGGACGGCACCGGTGGAATGGCGATCACCTCGTTGGCGCGGCGCGGTGCCGGCGGCGGCGTCAGGTTGACCTCGACCTGCTTCACCTCGGCATTCACGGCCTGCCAATAGGCGAGCACGCGGTCGCCGTAATGACGGGCCACCCAATCGCGCACGAATCGCGTCGGAGCATAGAGACGCAGCTTTCCGTCCTTCATCTCGCCCTGCTCGACCTCGCCGAACCAGGTCTTGAAGGCCTTGTCGCCGATCTCCTTACGAAGGCGGTCGCAGACGCGCTGCCATTGCGCTTCCAGCTCTTTCCGCACTTCGTCATTCATTACGGCCCCCGCAAACTTGTCTTGGTTGAAGCTAGCTTCTTGATTGCCCGAGCTTGGTGTCGGATTACGACTCATGTCTGCCTCCACGGCAATCCCGATGCCTTCCAGCCGTCCGACGACCCGCGCTTGGCCTCGCCGTTGAGTGGACCCTCGAAGCCATCGGAGACATTGAGGCACGCGCTGTAGCCAGCCGCCGTCATCGCCTTCGCCGCCGCCGCCGACCGGGCGCCGCTGCGGCAGAGGAAGAGAAGAGGCGCGTCCTTGTTAGCGACGCCGCCCGCGAGCGCGGCCACGAAATCGGGATTGGGCTGCATGGTCGGGAACATCTGCCATTCGACCAAGGCCGGCTTCTTGCCGACGCCGGCGAGATCCGGCACGCCGACGAAATTCCATTCGGCGCGCGTGCGAACGTCGATCAACACCGCTTCCGGCCGCTCGGTCAGTATTTTCCAGGCTGTCTTCGGCGCGACGTCGCCTGCATAGCCGGACGCGGGAGACACTTCGTACGCACCGGAAATCGAATTGTCTTTCGACATGGTCCCCGCTTTTCGTCGTCGAAGCAGGGCAAAGACGGCGAGCCATCGAAAGTAAGAAGAGGCACAGCGGGACACACGCGACGAAAAACTTCAGGGGATGCGCGCCCTCTTCGAAGAGACGCTACCTTCTTTTACGTCGTCGCCTGTGTCGCTTGCTGTGGCTTCTCCCTCTTTCGTTTTTCCGGCGGAGTAGAAGCCCCTCTGCTCCGCCTTGGCCCGCGTTCCGTTGCCCCACGCCCCGTTCGCGATGATTGGACTCTTAGACAGACTCGCGTGGCGCTGCAAATCCTTCGCGCGCGATCAACACTCATGATTCAGATAGTTCGTTGATTGAGTCGATTGACATCGCTCTTGATTCGATTTTTTGCACGAACTTCGATGCTTTCGATTCGTGACGCATCCCTACATCTGGGGTCCACGCTCCGTCGCACTCCGATAAACGCGAATCGTATGAAGTTCGCCGAAATCCGAACCAAACGAACTTCACCGGAGCGGATCAAAAAAACTCGAAATCTTTTTTAAAAGCGATCCGAGATTTTTCCGTGCGTCCCAAATGAAAAACGCCGCTCGTGAGAGCGGCGTTGACCGTGGAGTGGAGAGCGACTGCTCGTCAGCTCATCGCCTTGATGCGCGCATTGAGACGCGACACGCGACGGGCGGCGGCGTTGGGCGCCACGACGCGGGCCTTGGCACCGCGCTGGATGTCCGGCTGGGCCGCGCGAAGGGCGGCCATGGCAGCCTTCTTGTCGCCGGAGGCGATCGCCTCTTCGACCTTCTTCACCGATCCGCGCAGACGGCTGCGGCGGTTGGTGTTCACGGCGGTGCGGCGCTCGGTCTGGCGTGCGCGCTTCTCGGCCGACTTGTGATTAGCCATTTATTCCTCGTTCCTCGGAAGGGCGCGCTTATACGAACCGGATGGCGGCGGGTCAACCCCGCCAAAATGCCTCGATTTAGCGGTGTTTCCAGCTGGCCTTACGCTTCTCGGCAAAGGCCGCCATGCCCTCGCTTCGGTCATCGAAGCCGAATGTAGCATGGAAGGTGCGACGCTCGAAGTGCACGCCCTCGGCCAGGGTTGTCTCGAAGGCGCGATTGACGGCTTCCTTGGCGACCATCGTGGCGGGCAGCGACATGCCGGCGATCTTCTCGGCGGTGGCGATCGCTTCGTCCATCAGAGAGGCGAGCGGCACAACACGGCTGACCAGGCCGCAGCGCTCGGCTTCGGCTGCGTCCATCATGCGGCCGGTCAGCACGAGATCCATCGCCTTGGACTTGCCGACGAAGCGCGGCAGGCGCTGCGTGCCGCCGGCGCCTGGAATGGTTCCAAGAGTGATTTCAGGCTGGCCGAACTTCGCATTGTCGGCTGCAATGATGAAATCGCACATCATCGCCATCTCGCACCCGCCCCCCAGCGCGAAGCCCGCGACCGCGGCCACGATCGGCTTGCGCACCTGGCTCACCTTCTCCCAGCCGACGGTAATGAAGTCCTGCAGGAAGACGTCCTGGTAGGATTTGTCCTTCATCTCCTTGATGTCTGCACCGGCAGCGAAAGCTTTGTCGCTTCCAGTGAGGACCATGCAGCCGATGTTCGAATCTTGCTCGAACGCGTCGAGCGCGTGGCCCAGCTCTCGCACAAGGTCTGCACAGAGCGCGTTCAACGCCTTCGGCCGGTTGAGACGGATGATGCCGACGCGGCCTTTGGTTTCTATCTGGATGTTCTCGTAGGTCGTCACGAAGCCCTCCGGAGATTTGTCCTTAGTGCGGGTTCCGGTCAGCTGGAACCGCT
>CAIMEE010000589.1 GCA_903839865.1 Enhydrobacter aerosaccus | reverse complement strand
TGGCAAGGAAGGTGCCTCCGGCCGCGAACTTGAATCCGGCGGCTTCGACTTCCTTGCGCAGGAACGCCTCCTCGATGCGATGGAGCGTGCCCGACTCGGAGATGCCGGTGCCGGGACGGCCGGCATGATCGGCGATGACGTAAGTGCCGCCGGACTTGAGCGCACGGAATACCGCGGCGTTCATCTTGGCGCGGTCGACGCCGAGGAATCCGAGGTCGTGGTAGTTGAACATCAAGGTCACGAGATCGAGCTTGTTGTCGGCGGCCTCGGCCGGCACGGGCTCCTCGAACGGCTGCACGACCGGCACGATCGGCGCGGCCTTGCCCTGCAGGGCCTTGTCGCGCTCGGCCAGCGCAACGGGAGAGGGACGCGGCGCAGACGGCGGCACGGCAGGCGCGGCGCTGGGCGTCGCCGAGGGATTGGCATTGCCTTCCGGCGCGGCCGGCGCGGGCGACGGCTGGCCGGCGGGACGCGGCCGGCTCTGGCCATAGACCTTGCCCGCGGGGCCGATGGCACGTGCCAGCAACTCGGTCGTGTAGCCACCGGCGGCGCTGAGATCGAGCGCGGTGGTGCCGGGTTTGACGCCGATGAACTCGAGCATCTCGACCGGCTTGCGGCGCTCGTCGTTCTTGCGATCGGCGGCGCTGCGGTCGGGGCTCGCCACTAGGTCTTTGATCTGCTGCGGCGACAGCGTCTGCGCCGATGCGGGGCCGGAGGCGAGGAGGCCCGCGAAGGCCAGGGCCACGAGGATGGATTTCATCGATACCTCTTCAGGTGAGGCGCGACTTTGCCCATGCTGCGGCGTCGCGCACCAGCGCGGAATCGTCCTTCACCAAAAGTTCAAGCGCAGGCAGCGCCGTGGCCGGCGCGCCGCTGTTGCCCAGCGCATAGGCGACATTGCGCACGAAGCGGTCGCGGCCGATTCGCTTGATCGCCGTGCCGGCGAAGCGCGCGCGAAAGCCCGCATCGTCGAGCGCGGCGAGTTCGGCCAGCGCCGGCGCGTCGAGACCTTCCCGGGGGGCGAGCGCGGTCTGCCGAGAGGCTTGCGCAAACTTGTTCCACGGGCAGACGGCGAGACAATCGTCGCAGCCGTAGATGCGGTTGCCGAGCAGCGGGCGCAGTTCCTCGTCGATCGGGCCTTCGTGCTCGATGGTGAGATAGGAAATGCAGCGCCGCGCATCGAGGCGGTAGGGCGCGGGAAAGGCTCTCGTCGGGCAGATGTCGAGACAGGCGTGGCACTGGCCGCAGTGATCGGTTTCGGGTGCGTCGCAGGGCAGCTCGACCGAGAGCAGCAGCTCGCCGAGAAAGAGCCACGAGCCGAAGGCGCGCGACACGAGATTGGTGTGCTTGCCCTGCCAGCCCTGGCCCGCGGCCTGTGCGGCAGGCTTTTCCATCAACGGCGCGGTGTCGACGAAGATCTTCAGTTCGTGCTGGTAGGTGTCCCAGATCACGCGGCCCAGCGCCTTCAGCTTGGTCTTCATCACGTCGTGATAGTCGCGGCCC
>CAIMEE010000588.1 GCA_903839865.1 Enhydrobacter aerosaccus | reverse complement strand
TAGCGCTGCCGGTGCAGCGGAGATGTCGACCGGGACCCAGGACCTGATCTTGGGCGGCAGATCGAGCACTTCGTCCTTCTTTCGCCGGAGCATGATCTCCTTCATCAGGAGATTGAGCTCGTCGAGGTTCGACGCGCCCGTGGTGACCCAGCCGAAGTCGTTGCGATAGGCCTCGCAGTATCGTTTGGCGAAGGAAAGAAAGCTGCGAGCCGCCGGATGGCCGACGCAGCGCAACAGATTGAAGAGGTCCCGTGGACGACTCGTCATGGGCGTTCCGGTCAGCAGGAACACATAGTTCGGACCGATGAGGGGGGCCTTGGCCTGATCCTGGACTCCGAGAAGCTTTAAACAATGCGTCGTCCGGGCGCTGGCGTTCTTGATGAAGTGCGCCTCGTCGAGGATGACGCCGGCCCAACGGATGTCGTGCAGTCGTTCGGCCTGTTTGCTCAGCAGATCGTAGTTTACGATGACCCAGCGCGGGTTTTCGGACGGTGCTTTGTCGTAGCCCAGGACCTCGATGCGGGCGTTAGGGTCCACCATCAGGATCTCGCGTTTCCAGTTAAGTTTCAGCGAGGCCGGGCAGACGACCAGGATGATGCCCTCGGGAACCGCCGCCTGCAGGGCGACGATCGCCTGGCGCGTCTTGCCGAGACCCATGTCGTCGCCGAGGATGGCGCGTTTCTTCGAGATCAGGAATGCAACGCCGTCAGCTTGGTGCGGATAGAGCAAGCGGGTCGGCAGGGATGCGATGTTTTCGAGGTGGGCGATCGATTGAACGGCCATTGTTTTCCTCTTTAGTGCGGGAGTGAAGGCCGTGCCGGGGGCACAAGCGGGGAACAAATCCCCGACACGGACAAGGCGGAAATAGAGATAGGCACTTGGTCGATGAACCTCCGTTAGTGAATGACGGTTCTAGCGGCCGTAATCAGCTCGTTTGCCTTCAGCAGGAGGTCGCGAACGTTGAGCTGAGACAAATCCTCGTCCGTAATCTCCGCGCCGGCAGAAACGTTCCGTTTGTTGTCGGTGTAGGGGCGTCCCTGTTCGAATTCGCCCAGCTCAATCTCGGCACAGTGCCTTTGCGGCTCGGGTGTCAACCGAAGAGACACGCGCTGCCAGGCAACGGCCCGTTCGAAATCATTCGCCCGAGCGAATGCAGCGGCCAGGGTTCCGAGAAAACTCCAGCATCCCCAGCCCGAGTTGGCGCACGCCCATTCGGCGGCGGCAACGGACTTGGGGCCATTGTGGGAACGGGGCGATACTGCGGTCGCAAGTAGCCAGGCGACATTGTTCGCCGGCCACAGGAATCCCCGGTCTAAAGTCGCCGCGATATCGTAGACGACCTCGGCTTCTTTCCAGCGTTTCAGCCGGCTGAGCGAGAAGCCGATTTGGTAGAGCTCCAAAGCCCGCCACGGACCGGGCTGGCCCAGCTCTGCATACAGCGCCGCTCGCTGCACGAGGAGGTCGCCGTCGAGCGCAGCGATCTGGTCGAGACGAATCGCGTCCTCGAGGCGATGAATCGCGACGACGGGGTTGCGGTCGATCTTGATCGCACGTTCGGCCTCGCGGGCCAGTTCGACAGCTCTGGCGGCATCCGGAAAGAGAATGTGAATATTCTCGTACTGGTAAGGCGCCGGCCACTTCTCCGGATCAAGAGAGAGATGGGCTTTGAGTGCCTTATCCGATCGGCGGCGTGGGAG
>CAIMEE010000587.1 GCA_903839865.1 Enhydrobacter aerosaccus | reverse complement strand
GGCCGGCGCCAGCGGCGGCACCGTAACGTTCACCGACACCGGCATTGCGCCCGACGTCGGCAACACGCCGCCGCAGCAGCGCAACCCCTTCGCGTCCGCCAAGGTCGCCTCCGTCACCGTGACCAACGGCGGTACGGGCTATGTGGCGCCCATGCTGTCGGTCTCCGACCAGAGCGGCTTCGGCGGTTCGGTCCAGCTTACGGCCTCGGTGAGCGGCGGGGTCATCACCGGCGTCACCGTCGTGGCGGCGGGCAAGGGGCTCATCGCCCCTTCGATCGTCATCTCCGACGGCACGGGATCGGGCGCATCGCTCGGGCTCAACTGGACGCCGGACGGCGGCACGGTGGTGACGGGCTACGACTCCGACGGCAATCCCGTCCTGACGCCCACCTATCAGGTGGGGTCGGTCACCGTGGCCGCCGGCGGCTCGGGCTATCACGCCCACCCGACGGTGCAGCTCGCCTTCCCGGGCCTGCCCTCCGGCGGCGGCGCGATCCTGACGCCGGTGGTGTCGGGCGGTGTCATCACTTCCGTCACCGTGACGGCGCCGGGCAGCGGCTACTACAACAGCTATCCGGTCTATCTGCCGACCGCGTCGGTCAGCGACAGCACGGGCAGCGGCGCGGTGCTGGCTCCCGTGCTGTCCAACGATGTCACCGTCAATCCGCAGTGCTCGGCCTATTACGACCAGCGCCAGGCGTACGCGGGGTCCTCGGCGCTGCCGCAGACCCTGTGGTTCTCCGATGTCGGCGCCTTCAACAACATGGCGGTCTCGTCGCCGACCAAGGACAGCGACGCGATCACGCGCACGATCGTGGGCCAGCAGGTGAACGAGATCCGGCATTTGGTTCCGGCCGGCACCAACCTGATGCTGATGACGTCGGGCGCGGAGTGGCGCTGCTGGCCCGGCCCCTCGGCCTCGGCGCTGACGCCGGCCGCGTGCTTCACGCTGCCCCAGACCGCGCACGGCTCGAGCCACGTGCCGCCGATCTGGACCCAGAACTCGCTGCTGTTCGTCAAGGAGAAGGGCAGTCGGGTCGTCGAGCTGCGCTACGACGCCATCCAGGATCTCTACCAGAGCTTCGACATGAGCGTGCTGGCCCAGCACGTGCTCTACGACACGACGGCGCAGTACCAGATCCAGGAATGGGCGCTGGCGTACGAGCCCTATCAGATCGTGTGGGGCGTGCGCTCCGACGGCGTGCTGCTGGGCTTCACTTTCATGCGCGAGCACGAGGTCTATGCCTGGCACCGCCACATCACGCAGGGCACGGTGGAGAGCGTCTGCTCGATCACCGAGCCCGACGGCAGCGGCGGCTATTATGACGCCGTCTACCTGATCGTGGCGCGGACCGTCGGCGGCGTGATGAAGCGCTACGTCGAGCGCATGGCGCCCCGCCTGTTCGCGACTGTCGCCGATGCCTGGTTTCTCGACTGCGCGCTTCAGTACAGCGGCGATCCGGTCGCCGAGGTCTCGGGCCTCGATCACCTCGAGGGCCGGACGGTCGGCATCGTGGGTGACGGCTCGGTGGTGCCCGACCAGGTGGTGAACGGCGGCAGGGTCCAGCTCGACGGCCCATACAGCAAGGTCATCATCGGCCTCAGATACACTGCCCGGCTCGAGACGCTGAACCTGGAACTTCCCGCCAATGGCGGCCAGGGTAACGGTACTGGGCAGGGCCAGATGAAGAAGATCGCGCAGGTCACCGTGCGCGTGAAAGACGCGCGCGGCGTGCAGGTCGGACTGAACCAGGGCGCTTTGCAGGAAGTGAAGCAGCGCGGCATCGAGATCCTGGGCACGGCGATGCAGCCCTACTCGGGCGACTGGGCGGTGCAGATCCCGAGCGCGTGGAACAAGGACGGTCGCCTGTTCGTGCAGCAGATGTACCCGTTGCCGGTGACGGTGCTCGACCTGATTCCGGAGGTGAATCTTGGCGATTGAGCAGCGAGAGCCTGTCTGCACGGCGCGGCCTTTCGCGCATGTGAATGCGCTGTCGGCCGCCGGCGCAAATCGAAGCGCCCTTGAGATCGTGCCTGCAACGATAGAGCATGCGCGGCGCATCGATTTGCGCCCCGGTGACGCCCGCGAGATCGAGGCGCTCGGCGTTGGCCTGCCGGAAGCCCTTGAAATGTCGATGTCGCGCGCAGTGTGGGCCGATGCCTACCTGCTCGACGGCGCCGTCGCGGCGCTGGTCGGCGTGAGCGTGCAATCGATTCTGGGCGGCGAAGGGGTGCCTTGGCTGCTCACCGGCAGGCCGGTCGATCGTTGCAAGCGCGACTTCCTGCGTCTCACCAAAGCCGGCGTCGCGCGCATGCGGCGCCAGTTCCCGGTGCTGACCAATTTCGTCCATGCCGACTATCTCCAGTCGGTGCGCTGGCTGCGCTGGCTGGGCTTCACGATCGCGCCCGCGCAGCCCTTCGGCATCAACGGCGCGCTTTTCCATCGAGCCACATTGAGGACCCCATGACCGTCAATCTGTTCCTGCGTCCGCGCGAGCCCGGGCGGCCGCCGCGGTACGCCGTGTTCTACGGGCCGGCGGCACCGGCCATGATGGCCATAAGCATGGCGATGACCGCCGCTGGCACCGCCATGCAGATGGCGGGGCAGTCCCAGAAGGCCACTGCCGATGCAAACCAGGCCAACTATCTCAGCCAGGTCGCGCGCAACAACCAGATGGCGGCCCAGCGCAACGCAGCGCTTGCGCTGCAGCAGGGCGAGGTCGACGCGCAGAAGTCGCAGCTCAAGACCGCGCAGGTCATGGGCAGCCAGCGCGCCGCGCTTGCGAGCCAGGGCGGCGACATCGACAGCGGCAGTCCGCTCGACATCCTGGGCGACACCGCGCGCGCCGGGTACACCGACGCCGCCACGCTGCGCAGCAACGCGGCGCTGAAGGCCTACAACTACAGCATCCAGGCCAACGACGCCGAAGGCGCGGCCAACGACGCGAGTTTCCAGGGCGCCAATGCGCTGGCCAGCCTGCCGTACGCGCAAGGTTCGAGCCTGCTCGGCGGCCTGTCG
>CAIMEE010000586.1 GCA_903839865.1 Enhydrobacter aerosaccus | reverse complement strand
GCGGCGTGGAACGCCCGGGGATCGTGCACCGGCTCGACAAGGAAACGACGGGGTTGATCGTCGTCGCCAAGCATGACGCGGCGCACCGCGCGCTGGCGGACCAGTTTGCCTCGCGCACGATGCGCAAGGAATACGTCGCATTGGTTTCGGGTGTGCCGAAGACGGACAGCGGCAGCATCGACCGGAGCATAAGCCGTCATCCCGTACACCGACACCGCATGACCACCGGCGAAGGCGGACGTCCCTCCCGGACCGACTGGACGGTCGAAAAGAAATTTGGCGAAGCCGCCGCCTTGGTGCGTTGCCGGATTCACACCGGGCGCACGCACCAGATTCGCGTGCACCTCGCGGCAATCGGACTGCCCGTCATGGGGGACACGGTCTATGGAGTGCCAGCACCAACGCTTAAACGCCAGTTTCTGCATGCCACTGAGCTCGCGTTTCCGCACCCGTTTAGCGGCGAAACGATCGATGTGAACTCGCCGCTTCCCGAGGACTTGCAGCGGTTTCTCGCAAGCCTCGAGACCTGACACGCCCCGGAACGGTAGGATTCACCCCGTCCAGACCCACGAACCCGACGGACACTCGGCCCGGGCGGTGGTCGGCATTTGCGCCGACTCCCGGAACCGAACCGCCGGAGCATCGCATTCCAAACCAAGAAAGGGGCACACACATGCCCGTCGTTTCCATGAAGGACCTCCTGGAGGCCGGAGTTCACTTCGGCCACCAGACCCGCCGCTGGAATCCGAAGATGAAGCGTTTCATCTTCGCCGAGCGCGGTGGCATCTACATCATCGACCTGCAGCAGACGCAGGCGCTCATTGACGAGGCCTACGCCTTCGCGAAGGCGATCGGCGAGCGCAACGGCTCGATTCTCTTCGTCGGCACCAAGAAGCAGGCGCAGGAAGCGATTGCCGGCGAGGCCGCGCGCGTTGGCATGCCGTACATCAACAACCGTTGGCTCGGTGGACTGCTCACGAACTGGCGGACGATGACCGAGCGGATCCAGCGTCTCCATGAGCTGCGCATGCTCAAGTCAGAGGCCCAGCTTGGCCTGCTGCCTGCGAAGGAGCGCATCGCCATGGAGGCCGAGCTCGAGAAGCTCGAGTCGAACCTCGGCGGCGTCGCGGACATGCGCCGTCAGCCCGATGCAATCTTCATCGTCGACCTCAAGAAGGAACAGCTCGCGGTGCGCGAGGCGCGTCGGCTCAACCTGCCGATCATCGCCCTCGTCGACACGAACTGCGATCCGGACGAAGCCGACTACATCATTCCGGGTAACGACGATGCCATTCGTTCGTGCAGCCTGATCATTCGTGCCCTCGCTGAAGGTGTCCACGCTGGCCGCCAGAAGGTCGTCACCGGTGACGGCTCGGCCAAGAAGGGTGGCGGCAAGCCCGTCGCGGCAGCTGCCGAGGCCGCTCCGGTCGAGGGCGCAGCACCCGCCGCTCCGGCCGCTCCTGCCGCTGAGGCCGCTCCTGCAGCTGAGGCTGCTCCCGCCGTCGAAGCTGCACCTGTCGTCGACGCTGCACCGGTCGTTGAGGCTGTCGCTGAAGAGGCGCCGGCAGCAGTCGAGACTGAGGAAGGAGCAGCATCGTGAGCGATATCTCCGCCGCCATGGTGAAGCAGCTCCGCGACGCAACAAGCGCGGGGATGATGGACTGCAAG
>CAIMEE010000585.1 GCA_903839865.1 Enhydrobacter aerosaccus | reverse complement strand
GCCCAGGTAGGATTTGCCGGTGCCGAGATCGGCGATCACGGCGTCCTTGCTCTCGGCGAGCAGCCCGTCGAGGGCCGGCCGCAGCAGCGTCACCAGGTGCAATACCTGCTTCAGCTTGCGGCGCGAGTCGGCGTTCAGCGCGCCTTCGCGCGTCAGGATGTGCAGCGCCTTCAGGAGCGCAATCGAATGGGCCTGCACCTGTCCCGGCCAGACCTCCGTCAGGACCTTGCGCGCATTGGCGATGTCGGCGCCTTCACGCGATTGAGGCGCGTTACGCGACATGGTTGCTCAGGCGGCCGATGCCAGCCACTTCCATGTCGACCTTGTCGCCCTTCTTCAGGAACCTGGGCGGCTTGAAGCCGATGCCCACGCCGACCGGCGTGCCGGTGGCGATGATGTCGCCCGGCATCAGGGTGATGCCGGCGGAAATCGTGGCAATCAAAGTCGGCACGTCGAAGATCAGGTCCGAGAACTTCGCGTCCTGGCGCAGCTCGCCGTTGACCCAGCACTTGATGCCGCCGGTCTTGAGGTCGACCTCGTCCGCCGTGACGCAGAACGGCCCCATCGGCGCGAACGTGTCCATCGATTTGCCGAGGAACCACTGCTTGTGCTTGCCCTGGATGTCGCGCGCCGTCACGTCGTTGACGATCGTGTAGCCCCAGACGTGATCCATCGTCCTGGCGAGCGGGATGCCCTTGCCACCCTTGCCGATGATGACGGCGAGTTCGGCCTCGTAGTCGAGTTGCTCGCTGACGCCGGTCGGATAGAGGATGGCCTCGCCCGGTCCGATCACCGACTGCGGCACCTTGGTGAAGATGATCGGCGCCGTCGGGATCGCGTCGGCCGCACTGCTGGCGCTGCTGTCGAAGCCGCTGGCGGTGAATTCCTTGGCGTGCTCGATGTAGTTCTTGCCCACGCACATGATGTTGCGCAGCGGCAGCGGCACGGGCGCCTTCAGCTTCACCGCCGAGAGCGCGATCTTCTCGCCCGAGGCATCGACCTTCGAGCCGCGGAAGACATCGTTCATGTCGGTGATGCCCTTGAGCGCGGTCACGCTCTCGCCCGCCTTGTCGACGACGCCGACGAAGACCTTGCCCTTGTACTCTACGGTCGCGAAACGCATCTCAACTCCTGCTTGGTTTACTTGGGCCAGGTCTCAGGTTCGCCCGCCTTGATCCAGGCCTGGTAGTCGGCCTTGGTCTGGTCGTTGGGCGGATAGACGCCGGGGATCTCGCGGCCTTGGCCGATGCGGATGGCGACGAATTTCTCCAGCCGCTCCTGCTCGAAGGAATCGCGCGCAACCTCGTCGGCAAGATGGCGCGGCACCACGATAGCGCCGTCCTCGTCGGCCACGATCACGTCGCCCGGATAGACCGGCACGCCGCAAATGCCGACCGGCGTCTGCACTTCCACGGGATGCAGGTTGGCCATGCTGGGCGGTGCGGCCGAGGCCGTGCAGTAGACGGGAAAGTCGAACTTGCCGATCACGGGAGAGTCGCGCATCGCCCCGTCGCTCAGCACGCCCGCCACGCCGCGCACTTTCAGACGCAAGGCGAGAATGTCGCCCAAGGTGCCCGAGCGCGTGTTGCCCTCGGTGCCAATCACCAGCACATGGCCGGGCGGAGTTTCCTCGATCGCGGCGCGCTGCGCGCTCGGCGGATCGGCGGGCGTCGGCGGCTTGTCGAGATCCTCGCGCGCCGGGATGTAGCGCAGCGTGTAGGCCGGGCCCACGAGCCGGACCGCTTTGGGATTGAGCGGCTTCACACCCCCGATCGCGCAATTGCGGAAGCCCCGCTTCATCATCTGCATCGAGACGGTGGCAGTGCTCGCATACAGGAAGTTCTTCACGGTGTCGGCAGACAGCGACGCGGCAGTCATGTTCGTTTCCCCTACAACAACGATCCCTGATTGCCGCTGCCGCCGTCTCGACGGCGCGGCGTGGTGGGCGCCGGACGCGGCGCCGTCGAACTGGCTTCGGTCACGCGAGCGCCGACGCGGCCGTCGGCAAACTCGATGCTGAGCGTGTCGCCACTGCGTGCGCCGGCGGCGGCCAGCACGGGCTGACCGTCCTGGTCGCGAACGAGGGCGAATCCACGATTGAGCACGGAGTGGAAGGAATAGCTTTCGAGCAGCTTGCCGAGCTGGTCGACCTGTCGCGCCCCGTGCTGCAGCAGATCGGCACTATGTCGCTTCAGTCGATCGCCATGTTGCTCCAGGCGATCGAGCGCCCTCGCATATTTCTGGAGCGCATCGGCCTTGAAGCCCTTCATCGCGCCATCGAGAGCCCGTGCTTCACTGGCGAGGAGCTGCTCCTTGGCATTGATTACGGCCTTCGGGCTGATCAGGCGTGCGAGTGCGAGTTCGTGGCCGCGCCGTTCGACGAGACCGCGCGTCGCCAGCACAAGACGCTCGCCGCTGACATCGAGGCGCTGCTGGCGTTCCTCGATAAGCCGGTTGGGATCACCGAGGCCGCGGGCCAGGCTGGTCAGCGCGAACGCCGCATCGCGCAGGCCGCGATTGAGGGAGGACACGACGCGCTTGCCGTAGTCGAGCACCTCGGCCAGCAGATCGGCGCGCACCGGCACGGCCATCTCGGCGGCGGCGGTCGGCGTCGGCGCGCGGCGGTCGGAGGCGAAGTCGATCAAGGTCGTGTCGGTCTCGTGGCCGACGGCGGAGATTAGCGGAATAGCCGAGGCGGCGGCGGCGCGCACCACGATCTCCTCGTTGAAGGCCCAGAGGTCTTCGAGACTGCCACCGCCCCGCGCCACGATCAGCACGTCGGGGCGCGGCACAGGGCCTTTCTCCGGCAGGCGGTTGAAGCCCGCGATGGCGGCCGCCACTTCTCCGGCGGCTTTTTCGCCTTGCACCGCGACGGGCCACACCAGCACCCGGCGCGGGAAGCGGTCGGCCAGGCGATGCAGGATGTCGCGGATCACCGCGCCCGACGGCGAGGTCACGACGCCGATCACCTCTGGCAGGAACGGCAGCTCGCGCTTCTTGTCGAGATCGAACAGCCCTTCGGCCGCCAGCTTCTTGCGGCGGTCTTCGAGGAGCTTGAGCAGCGCGCCCTCGCCCGCCAGTTCGAGCCGGTCGACGATGATCTGGTAGCGCGAGGAGCCCGCGTAAGTCGTGAGCTTGCCGGTCGCGATGACCTCCAGCCCCTCCTCGATCTTGATGCCCAGCCGCGGGATCGTGCCCTTCCAGGCCACGCCGTCGATCACGGCGTTCTCGTCCTTCAGGCGGAAATAGCAGTGGCCAGAGCGCGGGAACGAGGGCTGGCTGATCTCGCCGCGCACCCGTACCCGCGGGAAGGCCGTCTCGATCTCGCGCTTCAGCGCAAACGACAGCTCCGACACCGAGAATTCGGGGACGTTGCTGACCGCACCGGCGGGTGCCTCGGGGGGGTCGAGGTTATCCATTGGGGGCGTCACCCTAGCGGCTTGTGGACCCTGCGGAAACCATGCTCAAAGCATCGCCATGCGAATCCTGGTGACAGGCGGCGGCGGCCGCGAACATGCGCTGTGCTGGGCCATTTCGGCCTCGCCGCTGTGCACGAAATTGTTCTGTGCGCCGGGTAATGCCGGCATCGCGCAGGTGGCGCACTGCATCGACGTCCCGGCCGAGGATATCGAAGGCCAGGTGGCGCTGGCGCTCGCAGAAAAGATCGATTTCGTGGTGATCGGCCCCGAGACGCCGCTGGTCGCGGGCCTCGCCGATCGCCTGGCCAAGGTCGGCATCAAGGCGTTCGGGCCGTCGATGGAAGCCGCCCAACTCGAAGGCTCCAAGGGCTTCACCAAGGATCTCTGCCGCCGCCACCAGATCCCGACCGGCGCCTACGAGCGCTTCAGCGATCTCGACAAGGCGATCGCCTACATCACGGCCAACGGCGCGCCGATCGTCGTGAAGGCCGATGGACTGGCCGCCGGCAAAGGCGTCGTCGTGGCCGAGACGGTCGAGCAGGCGGTCGAGGCCGTGCGCGACATGCTGGCGGGCAACCGCTTCGGCGCGGCCGGCGCCTCCGTCGTGATCGAGGAATTCCTCGACGGCGAGGAAGCGAGCCTGTTCGCGCTGACCGACGGCGAGCACGCGCTGGCGCTCGCCGGCGCGCAGGATCACAAGCGCGCCTTCGACGGCGACAAGGGACCGAACACCGGCGGCATGGGTGCCTACTCGCCCGCGCCGATCCTCGACCAAGCGATGGTCGAGCGGGCGATGAACGAAATCGTGCTGCCGACCGTGCGCGCGATGAAGGCCGACGGCATCCCCTTCAAGGGCGTGCTCTACGCCGGGCTGATGATCGGCAAGAACGGCCCGAAGCTGATCGAATACAACTGCCGCTTCGGCGATCCCGAGACCCAGGTGCTGATGGTCCGGCTCAAGTCCGACATCATGCCGGCGCTGATCGCCTGCGCCGACGGCAGCCTCAAGCATCTGACCCTGCGCTGGTCGGACGATGCGGCGCTGACGGTCGTGATGGCGGCCAATGGCTATCCCGATGCCTACAAGAAAGGCAGCGAGATCCAGGGCCTCGAGGCGGCCGGTAAGGTGGACGGGGTGCAAGTGTTCCACGCAGGTACCAAGGCGGACGGCACGCATGTTTTGGCCAATGGCGGCCGCGTGCTGAACGTCACGGCAACCGCGCCCACCGTCGAGGAAGCCCGCGCCCGCGCCTATAAAGCGGTCGATCTGATCGACTGGCCAGACGGCTTCTGCCGGCGCGATATTGCATGGCGGGCAGTCGCCCCCCGGCCGTGACAGCCGGCCAAACCAGCCTTTAGAGATACCAGCATGCCCGATTCATCCGATCTCTCGCAGCGCCTGCTGGCCCAGTTGAGCTTCCCGTGCGGTGACGTGCCGGAACCCGGCGACATAAAGAACGTGGCGCCCGGCATCTACTGGCTGCGCATGCCGCTGCCGTTCCAGCTCAACCACATCAACCTCTGGATGATCGAGGAGGCCGACGGTTGGACGATCGTCGACACCGGCATCAACACAGAGGCGACGCGCGAGCTGTGGGACAGGATCTTCGCCGAGAAGCTCGGCGGCAAACCCGTGACGCGCGTGATCGGCACGCATCTCCATCCCGATCATATCGGCCTCGCGGGCTGGCTGTGCGAGCGCTGGAAGGCGCCGCTATGGATGACGCTGGGCGAATACATGAGCGCCCAGGCCGCGCGCAACGACTTCATCGAGAACGAGGACATGCGCGCCGCCCATGTCATGCGCAACGGCGTGCCGGCGGACAAGGTGACGTTGTTCCATCGCCACAAGGGCGGCTACGCCAAGGGCGTGGCGCCGCTGCCGGGCTCCTTCCACCGCATGATCCACGCCCATCCGCTCACCATCGGCGGCCACCGCTGGGACGTGATCGTGGGCCGCGGCCATGCGCCCGAGCATGCCTCGCTGTGGTGCCCCGAGCTCAACGTGCTGATCGCAGGCGACCAGGTGCTGCCCAAGATCAGCACCAATGTGGGCGTCTGGCCCAACGAGCCCTTCGCCGATGCGCTGACCTGGTTCCTCGACGGCTTCTCGCGCTTCCGCCGCCTGCCCGCCGACGCGCTGGTGCTGCCGAGCCACGGCTTTCCCTTCACCGGCATGCACACACGCCTCGACCAGCTCGTGGCCCACCACGACGCGCGGCTCGCCGAGATGACCAACGCGATCGCGCGCACGGGACCGAAGGGCTCGACCGGCTGGGACATGGTGCCGGTGCTGTTCCCGCGCCATCTCGACAACAACCAGATCGTCTTCGCCTTCGGCGAGACCCTGGCGCATCTCCATTGCCTCGAAACCCGCAAACGCATGAAGCGGGTCGTGGTCGACGGCGTCCATCGCTTCGTGGCCCTGGTCGATCCGCACAGCCCGCCGCCCGGCGACGATTCCGATTCCGACGTGATGGATATCGGGCCAACATAGCTGGATGCGCGTCGATCTCTTCGACTTTGAGCTGCCCGACCGACTGATCGCCCAGCGGCCGGTCTCGCCGCGCGACAGCGCGCGGCTGCTCGATGTCTCGGGCGACGCCCTGCAGGACTGGACGGTGCGCGACCTGCCGGGCCTGCTCGAGGACGGCGACCTGCTGGTGTTCAACGACACCAAGGTCATTCCCGCGCGGCTGATCGGCGAGCGGAAGACCGGCGGCAAGGCCGAGGTCCTGCTGATCCGCGATCTGGGCGACAGTCGATGGCTCTGCTTTGCACGACCGACCAAGCGCATGCACGTGGGCGATGTGCTGAGCTTCAGGGGACTTGCCGCCACGGTCGCGGCCAAGCACGAGGACGGCTCCGTCGTGCTGGCCTTCGACAAGGGCGGCGCCGACTTCCTGGCCGCGATCGAAAGCGCGGGCGCTGTGCCGCTGCCGCCCTACATCCGCGGCGGCACCGCCGATGCGCGCGACCGTGCCGACTATCAGACCCTGTTCGCCAAGCGCGACGGTTCGGTCGCAGCGCCGACCGCCGGCCTGCATTTCACGCCCGACCTGATGGCGCGTCTCGACGCGATGGGCATCGCCACGGCGGGCGTCACCCTGCACGTGGGCGCAGGCACGTTCCAGCCGGTGCGGGTCGACGACACCGACGCGCACACGATGCACGCCGAATGGGGCGAGGTCCCGCAGGCAACGGCCGATGCCATTGCCAAGGCCAGGCGTGTCGTCTCCATTGGCACGACGTCGCTGCGGCTGCTGGAAAGCGTGGCCCGGAGCGGGCCGATGCGCGCCTGGACCGGCGAGACCGACATCTTCATCACGCCGGGTTTCCAGTTCCGCGCCGTCGACCTGCTGCTGACGAATTTCCATCTGCCGAAGTCGACGCTGTTCATGCTGGTCTCGGCCTTCGCGGGCCTCGACCAAATGAAGGCCGCGTACGCCCATGCCGTGCGCGAGCAATACCGCTTCTATTCCTACGGCGATTGTTGTCTGTTGCGGCGATGAGGGTTTTTTACCGATGAGTATGGCCTTCGAGCTTCTGGCCACCGACGGCGCCGCGCGGCGCGGCCGCTTGATAACGGCGCATGGGCCCGTCGAGACGCCGACTTTCATGCCTGTCGGCACGGCAGGCACGGTGAAGGCGATGCTGCCGCAATCCGTCGCCGAGACCGGGGCCCAGATCGTGCTGGGAAACACTTTCCACCTCATGCTGCGGCCGGGCGCCGAGCGCGTGGCGGCGTTGGGCGGACTACACAGATTCATGAACTGGCCCGGACCGATCCTCACCGACTCCGGCGGATTCCAGGTGATGTCGCTCAAGGAACTGCGCAAACTCGATCCCGACGGCGTCACGTTTCGGTCGCCCAACGACGGCTCGCAGCATCGGCTGACACCCGAGAAGTCGATGGAGATTCAGCACCTGCTCGATGCCGACATCACCATGTCGTTCGACGAATGCACGCCGTGGCCGGCCGAGGAGCCGGTGGCGGCGGCGTCGATGCGGCTGTCGATGAAGTGGGCCGAGCGCGGCAAGCGCGCCTTCAAGGACCGTCCGGGCTACGGTCTGTTCGGCATCGTACAGGGCAGCACCTTCCCCGCCCTGCGCGCCGAGAGCGTCAAGGCACTACTCGACATCGGCTTCGACGGCTATGCCGTGGGCGGCCTCGCCGTGGGCGAGGGCCAGGAGATGATGTTCGCGACTCTCGACACGACGGTGCCACAGCTTCCAGCCGACAAGCCGCGCTATCTCATGGGCGTCGGGCGCCCTTCCGACATCGTGGGTGCAGTGAGGCGCGGCATCGACATGTTCGACTGCGTGATGCCCACGCGCTCGGGCCGCACGGCGCAGGCCTTCACGCGGCGCGGCGAGCTCAACCTGCGCAACGCGCGTCATCGCGACGACCCCCGGCCGATCGACGAGCACTGCGTCTGTCCCGCGTGCGCGCACCACAGCCGCGCCTATCTCCATCATCTCATTCGCAGCGAGGAGATTTTGGGTGCGATGCTGCTGACCTGGCACAATCTCCATTACTATCAGGACATCATGCGCAGTCTGCGCGCGAGTATCGAGCGCGGCACACTTGGCCACGACATCGCCGCATTCGAGGCGGAACAAGGGCGAGGAGATATCGAACCACTGTAGCGGGGAGCGAAAGGATGCCGAACGAGGCATTGATCGTCGTCGACGTTCAAAATGACTTTTGTGATGGCGGCGCGCTGGCCGTCCCCGGCGCCAACGCCGTCCTTCCTCTTATCAACCGACTGATTGGCCGCCACGAGCACGTCGTCCTCACCCAGGACTGGCATCCGCCCGGCCACGCCTCCTTTGCCAGCGCCTGGAAGGATGGCGTGCCCTTCAGCACCGTGAAATTCCCCTACGGTCCGCAGACGCTGTGGCCCGATCACTGCGTGCAGGGGACGCCCGGCGCTGACTTTCATCCGGACCTCCAAGCGCTGAAGGCGCAGACGATCGTACGCAAGGGCTTTCATCCCGGCATCGATTCCTATTCGGCGTTCCGCGAGAACGACCGCATGACGCGCACCGGCCTCGACGGCTACCTGAAGGCGCGCGGCTTCACGCGACTGGTCTTCTGCGGCCTGGCGCTCGACTATTGCGTGGCCTGGTCGGCGATCGACGCCCGTCAGGCGGGCTTCGACATCGCTGTCGTCGTCGAGGCGACGGCCGCCATCGACCTCGACGGCAGCCGCAAGCGCATGCTGAGCGACATGCGCCAGGCCGGGATCAACCTGAACGCCACGGCGTAGGAGGCGTCAGACGCGCTCGAGCGCGAGCGCGATGCCCTGGCCGACGCCGATGCACATGGTGCAGAGCGCGCGTTTGCCGCCGGAGGCCTCGAGCTGGTTGAGCGCGGTGATCATCAGCCGGCCGCCCGAGGCGCCGAGCGGATGGCCGAGCGCGATCGCGCCGCCGTTGGGGTTCACGTTCTCGGCGTCGTCGGCGAGACCAAGCTGACGCAGCACGGCCAGCGCCTGGGCGGCGAACGCCTCGTTGAGCTCGATCGTGTCGAAGTCCTTCATCGTCATGCCGAGCTTGGCCAGCAGCTTCTTGCTGGCCGGTACCGGGCCGATGCCCATGACCCGGGGCGGGACGCCCGCCGACACGGTGCCCAGGATACGCGCGCGCGGCGTCAGGCCATTCGCCTTCGCAGCGGCTTCCGAGGCGATGATCATGGCGCAGGCGCCGTCGTTCAGGCCCGACGAATTACCCGCCGTCACCGAACCGCCCTCGCGGAACGCAGCCGAGAGCTTGGATAGCGTCTCCATCGTGGTGTCGCCGCGCGGATGCTCATCCTTCTCGACCACGATCTCGGTCTTGCCCTTCTTCACGGTGACCTTGACGATCTCCCTCTCGAAGAAGCCGCGATCCTGCGCGCTCTTGCAGCGGCGCTGGCTGCGATAGGCGAAGGCGTCCTGGTCGGTACGGCTGATCTGGTGCTCGGTGGCGACGTTCTCGGCGGTCTGGCCCATCGGGTCGACGCCATAGGCCGCCTTCATCTTCGGATTGACGAAACGCCAGCCCAGCACCGTGTCCTCAAGCTTCATGCCGCGATCGAACGCGCCTTCCGGCTTGCCCATCACATAGGGCGAGCGGGTCATGCCTTCGACGCCGCCCGCGATCATCATGTCGGCCTCGCCGAGCTTGATGGCGCGCGCCGCGTGACCGGCCGCTTCCAGCCCCGAGCCGCAGAGACGATTGACGGTCGCACCCGCCACCTCGACCGGCAGGCCGGCCAGCAGGCCCGCCATGCGCGCGACGTTGCGATTGTCCTCGCCCGCCTGGTTCACGCAGCCATAGATGATGTCGTCGACGGCGCCCCAGTCGACGTTGGCGTTGCGCTGCATCAGCGCCTTGAGCGGATGGGCGGCAAGGTCGTCGACCCGCATTGCGCCCAGGCCGCCGTTATAGCGGCCGACGGGGGTGCGGATGGCATCGCAGATGAAGGCTTCGGTCATCTCGGGGGAACTCCCTAAACTATCGTTCCCGCCCGGTTAGCACCGTCTCAGGCCCGTTGCCAATGCCCCACAGGCAGAGGGGCCATGCTCAGGATGGCGTGTTGGGCGTATCCCCCGTACGGGCGTTCGAGGATCAACGCGAAGCCATGGCGCGCCGCCAAAGCGGCCAATTCGGCCTCCAGATCGTCGCGCGGATGGACGTGGAACAAGGCCAGCCACCGGCGCAGGGCTGCCTTGAACCAGCCGGGCAGCCGCTCCTGCCTGCCGAAATCGACGATGTGCAGCTCGCCGTCCGGCAGCAGGCACGCGGCGGCCTGCTCCAGCACGGCGCGCCAGCCCGGGATCATCGACAGGCTGTAGGAGATGAAGATGCGCGAGAAGCCCGGTACGCCGAACAGCAGCGCGGGATCGAAGCGCGTGGCGTCAGCCTGGGCGAGCTGGATGTGCGCCGTGAGGCCCTGCCGCACGACGGTCTGGCGCGCGGTTTCGAGCATCTCGTGAGAGATGTCGATGCCGAAGAGATCGATGTCCGGATAGGCCCGCGCGGCGTGCACGAGGTTGCGCGCCGTGCCGCTGCCGATCTCCAGCACGCGCATGCCGCGTGTCGGACGCAGCCGCGCGATCAGCCGGTCGCGGCCCAGCAGATAATATTTGCGCGTGAGATCGTAGACGTGACGCTGACGACGGTAGATGCGGTCCATCAGGTCGGCAGACACGATGGCGTCGCTCATGGCCTAGGAGTCCAGAAAATAGAGGTGGAAGCCGCCGTAGATCGCCGAGCGGTCGGCCTTGGTGAAGGCGCGTGACGCCTCCGCGTCGTAGCACCAGCGATCGAGAATCGACTGACTGACGCGGCCCGGCAACAGCGAGGGCTCGGCTGCGGTACGGAAGATCACACGCGCGCCCGGCCGCGCCGTGCGCGTGATCTCGCTCCACAGCGCATTGAGCTGCTCGTCGGTCATCCAGTCCTGCGCATCGAGCAGCACGTAGCGGTCGCGCGAGGCCGCGGGGCACGTCGCGAGATATTCAGTAATCGAGCGATTCATCACCTCGACCCGGTCGGCGTTTGCCCGCACCCGCTCGAAGTTGTCCCGCTGCAGGTAGGGCGGCAGGGGACCGTTCTCGCCGTAGCCGCGACCGAAGGCCTGCCAGGCGAAGTAGTTGCTGTCGAGGCTGAAGCCGCAGGACAGCTGCTCGACCCTTTCGCGCAGCACCACGCGCATGTCTCGGCCGCCGGCCAGCGCTTCGTATTGCGCCGGCGGAATGCCGAGGCCGTAGAGAGAGAGGCGATTGGACGTGGCCCACCGTACCGCCGGCTTGTCGAACAAGGGCGACAGCATCGTCTCGAAGAAGTGCCTCTGCTCGGCGAGCGTCCGCGACGACAACAGATCGCGCGGCTTGACGCCATAGGCGCGGGCAACGACGTGGGCGAGGCCGATGAAACGACCGAGGGCGCCATGCTTGTAGGCATTGCGGGCGAACATCGAAATCCGGCGGCGGCCGAATTGATGCAGGCTACGACCGTTCCAGTAGGCAAGGCTCTCGGCATCGAGGTGCGGCGCGATCAGACGGTCGAAGGTCTCGACGTTGGCCTTGTCGTCGGCGGCGCCAAAGAAGCGGTGAAACTCGTCCCACGAGGTGAGCCGCTGTGCTGCCACCAGCTTGAGGCGGTTGAGCGCCACATGCGCCAGGCTGAGATCGAGGGCGGTGATGCGGGCGGGGCCGGCCGTCAAATAGGACAGGACATTGCAGCCACCGGAGGCGATCGCCACGACGTGGCTGTCGGGCCGCAAGGCCAGTGCCTCCAGGTCGATTTCGGGGTCTTCCCATATCTGGGCGTAGACCAGGCCGCGGAACATCCGTTCGAACAGGCGCTCCAGAACTCCCTCGCGGGACAGGGCACGATTGCGGCGCACCGCATCGCTGAGGCGAACATGACTCTCGGCTCGCGGATAGACCAATCCACAGACTCCGCATTACAACAACCTTCCCCATATACAGGGGGAGGGTTTCAGTTTGATGATGTGGAGCGCGGCATGACTGACCTTGGCTTCGCCCTTTTCGATACGCCGATCGGCACCTGCGGCCTGACCTGGAACGCAGCGGGCATCGTGGGCCTGCAGCTGCCCGAGCGGACGCCCGAGGCCACCCGTTCGCGCGCGCTCCGGCGCTGGCCCGGCACCCGGGAGGTCGCGCCACCGCTGCACATCCAGAGCGCAATCGATCGCGTGCTGAAGCTGCTCGAGGACGGCAAGACCGACCTCACCGACATTCCGCTCGATCTTTCCGCCGCGCCCGAGTTCAACCGCAAGGTCTACGAGGTCGCGCGCGCCATCCCGCCCGGCCAGACCATGACCTATGGCGAGATCGCCAAGCGTATCGGCGCCAAACCGCAGGAAGCGCGCGAGGTCGGCGCGGCGCTCGGCAAGAATCCTGTCGCCATCATCGTGCCCTGCCATCGCGTTCTGGCGGCCAACGGCAAGATGGGCGGCTTCTCCGCCACCGGCGGCGTCGACACCAAGCGGCGCATCCTCGAGATCGAGGGCGCATCGGCGCTGAGCGCAGGGCCGCTGTTCGCGGGCCTCACCTAGAGATGGCCGAGTTCGGCTTCGATCCGCGCAAGGCCGTCCGCCACCTGATCGCGGCCGATCCCAGGCTGGCGCCGATCATCGACGCGATCGGTCCCTTTCGCATGGAGCTCAAGCACTCGCGCAGCCTGTTCGGCGCCCTGGCCGAGGCGATCGTGTACCAGCAGCTTTCCAACAAGGCGGCGGCCACGATCTACGGCCGGGTCGAGGCGCTCTATCCGCGCGCCAAGGACGGGTTCACGCCGCGTCACATCCTGAAGACGCCGGACGAGACGTTGCGCGGGTGCGGCCTGTCTCGCGCCAAGGTGCTGGCGGTGCAGGATCTCGCGCGCAAGGTCCAGGGCAAGGAATTGCCGAGCCTCGACGAGGCGCGGGCGCTCGACGATGCGGCGCTGATCGAGCGGCTGGTAGCGGTGCGCGGCATCGGCCGCTGGAGCGCGGAAATGTTCCTGATGTTCCGGCTCGGCCGCCCCGACGTGCTGCCGCTCGACGACTACAGTTTGCGCAAGGCCTACGCGAAGGCTTTTCGCAAACGTGCCCTGCCCTCGGCGCAGGCCTTCGAGCGGCACGGCGAGAAGTGGCGGCCCTATCGCACAGTCGCCAGCTGGTATTTGTGGCAGACCCTGAACGTGCCCTGATGCCGCGCCACTGGAGTGACACGTTTGGCATGACATAATCGGGCCATGGCTCTTCCGTTCTCCAATACCGCCGGCCGCACGCTCGAACGCCTGCGCAACGCCTTCATCGAGACCGCCCGTGGCGCGCGCGAGGTCGTGGGCGCGCCGCTCAGGCCCGACTTGCCCGACGACGACATCCCGCGCCTCAAGAGCCGCGTCGATGCCTGCCTCGAGGGCAAGGGCGGCGAGACCGCACGCCGCGCGCGCGCGGCGGAGCTGGGACAGGCGTATCTGTCGCTGTCTCCGGCCGGCCGCAAGAAATTCCTGCTGACCCTGGCGCACGACTACGGCCTGCCGCGCGACGCGGCGATGGCCAGGGTCGACGCCTGGCGCACCTCCAAGGCCCCGCCGCGCGCGCTGGCCAATGCGCTGGAGCCACCCGCGGTCCGGCTGATGCGCGAGTTCGTGGGCGTGCCGCAGGGCGTGAAGTTCGTGGTCGATCTGCGCGCCGAGCTTCTGGCCCTGGGCAAGAGCGATGCGGCGGCGCGCGCCCTGAGCGACGACCTGCGGCCGCTGCTCGGCGCGTGGTTCGACGTCGCCTTCCTCGACCTCGTGCGCATCGACTGGCGCGCGCCGGCGGCCCTGCTGGAGAAGCTCGTGGCCTACGAGGCCGTGCACGCCATCCGCTCGTGGCGCGACCTCAAGAACCGGCTCGACAGCGACCGGCGCTGCTTCGCCTTCTTCCATCCGCGCATGCCGGAAGAGCCGCTGATCTTCGTCGAAGTGGCCCTTGTCGACGGCCTGGCGGGCAGCGTGCAGCGCCTGCTCGACTCCAAGGCCGAGACCAGCGCGATGCTGCAACGTTTCCGGCGTGGCGCTGAGGAAGCGGATGAAGGCGTCTTCGAAAGACGTTTGGGTGTCGGCATCGTTCATCATCATG
>CAIMEE010000584.1 GCA_903839865.1 Enhydrobacter aerosaccus | reverse complement strand
GGCCAGCGGTTCCAGGTCGTTCAGGATATCGAACGGCAACGGGTAGATCGCGGGATTGACGACGTGCGTGCTCCAATGGCCAATCTCGATCGTGTAGCCGTCGGGCGCCGCGCGCGCGCCGCGCGTGGTGCCGATCGTGCCCGCCGCGCCGGTTATGTTCTCGACGATCACCGTCTGACCGAGCGTCCGGCTCATCCGCTCGGTCAGGATGCGCGCCAGCGTGTCGGTCGGGCCGCCCGCGCTGAACGGTACGATCATCGTGATCTGCTTGGAGGGGTACGTCTGTGCGCCGGCGCTGCCCGCGACAAGGCTGGCGGCCAGCAACAGGCCCGCGATCATTTTTTTGCGCATAGTCGTCTCCCTTACCTTTTTCATTTCACCGGCATCCGACGTAAGCGTCAGGACCAGAGGTCGAACAGCCGCTTGTGCTCGTCCAGCGCGAAGCGGTCGGTCATGCCAGCGATATAGTCGGCGACCAGCCGCGCACGCACGGCGCGATCCCCGGCGGCCTCCGCGCGCTCGCGCCAGGGCGGCGGCAGGCAGTTGGGCTCGGCGAGGAGCAGGCCGAACAGGTCCATCACCACGCGGCGCGCCTTGGAGTGCGAGCGGTTGAGCAACCAGTGCTCGTACATGCGCGTGTAGAGGAACTTTTTGATGGTGCGATCGGTCGCGACCATCCGGTCAGAGAAGGCGACGACCGGACGGCCGAGCGCGCGGATGTCGGCGACCGTCTTCGGCTTCGCATCGGCGAGGCGCTTGGCGGTCTCGGCCAGCACGTCCTCGACCATGGCGTTGATCACGCGGCGCACCGCCTCGTGGATCAGCCGCGACTGCGCAATGCCGGGATACTTCTTCTCGACCAGGCGGAACATCTCGCCGACCAGCGGCAGGTCGAGCAGGTCCTCTACCTCGAACAGCCCGGCGCGCAGGCCGTCGTCGATATCGTGGTTGTTGTAGGCGATGTCGTCGCTCAATGCCGCAACTTGCGCCTCGGGGCCTGCGTGGCCACCCAGTTCGAGATCGTGGTCACGGCAATATTCGACGATCGCCGCCGGGAGATCGGTGAGGATACGGCCATCCTTCAGCAGCGGGCCATTGTGCTTCACCGCGCCTTCGAGCGTCTCCCAGGTGAGGTTGAGGCCGTCGAATTCGGCGTAGCGCTCCTCGAGCTTGGTCAGGATGCGCAAGGTCTGGGCATTGTGATCGAAGCCGCCGAAAGGCTTCATCGCGGCATGCAACGCATCCTCGCCGGCATGACCGAACGGCGTATGGCCGAGGTCGTGCGCCAGCGCCACCGCCTCGCCAAGGTCCTCGTCGAACCGCAGGGTACGGCAGAGCGTGCGCGCGATCTGCGCCACCTCGAGCGAGTGCGTGAGGCGTGTGCGGTAGTGATCGCCCTCGTGATAGACGAAGACCTGGGTCTTATATTGCAGCTTCCGGAACGCCCCGGAATGGATGATCCGGTCGCGATCGCGCTGAAACACCGTGCGGGTTGGACTTTCCGCCTCACGGTTCAACCGTCCGCGCGATCGTCCAGGGTC
>CAIMEE010000583.1 GCA_903839865.1 Enhydrobacter aerosaccus | reverse complement strand
GGGCCAGCCCGTGCCCGCTTTGCCGCCGCTGCTGGCCGGCAAGTTCAGTTTCGACGGCAGTGTCGAGGCCTCGCAGACGGAATTCGTTGCCCGGGATTTCAAGACGGTGCTGGGCGACAGTGCCGCGTCCGGCGCGGTGACGGTCAAGCTGAAGCCGGCCCTCGTGATCGACGGCAAGATGACGTCGTCCAAGCTCGACCTCGACAAGACGCTGGCGGGGCTCCAGCAGCCGGCCGCGAAGACTGCGGCGACCAAGACCGCCTCGCCGACACCGGCTGCCGCGGGCAAGAGCACGAGCATGCTCGATGACGTCACGGCCAAGTTCGCGTTGGATATCGGCGAGGTGACCTACAACAAGCAGGCCATCCGCAATGTCGCGCTCGAGATCGACGCCCGCGGCGGCGCCGTCGCGGTGCCGCGCCTCAACGCGACCCTTCCGGGAGACATGGTCCTGCAGGCCAAGTCGACCATGGCGGGCGATCCGGCGCGTCCCACCGTCAGCGGCGATTTCAGTCTGACCGGCCCGAAGCTGCGCGACACGTTGAAATGGCTCGACGTCGACGTCTCCTCCGTGCCGGCCAACAAGCTTACCGCCGTCAGCCTCAAGGGCCGCATGGCGTCGTCGAACGGCAACGTGCAGGTCACGGATGCCGCCTTCCAGCTCGACGATCTCAAGGGGACCGGCGGCGTGCTGGTGACGTTCAGCGTGCCGCTCTCGGTCGTCACCCATCTCGAGATCGACACGCTCGACGTCGATTCCTTCCTGCCCAAGCCCGGTGACGCCAAGAAGGCCGCCCCGGCATCGAAGCCTACCACGGCTGCCGCAGCGCCCGCCGATGTCGCGGGCCCGTCGGTCGGCCTGAAGCTCAAGATTGCGAAGGTGCTCTACAACAAGGAGACGATCGGCGGCGTCGACGTCGACGTGGCGCTGCAGGGCAGCACGCTCAAGCTCAACCAGGCCGATGTGAGCAACCTGGGGGGTGCCCGGCTCGCGCTGCGCGGCAGCGTCGCCAATTTCTCGGCGCCCTCGCGGCGTCCCGACATCGCCTTCAACTTCGAGGCACCGGACATCGACAAGGTGCTGAAGATCTTCGGCGGTTCGACAGCGACCGGCCTTGGCCGGGTGACCGCAAGCGGCGGCCTGGCAGGTACGCAGGAGTTGATGAATTTGCGCGAGATCACCGTGGCGTCGGGCGGCGACACGGTGAAGATGACCGGGACGGTCTCTGCGCCGGGTGCGGCGACCGGGACGCCGTCGTCGGTGGGCTACAAAGGCAGCTTCGGGCTCAACAGCCAGACGATCGAGGCCGCCGTCGATGTGAAGGTGGCGGACCGCCCGATGATCACGGTCGATCTCAAGGCGGGCACGCTCGATCTCGACAAGCTGCAGACCCGCGGCGCCGCGCCTGCCCGTCCGGCGGCGCCGGCGCGGGGACAGGCGGCGGCCGCGTCCGCGGCGGCGACTCCGATCGATACGGCGCCGATGAGGAGCGCCGATGCTTCCGTGAAGCTGGTGGCCGGCACGCTGATCAGCGGACCGCTCCGGATAAACAACGCCGACCTGGCGGTTGCCTTGAAAGACGGTGTCCTGACACTCCAGCACTTCAAGGGGGCGCTCTATGGCGGGGCGCTTGCCTTCTCGGGAACGGTCGACGGCAGCAAGCCCGCGCTCGCCATTGCGCTGAAGGGCGACGCGAACAACATTTCCCTGGGCGAGATGCTGCGTGGCATGAACGGCAGCAACCAGTTCGGCAGCGCGGTCAAGGTGACGATCGACGGACAGTTGAGCGCCACCGGCATCGCCATCAACGGCGCCGGCTCGACGTCGGAACAGATCAAGAGCTCGCTCTCCGGCGGCGCCCAGCTGGGCGGTCACATCCTGGTTGGCGCCGACAAGGCACTCACGATGATCGGCTCGGCGGCGGCCGGCGCGGTCGGCGGCGTGATCGACAACACGCTGGGCTCGGTGCTGGGGGCGGTCGGCCAGAAGGGCGGGGTCGGCGCCGGCAACATGCTGAATGCGATCTCGCTGGTGCTGAACCGCTTCGTGAACCATGACAGCCCGATCTCGGGCCGGGTCGATATCGCCGGCGGCGTGCTGACCGACAAGGCGCTGGTGGTGCAGGGCAACAAGGCGGCGGCGAACATCTCGACGCGTACCAATTTCTCGGCGTCGACGACCG
>CAIMEE010000582.1 GCA_903839865.1 Enhydrobacter aerosaccus | reverse complement strand
TCGATGATCTGCTCGTCCTGACCGGTGCCGAGCGTGGCAACGACGAGGGCCTGCGTCTCACCGCGGGTGAACAGCGCCGAACCGTGGGCGCGCGGCAGCACGCCGACCTCGGCCACGATCGGACGGACGGTCTTGGTGTCGCGGCCGTCGATGCGCTTGCCGGTGTCGAGGATGGCGGTGCGCACGACGTCGGCCTCGAGGTTGCCGAACTGCTCGCCGAACGCGGCCGAGGCGGCCTCGTCGCCTTCGAACAGCTTCTTGGCATCGGTCTTCACGGCCGAGATCTTGGCCTGGCGGGCCTGCTTCTGCGTCTCGGCGAAGGCGTCGACGAGGCGGGCACGCATGTCGGTCTTGAGCTTGGCAGCCACGGTCTTCGACGCTTCCGACGGATCGGTGAGCGGCAGCGGATCCTTGGCGGCATGCTCGGCCAGCGAGATGATCGCGTCGATCACCGGCTGGAACGAACGATGGGCCTCCATGACGGCGCCCAGCATCGTCTCTTCGGAGAGCTCCTGCGCTTCCGACTCCACCATCAGCACGCCTTCCTTGGTGCCGGCGACGACGAGATCCAGCGTGCTGGTCTCGAGCTGCGCCAAGGTCGGGTTCACGACGTACTTGCCGTCGAGGTAGCCCACGCGCGCGGCGCCGATCGGGCCCATGAACGGCACGCCCGAGATCGTGAGCGCGGCCGACGTGGCGACCATCGCCAGGATGTCGGGATCGTTCTCGAGATCGTGCGCGAGCGTGGTCACGACGACCAGCGTCTCGTTGCGATAGCTCTCGTGGAACAACGGACGGATCGGGCGATCGATCAGGCGCGAGGTCAGGATTTCCTTCTCGCTCGGACGGCCTTCACGCTTGAAGAAGCCACCCGGGATCTTGCCGGCGGCAAAAGCCTTTTCCTGGTAGTTGACGGTCAGCGGGAAGAAATCGAGGCCGGGCTTTGGCTTCTTCTCGAACACGACGGCGGCCAGCACCGTGGTGCCGCCGTAGGTCGCGAACACCGCGCCGTCGGCCTGGCGCGCGATCCTGCCGGTCTCGAGCACGAGCTTGCGGCCCGCCCAGTCGATTTCCTTGCGAAATACCTTGTCCTTGAACATGTCAGACATTTTCCATCTTTCCTTTCCTACACGGTCGCCGCCCCCGTCAGGGTGCGACCGCCCGCCGACGCCCTTGCGTCGACAGGACCGGGCCAGGCCTTTGCAACATGCCCCTGCCTTCCCGGTTACTGCGAGGTCGCGACGTCAGGCCAAACTCGACGGGAACCCGAGATCGCGACACGAAAAGGCCCCGCCGAACGGCGAGGCCTGGAACTCTTAGCGGCGCAGACCCAGACGCTCGATCAGCTTGTCGTAGCGCGTGGAGTCGCGGTCCTTGAGGTAGTCGAGAAGACGGCGGCGCTGGCCGACCATCTTGAGCAAACCACGACGCGAGTGGTGGTCCTTCTTGTGGTCCTTGAAGTGCTCGGTGAGATTGGTGATGCGTTCGCTGAGGATCGCGACCTGCACTTCCGGCGAACCGGTGTCGCCCGAGGCCTGCGCGTACGTCTTGATCAGCTCCGCCTTGCGGTCTGCCGTAATCGACATCGGATTCTCCTGAAAACTAAAGGTTGAAGACGCGTACCGGCTGGAGAGACACGCCATCCGAACGGACCAGCGCGACCAGCTTCTGACCGCATTCGGCACGAGCGAGTGCACCGGATGGGGGTACGTCCTGGGTCAAGAAAACCGGTTGGCCGTGGCGCAACAGATCGGCTTGGGCCTCCGTCATGGCCAGCGCCGGGATGTCGTCCAGCGCGGTCGCAACGGGAGCCAAGGCCCCAAGAAGCGGCGGAATATGCCCGAGGGCCTCCAGCTTGGGAAGCGAAATGGACCCCTCTTCGCGGAATGGCCCGGCGACCGTCCGACGCAAGGCGGACAGGTACCCGACGGTCCCGAGTGCCAGCGCCAGATCGCGCCCCAGGGACCGGATATAGGTGCCTTTTCCGCACCCAACCACGAAATCTGCATGGTCGGCGTCTGGGCGGCCCAGGAGTGCCAGGCGCGCGATCGTCACCGTGCGAGGCTTCATTTCCAGGGTTTCACCCGCGCGAGCCAAGTCATAGGCCCGCTGGCCATCGATCTTCAGGGCAGAAAAGGCCGGCGGCGTCTGCTGGATCTCGCCCGTGAAGGCAGGCAGGGCGGCCTGAATCGCCGCATCGGTCGGCCGGACATCGCTGGTGCCCGTCACCTCGCCCTCGGCGTCTTCCGTCGAGCGCGCTTCGCCGAAGCGCAGCGTGAACTTGTATTCCTTGCGGCCGTCCATCACGAACGGAACGGTTTTGGTCGCCTCGCCCAGGGCGATCGGCAGGACACCGGTCGCCAGCGGATCGAGCGTGCCGCCGTGACCCGCCTTCGCCGCGCCGAACAGCCAGCGCACGCGGCCGACGGCGCTGGTCGAGCCGAGGCCGAGCGGCTTGTCGAGCACGACCCAGCCGTCGATCTTGTTCTTGGGCCGCTTCACTTGGGGCGGCTTCACTCGTCCTTGATGTCGCGCGCGACGTCGGGGCGGCGCAGCAGGGCGCCGATCTTGTCGGCCTCGTCGAATGTGCGGTCGAGGTCGAAGCGAATCTCGGGCGCGGTGCGCAGGCCCGCCTTCTCGCTCACGCGGGCGCGGAACCACGGTGCCGCGCGGAGCAGCGCCGCGAGCAGCCGTTCCTTGTCCTGGCCGCCCAGCGGCATCACGAACGCCGTGGCGTTGCGCAGGTCCGGGCTGACGTCGACCGACGTCACCGTGATGGTGGCATCGCGCAGGTCGGGATCGCGCATGTTGCCGCGCTCGAGGAGTTCCGCCAGCAGATGGCGGATCTCCTCGCCGACGCGCAGCTGACGCTGGCCGGGCGCGCGGTTCTTATCGCGGTCGGACGAGCTACGCCGGGACATGGCGTTTCCCTTTCCTCAACTCACAAGGTCGGCTGGACCGCCTCGACGTCGAAGCATTCGATAACGTCGCCGACCTTGATGTCGTCGTAGTTTTCGAACGCCATGCCGCACTCGAAGCCATGCTGCACTTCCTTCACTTCGTCCTTGAAGCGGCGGAGCGTCTTCAGCGTGCCCTCGTGGATCACGACGTTGTCGCGCAACAGGCGAACCTTGTTGCCGCGCGTGACCTTGCCGTCGGTGACCATGCAGCCCGCGACGTTGCCGGCCTTGGTGACCTTGAACACTTCGCGGATCTGGGCGTTGCCGACCAGCG
>CAIMEE010000581.1 GCA_903839865.1 Enhydrobacter aerosaccus | reverse complement strand
GACGTGCTTGGGCGCCGAGCCGCCGGCGCCGGTCTCGAACAGGCCGCCGCCCCGCAGCAGCGGCACGATCGACAGCATCTTGGCCGAGGTGCCGAGCTCCATGATCGGGAAGAGGTCGGTCAGGTAGTCGCGCAGCACGTTGCCGGTGACGGAGATCGTGTCCTGGCCCTTGCGGATGCGCTCGAGCGAGACGTTGATCGCCTCGACCGGCGCCAGGATGCGGATGTCGAGGCCCTTGGTGTCCTCGCCCTTGAGGTAGGTCTCGACCTTCTTGATCAGTTCGGCGTCGTGCGCGCGCTTGGCGTCGAGCCAGAAGATCGCGGGCGTGTTGGTGAGACGCGCGCGGCGCACGCCCAGCTTGACCCAGTCGCGGATCGGCTCGTCCTTGACCTGGCACATGCGGAAGACGTCGCCGGCCTCGACCTTCTGCGACATCAGTACCGTGCCGTCCTCGGCCACCACGTTGACCGCGCCGTCCGCGGCGATCCTGAAGGTCTTGTCGTGCGAGCCGTACTCCTCGGCCTGTTGCGCCATCAGGCCCACGTTCGGCACCGAGCCCATGGTCTGCGGATCGAAGGCGCCATGTGCCTTGCAGTCGTCGATGGTGGCCTGGAACAGCGTCGCGTAGCAGCGATCCGGGATCGCTGCGATCACGTCGTGCAGCTTGCCGTCGGGCCCCCACATCTTGCCCGACTCGCGGATCATCGCCGGCATCGAGGCGTCGATGATCACGTCGCTCGGCACGTGGAGATTGGTGATGCCCTTGTCGGAGTTGACCATGGCGAGCGCAGGGCGCTTGGCGTACTCGGCCTGGATGTCGGCCTTGATCGCGGCCTTCTCAGCCTCCGGCAGGCTCTCGATGCGGGTCAGCAGATCGCCGACACCGTTGTCGGGGTCGACGCCGAGCTTCTTCAGGGTGGCGCCGTGCTTGGCGAACACGTCGGCGAAGAACACCGAGACGCAGTGACCGAACAGGATGGGATCGGAGATCTTCATCATGGTCGTCTTGACGTGCAGCGAGAACAGGACGCCTTCCTTCTTGGCGGCCTCGATCGTCGCGGCGAAGAAGGTGTCCAGCTTCTTGGCGTTCATCACCGAGCAGTCGATGATCTCGGCCGCCTTGAGCGGGATCTTGGGCTTCAGCACCGTGGTCGTGCCGTCCTTGGCGACCAGCTCGATGCGGGCGCTCGTCGGTGCCGCGATCGTGGTCGCGATCTCCGAGCCGTAGAAATCGCCTCCCGTCATGTGCGCCACGCGCGTCTTGGAGTCCTTGGACCAGGCGCCCATCTTGTGCGGATGCTTGCGCGCGAACTGCTTCACGGCGCCGGCGGCGCGGCGGTCGGAATTGCCCTCGCGCAGCACCGGGTTGACGGCGCTGCCCAGTACCTTGCCGTAGCGGGCGCGGATTTCCTTGTCGGCGGGCGTCGCGTCGCTGTCGGGGTAGTTCGGAATGTCGTAGCCCTTGCCCTGCAGCTCCTTGATCGCGGCCTTGAGCTGCGGGATCGAGGCGGAGATGTTCGGCAGCTTGATGATGTTGGCCTCGGGCTTCATCGCGAGCTTGCCGAGTTCGGCCAGTTCGTCGGGGATCTTCTGCTCGGGCTTCAACTTGTCGGGAAAGTTCGCGATGATGCGGCCGGTCAGCGAAATGTCCGCCAGCTTAACCTTCACGCCGGCCGTGGCGACGAAGGCCTCGACGATCGGGAGCAGGGAAAAGGTTGCAAGACCGGGGGCTTCATCGACCTTGGTCCAGACGATTTCGAGATCAGACATGCTTCCTGCTCCGTACACGCGTTAGCTTGTAATTATGGCCCGTCTTGTTGCATTGGCGTGAGGGAAAGGCAATCAAATGGCGGAAAAAGGAATGGCAAAAGGCCGCTGCCAGTGCGGCAAAATCCACATCGAAATCGGCGTTCCCGCCCGCTGGGCATGGCACGATCATTCAGGCAGGAGCCGGCATGCACATGGCGCGGCCTACGCGACCTATGTCGGCAGCTGGCGCAGCCGCTTTCGCATCGCAAAGGGGGCGGCGGCGATCACGCATTACACGGACGAGTCCGGCGACGTCCGGGGATTTTGCAGTCGCTGCGGCACGCCCGTGTCCTATGAGCGCAAGCGCTCGCCGCAGATGGTCAACCTGCCGCGTGCGCTGTTCGAGAGCGGCACCGGCCGCGAGCCGCTCTACCACGTCTCGCTCGAGGACTCGCCGGAGTGGGCCTATCGCAACGAGAAACTGAAACCGCTGAAGGGCTATCCCGGCGTCCTGTGGACCGGCCCGAAGCGGAGCAAGAAGTCCGGGCTCGCGGCGTTGTTCGACTGCTAGGATGCGGCACGTCCCGGAGGAGAGGCCCAAGTAATGACCAAGACAGTGCTGTATGCCGAGAAGCTCTACGACAACGACTCAGTCGAACGCGAAGTGTTCGGGCCCGACGTGCGCGTGGTGTGGCGAAACGTTTCCAGCCTGGCGCAGCTCGAGGACAAGGATTGCCTCGACGTCGACGGGCTGATGGTGATGCGGCACGCGGTGCCGGCCGACCAGATCGCGCGCTTTCCCAACCTCGCCTGCGTGGTGCGCATGGGGGTCGGCTACGACAAGGTCGATCGCGTGGCGGCCGCGGCGCGCAAGGTGACGGTATGCAACGTGCCGGACTACGGCACCACCGAGGTGGCCGACCACGCGCTGGCGCTCGCTCTGTCGCTGCGCCGGGGCATCGTGCTGCACCTCGAAGCGCAGCGGAGGCCGCAGGCGGCACCCTGGGCGTATATCCGCGACCCGTTGCTGAAGCGCAATGGCGTGCAGACGTTCGGCATCGTGGGCCTCGGCCGTATCGGCACGGCGGCGGCACTGCGCGCCAAAGCCTTCCAGTTTCGCGTCGTCGTCTACGATCCCTACATGCCCAACGGTACCGAGCTCGGCGTCGGCGTCGAGCGGGTGCATTCGCTCGAGGCGCTGATGGAGCAGACCGATACTTTGTCGATCCACGCACCGCTTACGCCCGAAACGCGCGGGATGATCTCGCGCGCCATGCTGGAGCGCATGCCCAAGGGCGGCGTGCTGGTGAACACCGCGCGCGGCCCGATCGTCGACGTCGATGCCGTGGCCGAGCTCTTGAAGCGCGGGCATCTCGCGGGCGTCGGCCTCGACGTGCTGCCGGTCGAGCCGCCGGTCGAGCCGATTCCCGAGCTGCTGCGCGCTTATCGCGCGCGCGAGCCGTGGTGCGAGGGAAGACTGATCATCACGCCACATTCCGCCTACTTCACGCCGGAGGCCTGGAACGACACAAGGCTCAAGGCGGCCGAAACCATGCGCGCGGCGCTGCTCGGCCCGAGGCCGCAGAACGTGATTACGCCGGAGATGTTCTGAGGGCGAGGGAACTCCAGGCGGCGCCGAGCGTAACAGGGGAAGCGAGATTTCCTGACGGAGAGATCCAATGACGCTCGGCGAATTCGACGGCGCGGTCCGCAAGCTTCATAGCCTGTGCCAGGACACGCTCGGCAACACGATGCTCATGGACAAGAAGCTCGCGCTTATCGCCGAGCTGAAGCCCAGCTCGACGCCGCTCACACTGCCCACCGGCTTCGGCCCGGCGATGGATGCGCTGGTGAAGGATGCCTCGCATCACGCCCAGCGCATCGTGGGCTCGCTCACCGAAAGCCCCGCGATCTATCTCAATGAAGTGCAGTCCCTCGAAAAGAACCTGATCGCCATCGAGGGCGAAATCACTCGAGAAGACCGGGACTGAGCCTCGTCACTGCTTGATGTCGGGCTCGACGAGCTTCGCCAGGTTTTCCAGCGACTGCTGCCAGCCGAGGTAACACATCTCCACGGGAATCGCGTCGGGGATGCCTTCCTGTACGACGTTCAGCTCTGTGCCGACCATGACCTTCTTCAGCGTGACGGTGACGGCCATCGTGCCCGGCAGGTTTGGATCGTCGAACTTGTCCGTGTAGCGGAGGCGTTCATTGGGAATGAGCTCGACATATTCGCCGCCGAACGAATGGCTCTGGCCTGTCGTGAAGTTGCGGAACGACGCCTTGAAGGTGCCGCCGACCTTCGCGTCCATGTGATGCATCGTGCAGGCAAAGCCGTTCGGCGGCAGCCACTTCGCCATTGCGTCGGGTTCGAGGAAGGCGCGGTAGACCTTCTCGGGCGTCGTGCTGAGCACGCGGTGAAGTCGAACGGTGCCGGGCAATTTGGTCTCCTTGTTCGGGTGGCGAGAATACCTTGCCGTCGCGTTGCGCGCCGTGCCACCGTGACCCTCTGGAGGTAGCGGTCATGCTCGAAACGCGAGAAGGCGGATGCCATTGCGGGCGCGTGCGGTTTCGCGCCGAGGTCGATCTCGATCTCCTGTCCCACTGCAACTGCTCGATCTGCACCAAGAAGGGCATCGTCCATCTCGGGTGCGCAGTCTCCCAATTCCAACTGCTGCGCGGCAAGACCGCGCTCACCTCGTACACGTTCGGCACCGGCGTGGCACAGCATACCTTCTGTTCGCACTGTGGCATGCACGCCTTCTACATCCCGCGCGCCAACCCACACCGGCTCAGCGTCAATGCCCGGTGTCTCGACGGCATCGACGGAGCGAGCCTCAATCCCAAGGGCTTCTTCGACGGCAAGCACTGGGAGGAGGCGCAGCAGCGCCGTATCGCGGAAACCGGCCAGGCGCCGCCGCCGGGCGCGCATGGCGCCAAGACGCTACAGGCGATCCTGGATCGAGCACCGGAGTAGGCGAACGCAAACACAAACGACAATCGCCGGCGGCCTACGCTCGGGGGAGGTGAGCGCGGAACCGCCGGCGACTCGCCGCCTACTGCGGCGAACGCGGTCGTTGTGTCGTCACCTCTTATTTTTTGTGGATCTCGACCCAGCCCATGTCGGGGGCACGGTCGTGCTTCCACTCGTGGTACACGGCGCCCGGATCGAAGGTGACGACGGCGTCGGCGGCGAAAGCCGTGCCCATGCCGAGGGCGGTGGAGTCGGCGAGGGCGATCGCAAGGGCGGTGGTTTTCAGGGTCTTCTTCATGGAGTCCTCTGGTCGGTTGGGCCGCTTGTGTCGCTGCGGGGGGCCAAGGCCAAGCGGCGATGAACCAAGGTCTGGTCTAAAAACGCCCCCCCCGGGCCGCGAAGGGTTGCCGAGGCGGAAAAAGGGGTAAACTGCCCCGATGAAACCGACCCTCTACGGCATCAAGAATTGCGACACGATGAAGAAGGCCCGCGCCTGGCTCGATGGGCGCGGAAAGGCCTACGTGTTCCACGACTACAAGACAGCCGGAATCGATCGCAAACGCCTGCAGGGCTGGGTCGGCCGGGTCGGCTGGGAGACGCTGCTGAACCGGGCGGGGACGACGTTCCGTAAGCTGCCGGACGCCGACAGGGAAGGGCTGACGGAGGCGAGGGCGATCGACCTGATGCTGGCCCAGCCTTCGATGATCAAGCGCCCGGTCCTGGAGCTGGGTGGAGGAAAGCTGGTCGTTGGATTCAGGTCAGAGGAATATGATAAAATAATCATTTAATATCAGATAGTTATATAACTTTCTTGACCTATAATATGAAATATAGGAAAGTCTGCTGGTAAGCCCCGGTGGGGCCAACAATAATTTCTGCGGCACGTCGCCGTCACCTTTCCCCCGAGGTCGTCATGAAAACCAAGATTTTGAGCCTTCTGCTCGTTCCGCTGATGCTTTCGGTTTCCGCCTGTGGCGAAACTTGGGGCCAGCGCGCCGTCACTGGCGGCGGCATCGGCGCTGGCACCGGCCTGGCGGTTGCTGCCTTGGCGGGCTTCCCGCTGGTCGGCTCGGCGTTGATCGGCACGGCCGTGGGCGCGGGCATTGGCGCAGCCACCGCACCGGGTGGGAT
>CAIMEE010000580.1 GCA_903839865.1 Enhydrobacter aerosaccus | reverse complement strand
TCTCGGCCTCTTTCACCCTTCCCGCTCTGGCGCAGGGCGAGCCGATCAAGATCGGCGTGATCGTGCCGCTTTCCGGCCCGGCGGGTCCAAACGGCAAGAGCGTGGCCCAAGCGGTCGAGACCATTGCCGACGGGATCAATGCCAAGGGCGGGGTCATGGGCCGCAAACTGGTCGTGATCGCCAAGGACGACGAGAGCACGCCGGCGGTGGGCGTGACCCGCGCCAATGAAATGGTGGCCGAGAAGGTGGCCGTCGTGATCGAAGGCTGGAACAGCCCGGTGACGCTGGCCATGCAGCCGATCCTGGCGCGCGCCGAAATCCTCGACATCACCGCGGTCTCGAAGGCCGATCCGATCCTCGCCGGCACGGTCAATCCCTACGCCATCCGGCTCAACAGCTCGAACGGCCAGGACGGCGCGATCATCGCCGACATCCTGCTGAACCGGCTGGGCGCCAAGCGCATCGGCTTCCTGAGCCAGAACGACGCCTACGGCAACGGCGCCCAAGCGGTGATCGAGGCCGAGCTCAAGGCGCTGGGCAAGCCGTGGGAGAAAGTCGTCGTCGAACAGTTTCCGTTCAAGCAGACCGAATTCCGCGTCAGCCTCGCCAACGTGAAGCAGGCCAAGCCCGACGCCGTGGTTGCGATCAACGCCGCCGAGTCCTCCGGCATGCCCGCACTGATCCAGCAATATCGCCAAGCCGGTATCGAGGGCACGTTCATCGGGGCAGTCGGCACGATCCTGACGTCGGTCTACAAGGTAGCGCAGGAGGCCACCAACGGCGTGATGTCCGCCGACATCTACTTCGCCGACCTTCCGCCGTTCAACGGGATCAAGGAGAACCTCGACTTCCTTGACGCGTACAAGAAGAAGTTCAACGCGGTGCCCGACAAGGGCGATGCGCTGGGCGCCGCCGCGCTGCAGGTGTGGGCCGCGGCCGCTGCTTCGACCAAGAGCCTCGACCGCAAGACCGTCGCAACTGCGATCCGCGGCCAGACGATCAAGGGCACGATCTTCGGCGATCTCTCCTTCGAGGCCAACGGGCAGGCCAAACACAAGCACACGGTCTTCAAGGTCGTGGACGGCAAGACGGGCAAGGTCGAGGCCGTGAAGTAGCTTGCCTGAGGCCGCCTCGCCGCTGCTTCGGGTCGAGAACCTGACCGTCCGCTACGGCGCCCTTACGGCGCTGAGCGGCATGTCGTGGCAGGTCGCGGGCGGCGAGATCCTGGGCATCATCGGGCCGAACGGCGCGGGCAAGAGCTCGTGCTTCGCTGCGGTCACACATGCCGTGCAGCGCGACGGCCATGTGTGGCTCGACGGCGCGGAAGTGACCGGCCTGCCGACATACCAGCTGGCGCGCCTTGGCCTCCGCCGCACTTTCCAGCAGAACGCCTTCTTCGGTGAACTCACCCTGCTCGAGAACGCCATGGCCGCGATGCTGCGGGAGCATTCGACGTCCCTGCCGCGCTCGATCGCGCTGCCCTGGCAGGAGAACCGCGCGCGCCGCAATGCCGAGGCGGCGGCGGCCGATCTGTTGTCGACCTTCGGCATCGCGCACGACGACCACGGCAAGCGGCCGGGCGACATCGCCTATGGCACGCAGCGCCTGCTCTCGATCGTGCTGGCGTACGGGGCGGGCGCGCGGGCGCTGCTGATCGACGAACCCGCGGCCGGCACGGGCGGCGCCGACATGCAGCGGCTGGCCGACCTGCTGGTGAACCTCCGAAAGCGCGGCGTCGCGGTGGTGGTGATCGAGCATCACATGGACCTGATCATGACGATCGCCGACCGCATCGTGGTGATCGACCAGGGCCGCAAGCTCGCGGAAGGCACGCCGGCGGAAATCCAGCGCAACGACGCGGTGCTCGAAGCCTATCTGGGGCGCGCGGCATGACGGCGCCAGCGCTCGAAGCGAGCAGCCTCTCCGTACGTTATGGCGGCAATCTCGCCGTCGACGGCGTCGACGTCGTCGTGCCCGCCGGGAAAATGGTCGGCATGGTGGGCGCCAACGGGGCGGGCAAGAGCACCCTGATCAATGCGCTGGCCGGCTGGTCGCGCGGCACGCCGGTGGTGCGCGGCACGGTGCGACTTGCGGGACAGCCGATGGAGGCGTTGCCGCCCTATCGCCGGGCCGAGCGCGGACTGGTGCTGGTGCCGGAGGGCAAGGGCATCTTCGCCGATCTCACGGTCACCGAGAATCTCGCCTTGGTGAGGCCGCCCACGGATACGAGTGGCCGCCACGTCTTCACGATGGAAGACATCTACGGCCTGTTCCCCCGCCTGGCCGAACGGCGCGGCCACAAGGGCGGCATGCTGTCGGGCGGCGAGCGCCAGATGGTGGCGGTGAGCCGGGCATTGCGCGCCGCGCCCAAGGTGCTGCTGCTCGACGAACCATCGGCGGGCCTCGCGCCGCGCCTCGTCTACGAACTGCTGGCGACCATGCGCAAGCTGGTCGACCGCGGCCTCTCGCTGCTGCTGGTCGAGCAGAACGTACGCGCCACCTTGGAACTGGTCGACGAACTCTACCTGCTCGAACGCGGCAAGGTCGTGGCCAGAGGACCAGCCGCCGCGATGAAGGACGATCCGCGCATCCTCGAAGCCTACCTGGGGACGCTGACGGCATGAACCTCGTGCAACAGCTCATCAACGGCCTCGTGCTGGGCTCGGGCTACGCGCTGATCGCGATCGGCTGGACGTTGCTGCTGGGCGCGGCGCGGCTGGTGAACTTCGCCCACGGCCAGCTCTACATGCTGGGCGCATTCGTGGCGTGGGCCGCGATGGACCGGCTGGGTGTTTCCTATTTCCTGGCCGTCCCGATCGCGGTGATCGTGCTGGGCCTGCTGGGCGTCCTGCTGCAGCTCATGATGCTGCGGCCGGTGATGCAGCAAAACCTGACCAGCCTGATGATCGTCACGCTGGGCTTCGGCTACGTGTTCCAGGGCGGCGCGGCGCGGATCTTCGGCGGCAATCCGCAGACCTTCGTGAGCCCGTTGCAGAGCGCCAACATCCGTTTCGGCGAGATCTGGTTCACCTGGCAGGACGTCGTCACCCTGGTCGGCACCTTGCTGCTGTTTGCCGTGCTGTGGCTGGTGCTGAACCGCACCCGGACGGGCGCGCTGGTGCGCTCGGTCGCGGAGGATCCAAAGCTCGCGCAGCTCTTCGGCATCAACGCCTCGCTGGTTTATGTCGGCGTCTTCGTCTTCGAGTGCGCGGCCGTAGCGCTGGGCGCGGGCCTCGTGGCGCCGCGCAGCCCGATCCTGGCCAGCATGGGCTTCGACGAGGTCATCCTGACCTTCGTCGTGGTCGTTCTGGGCGGCATCGGCAGCGTGGGCGGCAGCCTGCTGGCGGGCTTCGGGCTCGGCATGTTCACGGCCCTCTTCGGCGCGCTGGTCTCGCCCGCCTACACCACGGCGGCGGCATTCCTGCTGCTGCTCGCGGTGCTGGTGATGCGGCCGCGCGGGCTGGCCGCGAAATGAAGAAGTTCGCCACACCGGCTGCGCTGTCGATCGCGGCCCTCGCCTACTTCGTGCCGGCTCTCTCGGGCGGCGCGCCGGTGGTCTACGCCGCCTGCACCGCCATCGCGATCCTCGCGGTCATGTCCTACGGCGCCGATCTCATCCTCTCCTATCTCGGCGAGGTGAGCCTGGGCCACACGATCTTCTGGGCGGCCGGCGGCTATACCGCGTCGCTGCTCGCGGTGAACGCCGGGTGGAACGGCTGGCAGACAGCGGGCGCGGCGATCGTCGTCTCCGTCGTGCTGGCGGGCCTGCTGGGCCTCGCTACCCTGCGCACGCGCGAATTCGTCTTTTCGCTGGTGACCTATGCCGCCGCTGTCGTGGCGATGGAAGTGGCCTTCAACTGGTCTTTCCTCGGCGGCTCCGACGGCATCGTGGGCGTGCCGCCGTTGCAGCTCACCGTGCTCGGCGTCGGCATCAACGGCGCGGGCAACGCCGACCTCTGGCCGGTGGCCTGGGCCCTGCTGATGCTGACGCTGCTCTTCATCCATCGCTTCCGCCGCTCGCGGCTCGGCACCAGCGCGCTGATGGTGCAGATGAACCCCGACCTCGCGCAGGCGCTGGGCGTCGACGCGCGCGCCGTGCGCTTCCTTGTATTCATGGCCTCCGCGCCGATCTCGGCGCTGGCGGGCTGGCTCTATGCCTACCAGCGCGCCTACGTCGGGCCCGACATGTTCGAGAGCTACTTCCTCGTGCTGATGCTGACGGCGATCGTGATCGTGGGCCGCCGGCTGCTGCTCGGGCCGCTGATCGGTACCGCGCTGATCATCGTGCAGCAGACGTTCTTCTCGATCGGCGGCGACGGCGACAAGATCGTGCTCGGCGCCGTGCTGGCAGCCATCCTGCTGCTCTGGCCCAAGGGCATGATCGGTCTCTGGGATGCTCTGGCCGTCAGCCGGCGTTCCAGCCGCCCTCGACCATCAGAACCGACCCGGTCGTAAACGACGAATCGTCGCTCGCCAGGAAGAGCGCGGCCTTCGCCACCTCCTCCACTGTTCCAAAACGTTTCATCGGATGGCGATCGATCGAGGCCTGCCGTGCCGCCGCCGGATCGGACGCGCGAGTGAACGAACGATGCAGGAACGGCGTGTCGATCGCACCGGGCGCCAGGGCATTCGCGCGTACCTT
This sequence comes from Enhydrobacter aerosaccus, assembly GCA_903839865.1. GTDB lineage: Bacteria > Pseudomonadota > Alphaproteobacteria > Reyranellales > Reyranellaceae > Reyranella > Reyranella aerosaccus_A. The sequence continues at coordinate 191 of CAIMEE010000580.1, read as the reverse complement.
GTCCGCGGCATAGTCGAGCGCCACCGACTTGGTGAGCGCGATGACCGCCCCTTTCGAGGCGGCGTAACTCGCCGTATTGCGCCCGCCGCTCAGCGGGATCTGGGAAGCCACCGTGATCATCGAGCCACCACCGCTTGCGATCATCGGCGCAAGACAGGCCTTCAGCCACAGGAACGTGCCCTTGGCTGTGA
>CAIMEE010000579.1 GCA_903839865.1 Enhydrobacter aerosaccus | reverse complement strand
CCTGCCGGATGCGTTCCAGCCCTGCCCAGAGCATGATCTTCTCCGCATCCGCCTCGGTCGAGGTTGTGCGTATGGCCTCTATGAACGTGTCGTCCTTAACGTAAGTGAGGAAAGGGTTGCCACTGCCTGAGCTGCCACTGCCGTAGGTCACCGGCCGTGTGCCAAGAAGGATGTTGGCTCCCCAACCCATTGTGGACACCGGAACAATGCTGTGTTGCGTGATCGCGTTGCGCACACTCCAGGGCACGACAACCAGAAGCGCGGCAAGCACGATCCGGGTATGCAGAGAGCGATTGAACTTGAAGAGGATTGCCAGGATACCGATCAGGACGACAATAGGCAGCGCGATGGCGCGGGTAAGCGTCGCAGCGCCTAGCAGCAGGCCAGCCATGACACCTCTTTGCTTGCTCCAAAGCCAGACGCTGGCCGAGGTGAGAAAGTTGAACAGCGACTCGCTTACGATAGTTGTGGTCAACTCGGAGCTGAGAGGTCCCAAGGCAATTGCGAGTCCGGCCAAAAGGGCGGCGCGCGGCCCGAATACACGCAACGCTGTCAAATAGACGAACAGCACCGTGAGCGAACCCAGCACGGCTTGGGCGAGGCGGATGGCGAGCAACGGCGGCTGATGATCCCACCAGAGCCCGGCGATCATCAGCGGATAGAGCGGCGCACGCGCCGCCGTAGGAGGAAACGGTCCCGTGCTGTCCAGGACGCCGCGATCTCCCCACTGATGCGGCGCGCCGTACGAATAAACGGCATGCAGCCGGATATTCTGGCCGAGCGCGAGATATTCGCTGCCGTCTACTCCGATCGTGTATTCGCGGGTAAGAACGCAAATCAAGCGAACGACGAATGCAATCACCAAAAGGGCGCAGATGGCCCAGCGAGTATTGCGGTCGAGCATCTTTAGAGCGCTTTCAAAGCTTCTCGAACTTCGTCGACGTGGCCCGCGACCTTCACCTTGTGCCAAATCTTGCGCACGACGCCGTCCTTGTCGATCAGGAACGTCGCACGATCGATGCCCATGTACTTGCGGCCATAGAGGCTCTTCTCGATCCAGGTGCCGTACTTCTCGCAGATCTTGCCGTCCTCGTCGGAGACGAGCGTGAACGGCAGCTCGTACTTGGCCTTGAACTTGTCGTGGCGCGCGACGCTATCCTTGCTCACGCCGATCACCTGCGCCTTCAGCTTCTTGAAGTCGGGCATGGCATCCCGAAAGCCGCAGGCTTCAGTCGTGCAGCCGGGTGTATCGTCCTTGGGATAGAAGTAGAGTACGACCGGCTTGCCACGCAGTTCGGAGAGCTTGAGCTTCTTGCCGCCATCCGTGGCAGCGGTGAAATCCGGGGCTTTCCTGCCTTCTTCGACGCTCATCACGCTCTCCTTGGCTTCCAGCCGGCGGCGCGCGCCGGGTCCTCGATAATGCACATATATATAGCACGGGCCGCCTTGGCCTCAGCTGCGATCTGGCGGCGCAAGAAGGCGATGTCCGGCGCATTCTCGGTCGCGGCGATCAGTCGCCGCTGCCCCTCGGGCGCCCGATCCTCATCGAACGTAGCCTCGTCGCCGTCCAGGGTGAGCCGAAGCAGGCTCTGGACATCCGACAACAGCAGGCGGGTGGCGATGAGGCGGTCGGCGTCGGCCCGGTCGATCAGGCCGGCGATGGCGGTCCGCCGCAGCATTTCCGCGGGATGTGGATGGAGGATGTCGGGATGGGATGCGGCATGCTGAAGCGCCAGATATTGGGCCACGAAATCGATGTCGAACAAGCCCCCGGGCAGATGCTTGAAATCCCACGGGCTCTTGGGCGGCGCGTGCTCGGCGATGCGGTCGCGCATGTCGGCGACATCACGGACGAGGCTTGCCGGATCGCGTACGCGGCGGAGCGTTCCCCCGATGATGCGGTCGAGTTCGACGGACAATGCCCGTGGCCCGTGAATCACGCGCGCGCGGGTCAGTGCCAGATGTTCCCAGGTCCAGGCCGACTGCGCGTGATAAGCGGCAAAGCCCTCGAGTGAATTGGCGAGGGGACCCGAGCGGCCCGATGGACGCAGGCGCATGTCGACCTCGTAGAGCGCCCCTTCGTTGGTAAGCGCGGTGAGGGCGGTGACGATCTTGGCGCTGAGCCGGGTGTAATACTGGATGGGTGCCAGCGGGCGGGCGCCATCCGACATATCGAGACCGGGCGGGATGTCGTAGACGAAGATGAGGTCGAGATCGGAGGTCGCCGACATTTCACGGCTGCCGAGCTTGCCCAGTCCCAGTACCGCCAGCCTTTGACCCTGGAATCCGCCGTGCGCCTCCGCGAACCGTCGCTCGACCTGATCGCACAGGGCCGAGATCGTTGCCTGCGCGATGTCGGAATAGGCCAGTCCGGCTTGCGTGGGCATGACGATGCGCTTGAGCTGCTGGACACCCACCTGGAAGCGTCGGTCATTGGCCCATCGCCGCGTCTCGTCGAGCAAATCCTGCTCGTCGCCGGCGCGTGCGAGAAGCTTTTCCAACTCAAACGTCATGTCCGAGACTGGCGGCAGCGGATCGTAGAACGCAGGCGACAGGACGGAGTCGAGCAGGACCGTGCGGCGCGCGAGATGTGCGGCGAGGCGGGGCGCACTGCCCATGATTGCCGCCACCAGCTCGATCAGGGCCGGGTTCGACTTGAAAAGGGAGAAGAGCTGTACACCGGCGGGCAGATTGCCGAGGAACAGGTCGAAGTTGAGCAGCGCCTGGTCGGGCGCGGCAGTGTCGCCGAGCGCCTTGAGCAATGCCGGCATCAATTCCGTAAGAAGTTCGCGCGCCCGTGCCGATGTTGTGGAGCGATAGCGGCCGTGGTGCCAGCGCCGGACGATGCTTGCGGCGGCGGCTGAATCCTTGAACCCGAGCGTGGCCAGCGTCTGCAAGGTGCCGGGATCGTCGTCTGTGCCGGTGAAGACCAAATTGCCGCCGGGACCTGCGAGGCTCGGCGCCTCTTCGAACAGCCGGGCGTAATGACCCTCGACGCAGCGCAGCCGCCTGAGCAGGGCGGCCTCGAAAGAGGGCAGGTCTGCGTAGCCGAGGAATGTAGCAAGAGCCGCTGCGCCGGCCTCGTCTTCCGGCACGCTATGCGTCTGCTTGTCGTCGATCATCTGCAGGCGGTGCTCGACCTGGCGAAGGAAGGCATAGGCCTCGATGAGCTCGTCTGTCGCTTGCTCGTTCACGTGGCCGGCGGCGGCCAGAGCGTGCAACGTCTCGACGGTGCCGCGGGAGCGCAACGAGGGATTGCGGCCGCCGAAGATGAGCTGCTGAGTCTGGGCGAAGAACTCGATCTCGCGTATCCCGCCGCGCCCGAGCTTCACGTTGTGCCCCAGCACTTTGACCGTGCCGCTGCCGCGATAGGCATCGATCTGACGCTTGATCGAATGGATGTCATGGATCGCCGCGAAGTCGAGATGCTTTCGCCATATGTAAGGACGAAGCGCCGCCAGGAACTCCTCTCCGACAGCGAGGTTTCCTGCCACAGGATGGGCCTTGATCATCGCGGCGCGTTCCCAGTTCTGGCCGACACTTTCATAGTAGAGTTCGGCTGCCTGCACCGACATTGCCAGAGGCGTCGAGCCGGGATCGGGTCGCAGTCGTAGATCGGTCCGGAAGATGTAGCCGTCGACCGACGTTTCCGACATGAGCTGCACCAGCAGCCGCGCCGCGCGCACGAGATGACGCGGGGCTTGCTCGTTGTCGCGAATCGCCGGCGCGTCGCGGTCGTAAAGCAGGATCAGGTCGATATCGCTCGAATAGTTGAGTTCGTCGGCGCCGAGCTTGCCCATACCGAGGACTGTGAAGGCCGCGGCGTCGGGGGCACTACCGATCGCGAGTTGCCCGTCACGGCCAAGCTGGAGGAGGATCGCATCGAGGAGCGCCTGAAGGCAGGTGCTTGCGATCGCGCTTAAAGCGGCGGTGACCCTGGCGAGCGGCCATACTCCTGCGATGTCGGCCACGGCGATCACGAAAGCGGCACGGCGCTTCAGCCGCCTCAGGGGCGCAGCGATGGCTTGTGCGTTGCCGTTCGTCCGCGCGAGTTGCCTGGTGTCTGCCAGCAGCGAACGGATATCGGCCAGCACCGCGTCGGGGCCGAGTCGCCACAGATCGGTCACAAAGTCGGGATTCTGCAATGCCGTTTCGGTGAGGTATGGGCTGTTGCCGAAGACGGCTTCGAGCAGGGCACATGCTTCCGGTGCGTCCGGCTTCGCGGCTTTTTCGCTCCAGCGCGTCCAGGCCACGGCAAGCCGCTCGCGATCGTGGGCTTGGGGAAGGTTGGCGGTCGAAAGCCAAGACATAAGGTGCTGCGGCCGCTAAATTGGCAAGAGTAGCCGGCACGCTCGCCCAGACGTGCCGTCATCGTCAAGGCGGGCGAAGTCACCCGTCGACCATTAGTGGAAGTAACGGCATTGGTGAGAAGAGCTTATCGGCTTCTCGAAAGGGTCTTGATCGTCGGTGTCGTCGCGGTCGCGGTGCTCGTGGCTGTGACGTCGATGCGGCTGATGTCCGGGCCGATCGACCTCGATTTTCTGAAGCCGCGGATCGCCCAGGCCCTGGATACGGCCGGCGGCAAGCTCAGGATCGAATCCGACCACATCTCCCTGGAGTGGAGTGGTCTCAGCCAACCCGTGCATCTGGTGTTCAAGGGTCTCCATGTCACCGACATGGACAAGAGGGAACTGGCGACGGCGCCGAACGTCGCGCTCTCGTTCTCGCCGCGCAGCGTCATTCTAGGGCATCTCTATCCGACCGCCATCGTCGTCGAGCAGCCGACGCTCGACGCCGACATCGACCGGCAGGGTGGCATGCTCCATCGTGTGCTGGGCAAGACCGATTCGGGCTCCCAAGGTGAGGTGGTGGAGCTGTTGCTGGAGCAGCTCCTCGCCGAACCCAACTATCACACGCTCCTGGGGCAGCTCGACACGGTAACAGTAGAGCGCGCGCATGTTGCCTTGCGCGATGTCCCAAGCGGGATCGTATGGACGGCGCCCGCCGTGCACGCGAGCCTGAAGCGCGATATTTCAGGCGTGATCATCAACGCAGAAGCCCGCTTCTCACGCGGCGCGGCGGGGGAGCCCATCGACGTGTCGCTGTCGGGCACCTATGCGCGCGATCGAAGCCGCATCGCTGTCGAAGCCAGGGTCGACGGGCTGAAGCCACTGATGTTCGCCGATTTCTCGCCGGACGTGGCGATCCTGAGAGGGGTCGACATCGCACTGTCCGCAAAACTCAACATCGACGCCAGCGGTGGCGGTGAAATCCACAAGGTGAGGATGGAGGTGACCGGTGGCCGCGGCACGCTAAGTCTGCCGGGAATCCTGCCGGCTGTGCATACGGTCAAATCGGTGAGCGCGTTGGGCTTGATCGACACGGCCAAGCATGTCGCGAAGATCGAGCACGTCGACATTGACCTCGGTGCGACCAAACTCTCGATGAGCGGGGTCGGTGTCCGGACGGAGCGGGGCCAGACGCTCAGTGGCAGGGCCGACTTGCGACAGGTTCCCGTGGATCGCCTTGGTGAGTACTGGCCGCTCGGCGTGGCCGAGGGGGGCCGCACCTGGGCGCTGGCCAATCTCAGCCTGGGTTCGGTCGATATCGGCGTGGAATTTGGGCTGAGCGCGCCGGGTGACGATCTTTCGCAGATTGCCGTCGATCGCATGGTGGCGCTTCTCGATTATCGCGGTCTCAAAGTCCACTACATGTCGCACATGCCCGAACTGGAAGGTGTCTCGGGCAAGGCACGGTACGAGGGCAGCACGATGCGCTTCGACGTTGCCGGTGGCACTGCCGTCGGTCTCGGCGTGACCGGCGCTACCATCGACCTCTCAAATCTCGATGATCTTGGCGCCAAGCAGTACGCCACGTTGCACCTGCCGATTGCCGGTCCCGCCGCGCAAGTCATGGCTATGATCTCGCGGCCCAGGCTCGGCCTGTCGAGGGACGCGCTGTTTGACCCCAAGCGCATTTCGGGCGACGCAGCAGTAACCGTCGATCTGCGTTTCCCGTTGCTGAGCGATCTCGCCATCAGCGACGTCGATATCAAGGCGACGACGGCGTTGTCTGGACTTTCCCTCAAGTCCGTCCTGCCTGACCTCGATCTCACCGACGGTGTCGGCAAGATCGTATACGCCGATGATCAACTGACCGTGGCGGCGCAGATCAAGCTCGACGGCAACCAGTTCGACCTGAATATTCGCGAGCTGTTCGCGCCCAAGTCGCCATACCGCCAGCGCTACGAGCTCAAGGGCACGTTGCCGGCCTCGTTTATGGCCAAGGCAGGCCTGCCGTCACCCGAGCCCTACATCACCGGCCCTGTCGGCGCGACGATCGTCTACCAGACGCAATCCAACGGTACGAGCGACGTCACGGGCAAGTTCGACCTCAAGGGTGCCCGGGTCGATGGTGCGCCGATCGGGTGGACGAAGGCGGCCGGTATCGATGCCTCGCTCAATATTGGCGTCAAACTGTATGGGGGTGCCAAGCTTCTGTCCGCCGATTTCGACGGCAAGGGCAATGGCCTGGTTGCCAAGGGCAAACTCGGCTTTGCCGATGGCGGAATCGTTCAGCAGGTCAGCCTGTCGCAATTCTCACTCGGCCGCTCCGACGTCGCGTTCGACTGGCGCCGCAATGCGACCGGCGTCGATATGGCGGTGCGTGGGCGGTCGCTCGAACTCGGGCGCGCGCGTGAAGCGTTGAAGGCGCGCGAGCAGGCCGCGGCGAAGCGGCCGGGCGGCGCGGCGGCGACGAGCGAAAGCGACACCAAGTTGTCGATCAAGCTCGATCAGGTCGTGCTTCAGCGAGGTTCGCTCGGAGCGCTGAACGGGCATCTGGAGATGAAGGGCGACCGGCTTGCGTCGGCCGATCTGGCGCTTGGAGCAGGCAAGGGCGCGGCGTTCAAGGTTACGCCGGCTTCGTCGGGGCGGACCATCGACGTGTATGTTCCTGATTTCGGTCTTCTTCTGAAGGAGACGGGCTGGCTCGATGGCCTGGTCGGTGGCGACCTGAATTTCCAAGGTCAATTCGACGATTCGACTCCCGAGTCGAAGCTGACCGGGTTTGTGAAGATTGGCCCCTATAACATGGTCAAAGTCGAGCCACGCTCCGATATTGGCTCTCTGAATTCGGCGATCGACGGTCTCAACCGCGCCGGCAATGCGCTTCAGCAGTTCGACAACCTCGAAGCGAAGATAGTGAAAGTGGGCGACAAAATCGACATCACCAAGGGCCGGACCAGCGGCAAGTCGATCGGACTGACCACCGAGGGGTGGCTCGACCTCTCCAATGACACGGCGCGACTACGTGGCGCCGTGGTGCCGGGGTTCGCGTTGAACAATCTGCTGTCGAATGTTCCGTTGCTCGGGCCGTTGCTGACCGGTGGCAAGGATGGCGGATTGTTCGCCTTTTCCTACCGGCTCGAGGGCCCGCTCGACGATCTCAAGTCCGACGTCAACATGATGTCGGCCATTACGCCGGGGGCGCTGCGCGAACTCTTCGCCTCTCCCGCGACGCCGGACGGGGTTCAGGAGAGTCCGAGAGCGACTCCCTAGCGGGCGCGTACCAGAACGTGGCGCTTGCGGCCGGCGGAGAGCTTCAGCGTGCCGGACGCATCGAGATCCTTGTCGCCGATGATCGCGGTGTCGGCGGCGATCGCCTGGTCGTTCAGCCGCGCGCCGCCGCCCTTGATCAGCTTGCGGGCCTCGTTGCGACTGCCGGCGAGCCCTGCCTCGTGGAACAGCTCGAAGGCGGCAATGCCGGCGGTGAGCTTGTCGCGTGCAACGTCGACCGTCGGCAGCGCCTCGGCCTTGGCGCCTTCCTCGAAGGTGCGGCGCGCGGTCTCGGCCGCCTGCTCGGCGGCGTCGCGGCCGTGGGCGAGGGCGGTGACTTCGGTGGCGAGCACCTTCTTGGCCTCGTTGATCTCCTGCCCCTGCAGCGCCTCGAGCCGGGCCACTTCCGACAGCGGCATCTCGGTGAAGGCCTTCAGGAAGCGGCCGACGTCGGCGTCTTCGGCGTTGCGCCAGTATTGCCAGAACTCGTAGGGGCTGAGACGGGCGGGGTTAAGCCAGACGGCACCGGCCGCTGTCTTGCCCATCTTGGCGCCCGATGACGTCGTAAGCAGCGGCGACGTGAGCGCGAACAGTTCCGCGCCGTCGACCCGGCGTCCCAGGTCGGCGCCCATGATGATGTTGCCCCACTGGTCCGAACCACCCATCTGCGCCACGCAGTTGTAGCGGCGGTGCAGCTCCAGGAAATCGTAGGACTGCAGGATCATGTAGTTGAATTCGAGAAAGGTGAGCGGCTGGTCGCGCTCGAGGCGCAGCTTCACCGAGTCCATCGTCAGCATGCGGTTGACCGAGAAGTGCCGGCCGATGTCGCGCAGCAGCGGAATGTACTGGAGGTTGTCGAGCCAGTCGGCGTTGTTGGCCATGATCGCGTCTTTGGGGCCGCTGCCGAAGGTGAGGTAGTTGGAGAAGCTCTTCTTGATGCTCTCCATGTTGCTGTTGATCTGCTCGGTCGTGAGCAGCTGGCGCGTCTCGTCGCGGCCGGAGGGATCGCCTACCTTGGTGGTGCCGGCGCCCATCAGGGCGATCGGCTGGTGTCCGGTCTTCTGCCACCAGCGCAGCAGCATGATCTGTAGCAGATGGCCGACATGGAGCGAGTCGGCGGTGCAGTCGAAGCCGATATAGGCGGTGCGGGTACCGGTGCTCAGCAGCTCGTCGAGGCGCGCGCTATCGCTGCACTGATGCACCATGCCGCGCTCGTGCACGATCCGCATGAAGTCCGACTTGAACGTAGCCATCTCGCTGCCCGGCCTTGCTTGAAACGATTGTCCCCGGAGGGGCGGCGGGTGTAACACATTCCCGTCATGCCTTCATCTCCCCTGCGTGCCCCCCTACGCGCCTTAGGCTTGATGAGTGGGACCTCGGTCGATGGCGTCGATGTCGCCCTGATCGAGACGGACGGCGAGACGGTTTCCGCTCAGGGGCCGGCGAGCACGCTCGCCTACGACCCGCCGCTGCGAAAATTGATCCGCGACGCGTTCGGTGCAGATGGGCCGAACGCTGCGACCCGGGCCGCCGAACAGGCGGTGACCGAGCGGCATGTCGAGGCCGTGCGCCAATGGTCGAAGAAAAGCGGCATCGCGCTCTCGTCGCTAGACGTCGTGGGCTTTCATGGCCAGACGATTACGCACCGGCCGGAGCGGCGCTTCACTTGGCAGATCGGCGATGGCGCGGCACTCGCGAGCGCGCTGGGCGTACAGGTGGTGAATGATCTGCGCATCGCAGATGTCGCGGCGGGCGGGCAGGGTGCCCCGCTCGTGCCGGTCTATCACGCCGCTCTCGCCCACGATCTGCCAAAGCCGCTCGCCGTCGTGAACATCGGCGGCGTGGCGAATGTGACCTGGATCGGCGCGCAGGGTGAGTTGCTGGCCTTCGACACCGGCCCCGGCAACGGGCCGATCGACGACTGGTGCATGCGCCGCGCGGGACTGCGCTTCGATACTGACGGAGCGCTGGCGGCTTCGGGCAAGGTCGACCGTGGCCGGCTCGAGCGATTCAGCGAGCATCGGTATTTCGCGAAGACGCCACCCAAGTCGCTCGACCGCGCCGATTTCAACGACGCGTGGGCGGAGGGGTTGAGCGTTGCCGATGGTGCGGCGACGCTAACCCAGGGGACGGCGCGGGCGATCGCGCTGGCGGCACGCTGGTTCCCGGCGCCGGCGGTGCAGTGGATTATCTGCGGCGGGGGCGCGCGCAATCCGACCTTGTTGCGGGCGATCGCGAGTGAGACCGGCGGCCGGGTCGTGACGGCCGACAGCCTCGGCTGGGATGGCGATGCGCTCGAAGCGCAGGCCTTCGCTTTCCTGGCGGTGCGCTCGCTGCGGGGACTGCCGTTGACGTTTCCGGGAACGACGGGAGTCGGACGTCCGTTGACGGGCGGACGGGTGAACGAGCCTTAGGGCTCCTTGTTGCTGGTCGCGCGGCCGGGCGGAGTGACCAGGCACTTGGCGACATACTTGTCGACGTCGACCGCCAGCCTATCGAGCGTGTTGTGAAAGAAGTGATTGGCGCCTTTCACGATGCCGGACTCGACCGTGATG
>CAIMEE010000578.1 GCA_903839865.1 Enhydrobacter aerosaccus | reverse complement strand
CTGCCAGCCACCGTCAGTCGGCAGAGCCACACCTTGGCCCCCGTGGGGCGAACCTCCAGCAGGAGCCCGCCGCCATCGGACACGCGATAGGCCGCCGCCCGTGGCTTGAGGGCGGCGAGGGATTTGACGTCTAGGGTTCTTTTATTGCTGGGCATGCTGGTGACGTCACGGGATGGGGGATCTGAGAAGTCCCCACTATAGACCCCACAATATTCCTGATCCAGCTTGCTCCGACCTGCATCACAGTGATGTCAAAACGTCAATAAAAGCGTCGTTATATCGGGTAGTGCGGTTCAGAGTGATCCAGCCTGAAGCACACAAAAGGCGTCCGTAGGGGACGCCAGCGCCTTCTTCCCAAGAGGCTTGCCTCGCCACGCGCCAGGTGGGCGTCTAGATGTTCATTAAACTGCGCAGGATGCCGGTGAGCTGGCTGTTGGGATCGCCAAGCTGGCGTGGCTCGATGAAGTGGTTGGCCGCGAAGACCTCCATGCTGCTCGCCAGCTTGCCCATTCCGCACAGGGCGGCCGCGAACACCATCGACTGTCGGCGGAATTCGATGCTGTCGGAAACCGCCCAGGCCACCGCCACGGGACAAGCGATGCGATCGAGATGGCGCATCGCACTGGCCTCGGCCTGCTCATCCTTGGTGATCTGCACGTACTTGCCGCGTGACGACAGCATCGCGGGATGAAGCTCGTACATGCCGCTCATCACAAGCGCCCCCTTGATCGTGTCCGCCGGCAAACCGCGTTTCAGCCATTCCGTTATCAGCACGCAACTGGTGAGGTGCGCTCCCGACGAGTGGCCACCGACAAAAATCCTGCCGGGGTCCCCGCCGAAGCCTTCGGCATTGCGGGCGACCCATTCGGTGGCGGCACGGCATTGCTCGATGTTGTCGGGAAGGCGCGCCTGCTTCACGTTGTTGAACTCGGGCACCACCAGGATGCCACCCCGCGGCAGCACGGCCGGCACCGGGAACGATGCGTCTTGTCGTGTATTGAACAGCCAGGCGCCGCCGTGGAAATAGATGAAGACCGGCGCTTTGCGTGCGTCTGGGGGCGTGAAGATGTCGAGCTGTTCGATGTCGGCCTTGCCGTAAGATACCGTGCGCGGCGGCGTTGCCTTACGGATCTCGGCGCTGAACCGGCCATCGTCTGCCTGCAACTCGTTCAGGTGAGGCGTCCAGAAGGACTGGTCATAGGCCTGGTCGAGTTGCTCCTGCGTATAGTCGAGAAATACTTTCTGCTGGGCACCGGCAGGGAGCGCCATGGAGGCAACGCCGAGTGCGGCCGTACTGGAGATGAACCGCCGACGCCGCATCACGCCCTCCCGCGCTATTTCAAAAGATCGGCGGCTTTGTCGATGCCGGCCTTGGCGCAGGCCTCGTCCTTTTCACCGCCTGGCGAGCCAGACACCGCGACCGCACCAAGCGTATCGTTGCCCACGACGATCGGCAGGGCCCCTTGCGCCGGCATTACATGCTCGAGACGCACAAGCTGGTCCCCCGGGTCCTTGCGCACGCGTTGCTCCACGGCGGCCGACGGCTGACGATAGGTCAGCGCCGTATAAGCACGTCGAAAGCTGTTCTCCGTTGAATGCGGCGGCGAGGCGTCACCGCGCAGATAGACCAGGATCTGCGCCTCGCGGCCCACGACTGTGACCGATACCTTGTACCCCTGCGACTTGCATAAGTCGGACGCAGCCGTTGCGATCGTGAGTGCCGCAGCAAGAGACAGGTCCTTGTGATCGATGAGCTGGGCACTCGCGGGCACGGCAAGCAGGCCCGCAGCCAAGGCGATGCTGCCTGATCGAAAGATTGGAGGCATTGATAGTTTCCTTCCCCCGCGCCGGACGGTGGCTTCTGGCAGGATACTGAGGCTGTAGAACCAGTCGGTCAGCAAGAAAAAGTGTGGAGAAGGAATCGTCACCCCGTTCCGTTGATGTCACAATTGCCGTCATGACCAATCTCAAGCCCCTGCATCTTGCAAGTATCGCTCTGTTCGTTGCCTTTGGCATCGCCGCCTGCAGCGAACAGCAGATGGCGTTGCCGGGTTCCAGCGCGCAGTATCTCAACGTCGAAGGCAAGCGTATCCAGGTACGTGTCTCGCCCTTCGGAGGCCCGGGCGAATATCGCCTCATCGCGACACGCGATGCGATCGGATGGAACCTCAACGATGAGAACGAGCGCCGGCGTGCGGAGTACGCGGCGAATTACTACATGAAGCAGACCTGCGTGCAGCGCGGCTATCAGTTGCTCGAGGCGGGGATGCTCGACACGATAAACTACTTCGCACGCTTCAAGTGCAACGGCTGACCATGCCGCGGCTTGGATACCTGTTGCCGACGCGCGAGCGCATCATGGAAGGCGTCCATGAGACGGCGCCGCTGCTGGCGCTCGCCGAGAAGGCTGAAGCACTCGGTTTCGACTCGGTATGGGTGGGCGATTCTCTGCTGGCCCGGCCACGCCACGATCCGCTGACCTTGCTCGCCGCTGTCGCGGCGCGCACGCGCAAGGTGGAGATGGGCACCGCGGTGCTGTTGCCGGCGCTGCGCAATCCAGTGGTGCTGGCGCACCAGGTGGCAACGCTCGACCGCATTTCCGAAGGCCGGCTGATCCTGGGCATCGGCATTGCCTCCGATGTGCCGAATATCCGTGCCGAATTCGTGGCCGCGGGCGTGCCGTTTGAGAACAGGGTGGGAACGCTTGTCGAAGGCATGGCGCTCATGCGCGCTTTATGGAGCGGCAAGCCGGTCGACTGGGACGGGCGATGGAAGATGAAGCGTGCCGTACTCGGTCCCACACCGCATCGGCCGGCCGGGCCGCCAATCTGGATTGGTGGTTCTGTTGCGGCGGCGCGCGAGCGCACCGGGCGGCTGTTCGACGGCTGGTTTCCCAATGCACCGTCACCGTCGGACTATGCCGGCCAGTTTGCTGAAGTGACTACGGCGGCGAGGGCTGCGGGACGCAACCCCGGCCTCGTTACGGGCGCGATGTATCTCACCTTGTCGATCGACGACGATGCCGCCCGCGCCGAAGCGCGCATCGATGCCTATCTCGAGCAGTATTACGGCCAGCGTCCGGACGTAATGCGCAAGCGACAGATGTGCTACGCGGGGCCGGCGAGGGGCGCCGCGGCCTGGCTGAAGTCCTATGCAGATGCAGG
>CAIMEE010000577.1 GCA_903839865.1 Enhydrobacter aerosaccus | reverse complement strand
TTGGAGCGACAAGCTCGATCAGTTGCTGTTGGCGAATGAAGCTAAGGCGTCGCGGGAGCGCCTGACGCTGATCCGCCTGTTCGAGGAACTACGCGGCTGCGGTTATGGCGGCGGCTACGATGCCGTGCGTCGCTACGCCAGACGGTGGAGCAAAGAGCGAGGCGCTACAACGGCAGCGGCCTATGTGCCGCTGAGCTTTGCGCCGGGTGAAGCCTACCAGTTCGACTGGAGCCACGAGGTCGTCCTGTTAAACGGCGTGACGGTAACCGTGAAGGTGGCGCACGTCCGGCTCTGCCATAGCCGCATGCTGTTCGTGCGCGCCTATCCGCGCGAGACGCAGGAGATGGTGTTCGACGCCCACGACCGGGCATTCGCCCTGTTCAAGGGTACATGCCAGCGCGGCATCTACGACAACATGAAGACGGCGGTAACAACCATCCTCGTCGGCAAGGAGCGTCTCTACAATCGTCGCTTCCTGCAGATGTGCAGTCATTACCTCGTCGATCCAGTGGCCTGCACGCCGGCCTCGGGCTGGGAGAAGGGTCAGGTCGAGAACCAGGTCGGGCTCGTCCGTGAGCGCTTCTTCACGCCGCGGCTACGGTTCAAGAACTACGACGAGTTGAACGCCTGGCTGCTCGATAAATGCATCGCCTACGCCAAGGCACATCGCCACCCGGAACAGCCGGAGCAGACGGTGTGGCAGGTGTTCGAGGCGGAACGGCCGAAGCTCGTTCCCTATGCCGGCCGGTTCGATGGATTCCACGCAGTGCCTGCATCGGTCTCGAAGACCTGCCTGGTGCGCTTCGACAACAATAAATACTCGGTGGCCGCCAGCGCGGTCGGTCGGCCGGTCGAGGTCCATGCCTATGCTGACCGCATCGTCATCCGCCAGGACGGGCAGATCGTCGCTGAGCATCCCCGCTCGTTCGGTCGTGGCGATACGGTCTATGACCCCTGGCATTACGTCCCGGTGCTCGCCCGCAAGCCCGGCGCCTTGCGCAATGGCGCGCCCTTCAAGGACTGGGTCCTGCCGGCCGCGATGGAGCGTGTGCGGCGTAAGCTCGCCGCAGCCGCCGACGGCAATCGGCAGATGGTCGACATCCTCACCGCGGTGCTCACCGACGGGCTGCCGGCGGTCGAAGTCGCCTGCGCCGAGGCGATCACTCACGGCGTCCACTCCGCCGATGTCGTCCTCAACATCCTTGCCCGCCAGCGCGATCCCGGCCCGCCCGCCACGATCCTTACGCCGGCCGCGCTGACGCTACGCCATGCACCGATTGCCGACTGTGCCCGTTACGACAACCTCAGGAGAACTATCTAATGGAACGCACTCAACTGTTCGACCTTATGGGCGAGCTCAAGCTCTACGGCATGAAGGCCGCCTTCGACGAGATCATGGCGACCGCCATCAAGCGCCAGCATGAACCCCAGCGCATCGTCGGCGATCTGCTCAATGCCGAGATCGGCGAGAAGCAGGCACGCTCGATCAAGTACCAACTCACCATCGCCAAGCTGCCGCTCGCCAAGGACCTCGATGTCTTCCAGTTCGAGGGCACGCCGATCAACCAGACGCTCGTCAACGACCTTGCTGGCGGTAGCTTCATCGCCCAGCAGCGCAATGCCGTGCTGGTTGGAGGTACTGGCACCGGCAAGACCCACCTTGCCATCGCCATTGCCCGAAGCTGCGTCCGCGGCGGCGCTCGCGGCCGCTTCTACAACGTGGTCGATCTCGTCAATCGGCTTGAGACAGAGACCCGCAATGGGCGCCA
>CAIMEE010000576.1 GCA_903839865.1 Enhydrobacter aerosaccus | reverse complement strand
CTGCATATCGTATTCGTGGTGGCGCTGGTGATGGGATTCTTTCGGTATGGCATCGCCCTGATCCCGCCGCTGGCGCTCAGGGTCGATGCCAAGAAGATTGCGGCCGTGATCGCGCTGCTGGTCGCGCTGTTCTACACGGCACTCGCGGGCGCGCCGGTGCCGGCGCAGCGTTCCTGCGCAATGGCCGCTTTCGCGCTGCTCGCCATCCTGCTCGACCGTGCGGCGCTGTCGCTGCGGCTGGTGGCATGGTCGGCAGTCGTCGTGCTGGTCGCGGCACCCGACGCGTTGGTCGGCGCCTCGTTCCAGATGTCGTTCGCCGCTGTGATAGCGCTCATTGCGGCCTGGGAGATGGGCAACGGATGGCGGCGGCGCCTGCACGAGCGAGCCGAACTCTCGAAGCACGGGCTGTTGTGGCGGGTCACCACGGCGATCGGGGCGAGCCTTGCCACCAGCCTGATCGCGTCGATCGCGACCGGTGCGTTCGCGGCCTATCACTTCAATCGCATATCGCTGCTGGGAATCGTCGCCAACATGCTCGGTGTGCCGCTTACGGGCTTCTGGATCATGCCGTTCGGCTTGCTCGCCATGTTGCTGATGCCGTTCGGGCTGGAGAAACTCGCGCTGGTGCCGATGGGCTGGGGCGTCACCGCGCTCGATGCGATCGCGGCCTATGTCGCGTCGTGGCCGCAGACCGCGACGCTCGTGCCGTCGCTGCCGGGCGCCAGCCTGTGGCTGCTGACGATCGGTGGGTTGTGGCTCTGCTTCTGGCGGCGCAAATGGCGCTTCGCCGGACTGCCGGTCGCGATTGCGGGGCTGTTGCTCAGCCATGGGCCGCCGCCCGACCTGCTGATGAGCGAGGACGGCCGCGTGCTGGGCCTGCGTGACGAAGGTGGCACCGTTCATGTCGCTTCAACGCGCACCGACCGCTTCGTTGCGGACGCGTGGGCGCGGCGCAGCGGCCAGGAGGGTGCGGGCAAATGGACCGTCAGCGCGGATCAGCAGGCGGCCGGTATAGGCTGCAACACGGGCCTCTGCAGTTGGCGCAAGGGGCCCTGGAAGGTGGCGATGGTGAGCGACGAGCGTCGCCTGGCCGAAGCGTGCGCGCGTGCCGATATCGTGCTGGCAACGGTCGATGCCAAGGGCATCTGCCGTGGGCCGCGACTCGTGCTCGACAGGCGCGATGCGTGGCGAGAGGGCGCGCAGGCGTTGTGGCTCGATGAGCAGGGCCTGCGGCGCGAGACCGGCAACGGCTGGCGCGGTGACCGACCTTGGGTCCCGAACAGCTCGGCTCGCCAGGCAATGCCGATGAAGCCCCCGGGAGCGTGACGGCGGCCTGATCTTTGGCACGGTCTTGGCTTGCAGAGGTTCGCACCTTTGGGGAACCACAAATGAATCGCCGTCTCAAGCCTCTCTTCGCGCTCGCCACCGCGGCCATCCTGGCCAGTTCGCCGGCCTGGGCGCAGGGCACCCTGCGCGTCGGCATGACCGCGTCCGACATCCCGCTGACCACCGGGCAGACCGACAATGGCGGCGAGGGCATGCGGTTCATGGGCTACACGGTCTACAACTCCCTGATCGAGTGGGACCTGTCGAAGGCCGACAAGGCGTCGAGCCTGGTGCCGTCGCTCGCGACGTCGTGGAAGGTCGACGACGCGGACAAGAACCGCTGGGTGTTCACCCTGCGCCAGGGTGTGAAGTTCCACGATGGCTCGGACTTCAAGGCCGATGCCGTGGTCTGGAACATCGACAAGCTGCTCAACGACAAGTCGCCGCAGTACGACACCAAGCAGTCGGCGCAGGGCCGCTCGCGCATCCCGGCCGTGGCCTCCTACAAGGCGCTCGACGACTACACGTTGGAGGTGCGCACCAAGTCGCCGGACGCCTTCCTGCCGTACCAGATGTCCTGGGTCATGATCTCGAGCCCCGCCCAGTGGGAGAAGGTCGGGAAGGACTGGAACGCGTTTGCCAAGACGCCGTCCGGCACCGGCCCGTGGAAGCTCACCAGCTTCGTGCCGCAGACCCGCGCCGAGCTCGTGCCGAACAAGGACTATTGGGACAAGGCGCGGGTGCCGAAGCTCGACAAGATGGTGCTGCTGCCGATCCCGGAAGCCTCGACCCGCACCGCCGCGCTGCGCTCGGGACAGGTCGACTGGATCGAGACGCCAGCGCCCGACGCTGTCGACAGCCTGAACAAGGCGGGCTTCAAGCTCATCGACGGTCCGTACCCGCACAATTGGACGTGGCATCTCAGCATGGCCGACGGTTCGCCGTGGAAGGACATCCGCGTCCGCAAGGCTGCCAACCTCGCTGTCGATCGCGACGGGCTGAAGGTGCTGTTGCACGGGCTGATGCTGCCCGCCAAGGGCTTCGTCACGCCCAGCAGCCCGTGGTTCGGCCATCCGAAGTTCGAGGTGAAGTACGATCCGGCAGCAGCCAAGAAGCTGCTGGCCGAAGCTGGCTTCAGCCCGTCCAGCCCGGTCAAGGTGAAGGTGCTGATTTCGAGCTCGGGTTCGGGCCAGATGCAGCCGCTGCCGATGAACGAGTACATCCAGCAAAACCTGGCCGAGGTTGGCATCAAGGTCGACTTCGAGGTCGTGGAATGGAACACGATGATCAACATGTGGCGGGCCGGCACGAAGTCGGAGCAGGTGAAGGGATCGAACGCGATCAACTTCTCCTACTTCATCCAGGATCCGTTCACCGCCTTCATCCGCCACGTCGATTCGAAGCTGGTGGCGCCCAACGGAACCAACTGGGGCTACTACCAGGACCCTGCAATGGACGCGCTGCTCGACAAGGCGCGCAACACATTCGTGGCCTCGGAGCAGGACAAGGTGCTGGCCGAGATCCACGAGAAGATAGTCGACGAGGCGCTATTCCTGTTCGTGGCCCACGACGTCAACTCACGCGAAGTATCGCCCAAGGTCACGGGTTTCATCCAGGCGCAGAACTGGTTCCAGGACTTCTCGCCGATAACGATGAAGTAGTCAGTGGTAGCGGCGGTACAGTCCCGCCAGGCGCCCCTGTATCTTGACGCGATCCGGTCCGAAGATCCGGGTCTCGTAAGCGGAGTTGGCGGGCTCGAGTGCCACCGACGCGCCCTTGCGGCGTAGCCGCTTCAGGGTGGCTTCGGTGTCGTCGATCAGCGCCACGACGATCTCGCCATTCTCGGCGGTGTCCGAACTCTTGATGATCGCGATGTCGCCATTCTGGATGCCGGCGTCGACCATCGAGTCGCCCTGAACTTCGAGGCAGTAGTGAGCGCCCGAGCCGAGCAGCGACACCGGCACATCCACGGTCGTCGAATTGTCGCGCAAGGCCTCGATCGGCGTACCGGCGGCGATTCGCCCGTACAGAGGCAGGCTGAGGGCCTGCGCCTCATTGGCGGCCTGGATGGCGCCCGCGAGCGGCATGCGATCGCCGCGAACGATCTGGGGCACGAAGCTCTCGCGCGCCTCGGCCATGCCGCCGCGGGCAAGCATGGGGGTGACGTTGGGGTTCGGCATGGCGGCGGCTTCGGGCAGCTTGAGAACCTGCAGGGCGCGCGCGCGATGGGGCAGGCGACGCAGGAAGCCGCGCTCCTCCAGGCCCGTGATCAGGCGGTGAATGCCGGACTTGGACTTGAGGCGCAGCGCTTCCTTCATTTCGTCGAAAGAGGGCGAAACGCCTCCGTCATTGAGCCGCTTGTTGATGAACAGCAGCAGTTCGTTTTGTTTGCGGGTTAACACCGTCTTCTCCCCGGGCACTTGATTCACAGTGCCTACCAGATTTCGGAACAAATCCTGAAACTCGCCACATGTTCTAGTTTAGTTCTTTGAATTTGTCAACTTATCCCACGTTCAGCGGGGAAGGGACGGGTTTTGCTCGCCTTGGAGGAACGTCCGGAGCACAAGACTGCGGCCATGCCGTCGCCGTCGCAAATCGCCAAGAAGCTCCTGCCCAAGCAGGCGAAGCGATTCATCCTCCTGAACTTCCTGGGAGTGCGGCGACGCTACGATCATCTGCGTTCCCATCCCAGCCGCCGGTTCCTCGAGCACGAGATCCTGCCGTGGCTGGCCAAGCACCACACGCGGGTGCTCTTCGTCGGGACCGGTCCCTACACATGGCAGTTCGAGCGTTTGTTCCGCCGCTCGCGGGATCAGTACACGACGATCGACCCGGAGACCGCCACGGCCGTATGGGGCGCGCGGAATCACATCGTGGCGCCGATCCAGCAGATCGAGCGCTTCCGGCCCAAAGGCTACTTCGACTGCATCGTGTTCAACGGCGTCTTCGGCTTCGGCATCAACGACCTTGAGAGCCAGCGCGAGGCGATCAGGGTGCTGCATGAGGCGCTGGCACCCGGCGGGCTGTTGCTGGTCGGCTGGAACACCAACCTGCTCCCCGATCTCGAGGCGCTTGGCCTTTTCAAGCCTTACTTCGACGACGCAGAGGGCTTGCCGTGGCCGCACCGCACGCCTTTTGGCCTGCCCGAGACGCACGTCTACGATTTCTACAGGAAGCGGCCTCAGTAGCCGCCGGGCAGGGTGGCGAGATCGATCACCTGCACCGTGTCGCCGGCCTTGCGCGCCGGATCCTGCGGCGGACGAAGCATGAAGGCGTCACACCAGGCAAGCACCGAGAGCATCGAACTGTCCTGGATCTTGTGCGGATCGACGGTGAGTGCGCCGTTCGGACCGCGCGTAAGTTTGGAGCGTACGTAGTCCTCGCGCTGGTCGTTCCCCTTCACATCGACGGCGAGGGTGGCGGGCACGGTCGCCACGATGTCACCCGCCTGGCCCAGCATCCGGTCCATCGCCGGCTTGAGGAAGAGGAGCGAGCACACCATCGTCGAGACCGGATTGCCTGGCAGGCCGAGCACGCGCGCGCGCTCCTTGGCGGCG
>CAIMEE010000575.1 GCA_903839865.1 Enhydrobacter aerosaccus | reverse complement strand
CCTGGCGCGCCAGAAGGATGTGCTCGCGCGTCTGCGGCATCGGGCCGTCGGCCGCCGACACCACCAGGATCGCGCCGTCCATCTGCGCGGCGCCCGTGATCATGTTCTTCACGTAGTCGGCGTGGCCCGGGCAATCGACGTGCGCGTAGTGGCGGTTCTTCGTCTCGTACTCGACATGCGCCGTCGAGATCGTGATGCCGCGCTCGCGCTCTTCCGGTGCCTTGTCGATCTGGTCGTACGCCGTGAACGTGGCACCGCCCGTCTTCGCCAGGATCTTCGTGATCGCTGCCGTCAGCGACGTCTTGCCATGATCGACGTGGCCGATCGTGCCGATGTTGCAGTGCGGCTTGTTACGTTCAAACTTCGCCTTCGTCATGTTCGTCTTCCTTGCTTAATCGAATTCGTTAGCCGGCCAGCTTCGCCACGACCTTGTCGGCCTCGGCCTGCGGGACCGCTGCGTAATGGTCGAACGTCATGCTGTAGGCCGCGCGACCCTGGGTCATCGACCGCAGCGTGTTCACGTAGCCGAACATGTTGGCCAATGGGACCATGGCATCGATCACCTGCGCGTTGCCGCGGGCGTTCATGCCGAGGATCTGGCCGCGGCGGCTGTTCAAGTCGCCGATGCAGTCGCCCATGTAGTCGTCCGGTGTCACCACCTCGACCTTCATGATCGGCTCGAGCAGCTTGCACTGCGCCTTCGCCAGGCCCTCGCGGAACGCCGCGCGGGCGGCGATTTCGAATGCGAGAACGCTCGAGTCGACGTCATGGTAGTTACCGTCGGTCAGCGTGACCTTGAAGTCGATCACCGGGAAGCCGGCGAGCACGCCGGTCTCGCGCGACGCCTCGAGGCCCTTTTCGACGCCGGGGATGAATTCCTTGGGCACCGAACCGCCAACGACCTTGTTCTCGAACGCGTAGCCGCCACCGGGCGGCAGCGGTTCGAACGTGAGCTTGATGCGCGCGAACTGACCCGAACCACCCGACTGCTTCTTGTGGGTGTAGTCGATGTCGGTCTTGCGGCCGAGCGTCTCGCGATAGGCAACCTGCGGAGCGCCGACATTGGCATCGACCTTGTAAGTACGGCGCAGGATGTCGACCTTGATCTCGAGATGGAGCTCGCCCATGCCCTTGATGACGGTCTGGCCCGTCTCCTGGTCGGTCGAGACGCGGAACGTCGGGTCTTCCTGAACGAGACGGCCCAGCGCCTGACCGAGCTTCTCCTGGTCGGCCTTCGACTTCGGCTCGATGGCGAGCTCGATGACGGGATCCGGGAAGTCCATTTTTTCAAGGATCACGGCGTTGTCCGGATCGCACAGCGTGTCGCCGGTCGTGACGCTCTTGAGGCCCGCGAGCGCGATGATGTCGCCGGCGCGTGCTTCCTTTACGTCTTCACGGTCGTTCGCATGCATCAACAGCATGCGGCCGATACGCTCCTTGCGGTCCTTCGTGCTGTTCAGCACGCCGGTCGCCGACTGCAGCACGCCCGAGTAGACGCGCGCGAAAGTGAGCGAGCCCACGAACGGGTCGGTCATGATCTTGAAGGCGAGGGCCGACATCGGCGCATCGTCGCTCGACGGCAGGGTGATCGCCTCGTCGGTGCCCATCTTCACGCCCTTGACGTCTTCGACGTCGGTCGGCGCGGGCAGGTAGTTCACGACGGCATCGAGCATGGGCTGCACGCCCTTGTTCTTGAAGGCCGAGCCGCACAGCACCGGAACGAACGCGTAGTTGATCGTGCCCTTGCGGATGCACTGGACCAGCGTGTCGTAGTCCGGCTCCTCACCGTCGAGGAACTTCTGCATCGCCTCGTCGTCCTGCTCGACAGCCATGTCGATCAGCTTGGCGCGATACTCTGCAGCCTTTTCCTTCATGTCGGCCGGGATCTCGACGACCTCGAACTTGGCGCCGAGCGTCTCTTCCAGCCAGATGATCGCCTTGTTGGAGACGAGATCGATCAGGCCCTTGTACTCGGACTCAGAACCGATCGGCAGCTGCGTCACCAGCGGCTTGGAGCCCAGGCGATCGACGATCATGTCGACGGTGCGATAGAAATTGGCGCCCGTGCGATCCATCTTGTTGATGAAGCAGATGCGCGGCACGCCGTACTTGTCGGCCTGGCGCCACACCGTCTCGGACTGCGGCTCGACGCCGGCAACCGAATCGAACACGCAAACGGCACCGTCGAGCA
This sequence comes from Enhydrobacter aerosaccus, assembly GCA_903839865.1. Taxonomy (GTDB): domain Bacteria; phylum Pseudomonadota; class Alphaproteobacteria; order Reyranellales; family Reyranellaceae; genus Reyranella; species Reyranella aerosaccus_A. Next base: position 3,027 of record CAIMEE010000575.1, on the reverse strand, counting down.
CGCGCAGCGAACGCTCGACTTCGATCGTGAAGTCCACGTGGCCGGGGGTGTCGATGATGTTGATGCGGTAGCTGATGTCCTTGTACGGACCGGTCTCGACCTTCCAGAAGCACGTGGTCGCCGCGGACGTGATCGTGATGCCGCGCTCCTGCTCCTGCTCCATCCAGTCCATGGTCGCAGCGCCGTCGTGCACTTCGCCGATCTTGTGCGACTTGCCGGTGTAATAGAGCACGCGCTCGGTCGTCGTCGTCTTACCGGCGTCGATGTGCGCCATGATGCCGATGTTGCGATAGTGCTCGATAGGGGTAACGCGAGCCATGGTCAGCTTTCTACAGAGAGTGTTCTTGTCCGCTTACCAGCGGTAGTGAGCGAACGCCTTGTTGGCGTCGGCCATCTTGTGGGTGTCTTCGCGCTTCTTGACCGCGTTGCCGCGGCGGTTGAACGCGTCGAGCAACTCTGCGGAGAGCTTTTCGGTCATGCTGTGGCCCGAACGGTCGCGGGCGGCCTGGATGATCCAGCGGATGGCGAGAGCCTGGCGGCGCTCCGGCCGGACTTCGACGGGCACCTGGTAGGTGGCACCACCGACGCGGCGCGAGCGCACTTCGACGGCCGGCTTCACGTTCTCGAGCGCCTCGTGGAACGCCGGAACCGGATCCTGCTTCAGCTTGGCTTCGACTTCTTCGAGGGCGCCGTAAACGACACGTTCGGCGACCGACTTCTTGCCACACTCCATGAGCGTGTTCATGAACTTGGAGATGACGAGGTCGTGGAACTTGGCGTCCGGCAGGACTTCACGTTTTTCGGCAGCGCGGCGACGGGACATCTGTTCTTCCTTCCCGCTTACTTCGGACGCTTCGCGCCGTACTTCGAACGGCGCTGACGGCGGTCTTTGACACCCTGCGTATCGAGGGTGCCGCGAATGATGTGGTAGCGAACGCCGGGAAGATCCTTCACGCGGCCACCGCGGATCATCACAACCGAATGCTCCTGCAGGTTATGGCCTTCGCCCGGGATGTAGCTCACGACTTCGTGGCTGTTGGTGAGGCGCACCTTGGCGACCTTGCGAAGCGCCGAGTTCGGCTTCTTTGGGGTCGTGGTGTAGACGCGCGTGCACACGCCGCGCTTCTGCGGGCAGGCTTCGAGCGCCGGCACCTTGTTGTGGGTCCTGAGCGGGTGGCGCTGCTTGCGGATCAGCTGGTTGATAGTCGGCATCGAGTTCCGGTTTCCTTGAAGCCCATGTCGTTTCCGCCCAATCCAGGTATCGGCGCAAAGCGAATGCGCGGGCATGGCGGCAAGAGCGCAGCCCCGCGCGGGTAAAAGCTTTGCGGCCTGACGGCCCAACTTGTAACGGTCCGCGACGTCAGGCTGCGTCTAGGCATTTGCCTACTACCAGCCCTTCCCCGAGGTGGCGCGCTTATATGGCTGCATTCATTGGGCGTCAAGCGCAGTGCGATGCTTTCCACTTTGATTTCGTTGGTTATTCCCGGCACGTGCGGAACGACTCGTTCCTGACTCGCGTTCTGAAATTGACGCAAGAATCTATCGACTACATCTTGGGGGTCTGCCCGGGTTGAGACACAAAGCACCGAGCCGTTGCGTCTCATTCCCGTTCTGGTGTATGTCGGCACCATGTTGCGCAATCGCACCCGAATGATCTCGGCTTCCAAAGGTAAGACTTTGGGGCGGGGAACGTCGTGCGCGATCATCTGATCTAGAGCCCGACTAAACCCCGACCCCGCCAGATGGCCGGGGTCCACGCAACAGGGTCCCGCCCCTCCGGCAACGGAAGCGAGACCTGAGATGCCCTCCCAGCAGACGCTAATGCCGCCGACCCCGGTGCTCCATACACCGCGCCTCATCCTGCGCCCGATTCGCAGCAAGGATGCGCCGGTCCTGCAGCGCCGCTTCCCACATTGGGATGTCGTCAAATGGCTCAATCCCAACATCCCCTGGCCCTATCCGGCCGACGGCGCCGCGACGTTCGTCGCCAATTGCCTGGCCGAGATGGCCCGAGGCGAGAAGTCCCATTGGGCGATCGTTCCGCGCAAGGGGCCAGCAGACCTGATCGGGGTGATCGATCTATGGCCCGATGACGGCACCAGCCGCGACCAGCGCGGCTTCTGGCTCGACCCCGAATACCAGGGCCAGGGCCTGATGACCGAAGCCGCCAACCGGGTGACCGACTACGCTTTCCGGGAGCTGAATTGGCCCTGCCTGTGGCTCAGGAATGCCCAGGAAAACCTGGCCTCCCGGCGCATCAAGGAGAAGCAGGGCGCCCGGCTGGTCGACCTGCTGATCTCCCAGTGTGTCAGCGGCAAGGTCGAGCAGATGGTCTGGCAACTCACCGCCAAGGACTGGATGGCCCGACAGCCGGCGTAGGCGTCCAAAAGAAAAAGGCCGTCGCTTTGCAGCGACGACCTTTTGTCTCTTGCGGCAACCGACCGTTAGTCGGCCGCGCGTTCCTCTTCCAGTGTCGGGATCGGCTGGTCCTCGCCGTCGTTGCCGGCGGCCAGGATCGCCCGGTCGCGCTGGGCGGCAATCGCCTTCAGACGGTTTACGACCCCGCCGGTACCCGCCGGGATCAGGCGGCCGACGATGACGTTCTCCTTGAGGCCCTGCAGCGTGTCGACGCGGCCGCTGACGGCAGCCTCGGTGAGCACGCGCGTGGTCTCCTGGAAGGACGCCGCCGAGATGAACGACTTGGTCTGCAAGGACGCCTTGGTGATGCCGAGCAGCACCGGGTCGGCCTTGGCAGGCTTCAGCTTCTCGGAGATCAGCTTGGCGTTCTCGAGTTCGTACTCGCCCTTGTCGATCTGCTCGCCGAGCAGGAAGGTCGATTCGCCCGCGTCGGTGATCTCGACCTTCTGCAGCATCTGACGAGCGATCGTCTCGATGTGCTTGTCGTTGATCTTCACGCCCTGCAGTCGATAGACCTCCTGGATCTCGTTGACGAGATACTCGGCCAGCTTCTCGACGCCCAGCACGCGCAGGATGTCATGCGGCACCGGGTTGCCGTCGATCAGCAGG
>CAIMEE010000574.1 GCA_903839865.1 Enhydrobacter aerosaccus | reverse complement strand
GGACAAGAACGCGGTGATCCCGCTCGACGCGGCGATCCAGGCCAATCTGCGCGAGGCCACCACCCGCGTGCTCGCCTCGCTGACGCCGCGCGAGGAACGCGTGCTACGCATGCGCTTCGGCATCGGCATGAACACCGACCACACGCTCGAAGAGGTCGGCCAGCAGTTCGCGGTCACCCGCGAGCGCATCCGCCAGATCGAGGCCAAGGCGCTGCGCAAGCTGAAGCATCCGAGCCGCTCCAGGATGCTGCGCAGCTTCCTCGACCAGGGCTGAGCCCCCGCAGGGCGCGCGCGCACGCCCTGCGTAAGCTTGTGTCTTTTGTATCCGGCCAATCCTCTGTGCAGTCATGCGCAAATGATTGCGTCGCACAAAGCAACCCGCGGGTATAAACTTGTTGCAGTGGCGCGCACGACCGCGTGCGCCTGATGCCGAGGAAGACATGCGGCCAATGTTCCTGCCGGGCGGCATGGTGGCTGCCCTCCTGTGTGTCTTGTTCGGAACGACCGGGGCGGCGCTCGCGCAGAAGGCGGGCGGGACGCTCAAGGTCTATCACCGCGACCATCCCCCGAGCGCCTCGATCCACGAAGAGGCGACGATCTCGACGCTCATCCCGTTCATGCCGGTGTTCAACAACCTGGTCCTGTTCGACCAGCACGCGGCGCAGAACGATGAGAAGACGATCAAGCCCGAGCTTGCGAAATCGTGGACGTGGAACGCCGACAAGACCGCGATCACCTTCAAGCTCGAAGAAGGCGTGAAGTGGCACGACGGCCGGCCGTTCACGGCGCGCGACGTGGTCTGCACCTTCGATATGCTGACCGACAAGTCCGGCCAGAAGCTGCGCACCAACCCGCGCGCCTCGTGGTACCGCAACCTCGACCGCGCGAGCGCCGCGGGCGACAGTGAGGTGACGCTTCACCTGCGTCGCCCGCAGGCCTCGCTGCTGTCGATGCTGGCGTCGGGCCTGACGCCGATATACCCCTGCCACGTGTCGATGGCCCAGATGCGCACGCGCCCCGTGGGCACCGGGCCGTTCAAGATGCAGTCGTTCAGCGAGTTCCAGAATATCCGGCTGGTGCGCAATCCCGACTACTGGAAGAAGGGCCGGCCCTATCTCGACGCGATCGACTTCACCATCGTCAACAATCCCACGACCGCGGCGTTGAGCTTCGTCGCGGGACGCTTCGACATGACCTTCCCGTGGGAAGTGACGGCCAACGACCTCAAGTTCGTGAAGAAGGAAGCGCCGGCCGCGATCTGCGAGACGACGTCGATGAATCTCAACGTCAATCTGCTGGTCAACCGCACCGCGGCACCCTTCGACAATCCCGACATGCGCCGCGCACTGGTGCTGGGGCTGGACCGCAAGGCCTTCGTCGACAGCCTGACCCAGGGCCTGTCAGTCGTCGGCGGCACGATGCAGCCGCCGCCCGACGGCGTCTGGGGTCTTCCCTCCGACCTGCTGGCCGTGGTGCCGGGCTATGGGCCCGACGTCGACAGGAACCGCGCCGAGGCGCGCGCATTGACGGAGAAGATGGGCTACGGCGCCGACAAGCCGCTCAGGCTCAAGATCGCCACGCGCGGCGTCGCGCTCTACAAGGACGCAGCCGAAATGACGGCGGCCCAGCTGAAATCGATCCACGTCGACGCCAGCGTTGAGGTCGTCGAGACCTCGCTGTGGTTCAATCGCCTCCGCCGCAAGGAATACACGCTGGCGGTCAACGCCACCGGCAACGGCGTCGACGACCCCGACCAGACCTTCTACGAGAACTTCGCCTGCAAGTCGGGCCGCAACTACACCGGCTACTGCAATCCCGAGATCGAGGCTTTGTTCGACAAGCAGTCGGCGGAGAGCGATCCGGCCAAGCGCCTGCCGATCGTGCGCGAGATCGATGTCCGCCTGCTGGCCGACGGCGCCCGCCCGCCGATCTACTGGAGCCGCTCGACGACGTGCCAGCAGCCCTACGTCAAGGGCCACACCAACATGGTGAATAGCATCTACAACGGCTTCCGCTTCGAAGACGTCTGGCTCGACAAGTAGGGAACCAAACAGCCGTCCTCCCGTTAGTGGTCCTCCAGTTACTCAAGGGGACGACAATGGCCAGCAACGGCATGCTTTACGGACTGGTCGGCGCTCTCGGTGTCGCCGTCGTGGGCGGCGGCCTCTATATCGCCAACGACAAGGGCGCGTTCACCACAAAGCCCGCGCCCGTGGTTGCGCCTGCTCCCGCCCCGGTCGCAACGCCTCCCGCGCCCGTGCTGCGCCCGCCGGTGGCGACGCCTGCCCCTCAGCCAGCCGCGCCCAGCGGTCCGAGCGCCTCGCAGGTCCAGCAGCTCAATACGCTGGTGCTCGATGCCCGGCGTGCAATCACGCGCGGCGACTTCGCCAGCGCCGACCGCGCCCTCGATCAGGCCGAGCGGATCGACCCGCGCTCATCCGACGTGATCGCCGCGCGCCGCGACCTGCGCGATGCTCAGCAGCACGCTCAGCGCCAGAACAGCCAGCAGGACAACCGCGTCGAGGCTCTCGTTGCCCAGGCGCGCGCCGCGATCCTGCGCCACGACTACGTCACGGCCGATCGCCTTCTCGACCAGGCCGAAGGCATCGACTCGCGCGATCGCGAGGTCCAGCAGGCCCGCGCCGAGCTGAACACCGCAAGCCCGCGCCGCCGCTAGTCAGGCCGCGAGCTTGTAGAGCTCGGCCACATTGTCGTGCAGGATGCGCTTCCTCTGCACATCGCTGAGATGGCCGGTCTGTTCCCTGATGACGTCCTGGCTCCACGGCCAGGTCGAATCGCTGTGCGGGAAGTCGCTCGCCCACATCAGCTGCCTGTCGCCCATCAGATGGGCGAACTGGAACGCCGTGTAGTCGTCCTGGAAGGTGAGCGAGATGTTCTCGCGGAAATACTCCGACGGCAGGCGCTGGAGATCCTTGCCCTTCATCCAGTAGCGGTGGCGCTTATAGGCGTGGTCCATGCGATAGGCGAAGTGCGGCGCCCAGCCCGCATCTGCCTCGACGCAGACGACCCTGAGCTTGGGGAAGCGCTCGAAGACGCCCGAGAAGACCAGCATGCCCATGATGTCCTGGCAGCCCCGGATGATCGACAGGAAGCCGTTGAGCTTCGGCCCGCGCGGCTTGGCCAGCGTGTTGTCGCCCGAGGTGGTGAGAATGTGGAACGAGAGCGGCATCTCGAGCGCGATCGCGGCTTCCCAGAACGGATCGAATGCGGGATCGTCGTAGTCCTTCTCGCCGGGGTTGCCCGGCATCATCACACCCTTGAAGCCCATCGCCTTGATGCGCTCGAGATCGCCGATGCCTTCCCTGATCGTGCGGATCGCGGTCTGGCCCATGCCGATCAGGCGCCCGGGGGCATGGCTGCAATAGGCCTGGAGCCAGCGGTTGTAGGCGTCGAAGCAGGCCTTCTTGTAGTCGAAGTCGGGGTGATTGCAGATCAGCATGCCGACAGTTGGATAGATCAGCTCGGCGCCGACGCCGTCGCGATCCTGGTCGGCGAGCCGCATTTTCGGGTCCCAGCCGCCCTTGTGGAGATCGTCGAACCTGGCGCCGCCGATGCGGATGTCCTTGGGCGCGATGCCGGCTGCGGCGATCAGCCCGAGCGGCACCGGCGTCTTCATGCCGTCGACGATGAAGGTGTCCCCCATTTTCTCGAGGCTGACGACCTTGGGCGCCCGCTCGCGAAACGCGGGGTCGATATGGTCGAGGTAGCAGTTCGGCGGCTCCGTGATGTGCGAATCAGCGGAAATCGGGCGCCAGTCCATGCGATTCCTCCTCTATTTTGGGCAAATGTTAGGCTTGCGGTGTGCCTGGCGGCAAGCTCCGGTGTCGATGGTTGAACCGCCCGGCCCCCTATGGCATATCCGCGCCCTTCGCTGCCGTAGCTCAGTGGTAGAGCACCCCCTTGGTAAGGGGGAGGTCCACAGTTCAATCCTGTGCGGCAGCACCAGTTTCCCTGCGATCGGCCTCGCTACTTCCTCGTGAGCGTCGCCTTGAAGAGGCAGGTGTCTTCGATGGAATCTGGGCTTCGCGCTCATTGATCACGCCACGGACGTGAATTTGGCTGTCGTCGGTGCCGGAATGGGAAACATTCCCCGACGAGGTGCCTTGCTCCCGGTTGCGTGGAAGGTCGATCTTGAAGGCGCCGGTGCCATCGCGAGTCGTCTGGGACTGGTGGCGCCGGCTGGTTTTTTCCTTGAAGGAGCCCTTCACGGACGCCCCGTCGACCGTGACGTCGATCGTAAACTCGTTGTTGGCGCACTTCGACGTCCCTACGACTTTGTTTCCGGCGCGCGGTGCAAGCTCGCCGGCCTTGTCGCCACCTCCTTTTCCGCTGTAGGTCACTGGTGCGGCTTGGACCGCGCCGGCAACAAGAACTACGCCCGCCACTAGCACCGGATCCAAATATCGCATCGCCCGAGCTCCCTGCCGTGAAAGTGGTCTATCGAGATTGCTCCCCAGCTAGTCGCTTTGATTTGATTGGCGTAAGCCCTGCGTAATCCAAAAGTGGGATCATTCAGCCTGCATGTTTTCGAATTATCGCCTCGTCGACGACCATAATGACAAGACCGTCCGGATCGGCAAGATTTCCTATCTGTTCGCCGGGTTCCTGGGGCCGGCCTACGTGCTGGTGAAGTCCGGACCGAGAAAGGTGCTGCAGTCTTTCTGCTGGAGCATCGGCTGCGCGCTCGGAACGCTTGCTTTCATCGTGAAGGGACTGCCCTACGTTCCGGGCAACCTGCAGGCCGTCGTTCTGTTCGTCGGCATTCCCGCAGTTTTCGTGCTGCACTCGGTGAAAACCGTGGGCCTCGTTAGAAGCGCCCTGCATCAGCGCGGCTGGACATCCCGGCAAGACGACTAGAGGTTAAGGCGATACGCGCGCGCCGCCGTTCCACTGAAGATCGCACACTTCTCCTCGGCCGAAGCGCCGGCGGCCATATGCTTCAGGGCGTTCAACAAACCGGCATAGCCAATGCCCATCTTCTCGACCGGCGCCACCAGCAGCATGGTGAGGCCACCCAGATTCACCGAGACGTTGGGACAGGCTGCGAGCACGGTCATGCCCTTCTTCCAGAAGGCGAACACCTCGTCCTTCCTGCCGGCGTAGCAGATCTTCCGGGCGGAGGAGCCCGCCCGAAAATGGCTGGCGCACGTCGGCCGCCAGGGCTGCCAGGCTCGATCAGTCGCGCATGAAGCCTTCGAGTTCCGCCGCCGCCCAGGCGAGCGTCTTCTCCATTGGCTCGCCCCTGTAGTAGCGCACAGCCATCTGGGTCTGCGTCGCCTGCGTGTAAATGCGTTCGGCGATCGAGTGCGGTGCAGGTGCGCCGGCCACCGAGAGGATCTGGTGATTGTACGGATTGGCGTAGTGGAAGAGCGTGCCCTTTGGCGGCCCCTCTTCGGCCCATACCTTGAAGGTCGTGAGGTTGGCGAAGGACGGCAGGTCGTAGCCACCGCTGGCAATCACCATCTTCTCCGCCGACGTGGGCTGGGAAAGATGCATGAGCAGGCTCTTGGCCGCCGGCACGTTCTTGCTGAAGTTCCAGATGCCCCAGAAGTACGGTGTGAACGGCGCGAAGCGACCCTTGGGTCCGGCGGCGAAGCCGTGCGTCCAGAGCTGCTCGGCGACCTTCGGCGCATCGCGCTTGGCGACAGCCCACGCGCTCGGCGGATTCATGATCAGCGAGCCCTGCCCCGAGACCAGGAACTTGTTGTTCGAGGCGTCGTCCCATGCCGGCACATCGGGCGGCATCGCCGCCATCAGCCGCTTGTAGAACTCGAGCGCCTGGCGCACAGGGTCTGACTTCACGGTGATCTCGCCGTTGGCGTTGACCAGCATTGCGCCGAAGCCGTGGAAGACCGCGCCCGCGGTATCGACATTGTCCGCGGTCGTCCCGAGCCCGATGCCGAACGGGTGTCCGCCCTTGTTGCAATCTTCGGCAGCTTTCAGAAAGGTGTCGAACGTCCAGCCGTCGGCCTTGGGCGGCGCGCCCGCTGGATATAGCGCCTGCATGTCGAGGCCGGCATACTGCTTCATGTAATCGAGGCGCGAGCACGGGCCCTTGATCTGGCTGCCGACCGTGGCCGGCACGGCAACCCACTTGCCCTTGAGGTGGCTGAGATACTCGACGGTCGCGTTGACCGCGCCGTTCTGCTTGATCAGCGGCTCCATGATGTCGTCGACCGCCGCGAGCTGGTTGGCGTAGCGCGACGGCAGCCAGGTCGAGAGCGCTATGATGTCGTGTCCAGACTTGGCCTGCGATTCGGCCGCTCCCGTCAGCAGCAGCTTGTTGCCCTGCGAAGTGATGTAGTCGACTTTCACTTCGACCTTTTCCTTCTCCGACCACTCCTTGATGAGAGCGGTCGTGGCGTCATTGGCGTTGGGCACCCAGTGATCCCACATCGCCAGAGACAAGGTTCCCGCCGCATGGGCGCCGCGCACAAAGGGCGCAGCGACGAGAGCAGCCGAGGTTGCCGCGGTACCGGCGATGAAACGACGACGCGCAATCCGACGAGTTGAAGCCATCCGATCCTCCCTGTTCGTGGCCCTCATTGGGACCTTGGGAGGACGCTAAGCTTCGTCCGCTTTCACCCGCAATGAAATTCCGCACAACGGTACACATCTGTTTACCATTATCGTGAGGCTCCGATGGAAAACCGTACCGTTGCATCCGGTTGAGGCGCGCCACAGGATTGCGCCAGGTCGAGATGGGGAGCACGGCCAGGACGTCGAACTTGCCACGGCGGTCGACCTGGGCGACCAGGGCGGCGCGCCAGGTACCTATCTTTCCAAGGGTTGGTACGGCTTCGACAAGAGGCAGTGCTTCGTGATGTAGCCGGGCCCGTTGCAGCATCGCTATTTCTTCCTCTATGCGCAGAACAAGCAGACGGGCAAGGAATGGAAGGGCGACGTGCTCGTGTGCGTGAGCCGCGAGCCCTTCGAACTCAGCGCGCCGGGCTGTGGCTCTGACAAGTACAGCCGACCGTTCGTCCGCATCGATACCGGAAACAGCGCGAGCTGGACCTACAACCTCCAGCCATGAGTTGAACGCATGTTCCGCCTTCGCAATCTCGCCTGCCTGCTGTTGTCGATGTCGGTTCTTGCCACACCGCCGTCGGCGCCCGCCTTCGGGGGCGCTACCGGACATGAGTTCGTGAGCGGCCTCGCCGCCGAAGCCTTTCCCGAAGATTTGCCGGCATTCCTGCGCACGCCTGCGGCCGTAGCCGAGATCACCGTCCTGGGCCGTGAGCTCGACCGCTCGAAGGGCTCCGGCAATCCGCACGACGCCGAACGCGACGCGGGGCATTTCGTGCATCTCGACAACGACGGCCTGGTGGGCGGAGTGCTTGCGCTCGAGGCCTTGCCGCTCACGCGCGAAGCCTACAATGCGGCACTCTCGGCCAAGGACAAGACGCAGTACAAAGCCGGCTATCTGCCCTACGCCATCGTCGACGGATGGCAAAAGCTGGTGAAGGATTTCGGCTATTGGCGGGCGGTATCGATCGGCGCAAAGACAGCCGCAACAGCCGCCGATCGAGCCTGGTTCGATGCCGACCGCCAACGCCGTGAAGTCATCATCATTCGCGACCTCGGGGTGTGGACCCACTGCGCCGGCGACGCCAGCCAACCGATGCACGTGTCGGTGCACGTCAACGGCTGGGGCGCCTATCCCAATCCTCAGGGCTTCTCCAATTCCAGAACGTTGCGCGTGGACTACCAGAGCAGCTTCGTGTGCGCGCGCATCAATCGAGCCGACGTCAAGCGTGAGGTCGTCCCCTATCGCGCCTGCACCTGCACGATCCGGGATCGCATGCGTGCCGTGATCCTGGATAGTCACCGTTCCGTGGTGCCGTTCTTCGAACTGGAAAAGCTGGGCGCATTCACGGGCGACGCCAAGGCCGGGATCGCTTTTACCAATACCCGTATCGCTTCGGGGGCTTCCTCCGTGCGTGACATGGTCGTGGATGCCTGGCGCGCGAGTACCGATACCAACGTCGGCTATCCCCAGATTCTGCTGCGTGACATCGAGACGGGCAAGCATGTCCTCGAACGCGACGATTTCGGCCGTGACTGATTGCTCCACACCCGAAAGGCGAAAAGTCAGCCCTATGTAATGTACTTGTTCTAGAGAGATGCTGCGTCGCTGGGGCATCCACGTTTGGGACGTGATCCGAGATAGAGTGCATCGCGTCGATGAGCATAACTTTCAATCTAGTCGCCCTGCTCAACGTACTCCTCGCCGCGGCTGGCCTTTGGACGACGGTGCCGGAACTGCGCGGCCGACCTGTGAAATTGTGGCGCCTCGGCTTGCCAGCATTCTTCTGCACGATGACGGCGATCATCATGCTTTCCGGTACACCCACACCACACCTGCTCGAATTCGCGTGGCTCGTTGCCGGTCTGATCGGGGCGTTCGCAGGCATCGTCGCCGCCAGCTTCGTAAAGGTAAGAACGGATCAGATGTGGGGACTGGTCCAGTTCAATCCGGCATTTATGGGAGCGATTGCAGCCCTCGCCATCTTCGGCCTGGTGATCGTCGATTCCAGCGCGGTATGGCTGGGCCACGGAATTTGGCCGCCCACCCAGGATCCAGCGGTCGCCGCGGCCTTGATGGCGGGCTTTATCGACGGGCGGGCCTGGCGAATAGCGGCCAACGCCGTCCGCTCGCCGCATGCGGATCTCAACGACTGATAATCCCGTGCGCCGGGCTAGGGGCGGTGCGACGGCTGGGTGCTGCCGAGCGCGTCAACCTGGAATTCGATATCGATGCGGCCGGCCTTCTCGAACACCAGGGTCGCCGACACCTTCTGATCCTTCACGAACGGCGCCTTGAGCCCCATGAACATGACATGGTAGCCGCCAGGCTTTAGCTCAATCGTCTGGCCGGGCGGCAGGACGACACCGTTCTCTAGTTCGCGCATGCGCATCACCGCGCCGTCCATCTTCATCTCGTGAATCTCGGTCTGCTTGGCGGCGGAACTTTCGATCGCGATCAGGCGATCGGGCACATCGCCCTTGTTCGTGAGCGTCAGGAAGCCGCCGGCCGACGGCGCGGTCGACGGTGTCGCGCGCGACCATGGCTGGACGATCTCGATAGAGCCGATCTTGTAGTCGCGAGCAAAGGACGGCGTCGCGGCGAGCGACACCGTCATCAAGATGGCGGACAGAAGGTATTTCATCGTTCGAGCTTATCGCCCGGCGGCGGTTCATGCACGACGCGACAGTCGGACGCGTGTCAGACCTTTGCGAGCGGATCAGCTCCGTAGGTATTGGCGCCCGTCGTTCCCTTCAGGAATCCGCATTCGATGATGTACCAAAGGCCGCCAATCACCGGCACGAAGGCGATGAGGACCCACCAACCGCTCTTGCCGCGGTCGTGCCAGCGCTTCACGGCTACCGCCAGACCTACCCAGAAAAGGACGACCAACACCAGCAGGCAGACGATACCCATGACGCCCATCGACGCCATCGCCTCAGACGGATCTTCCGACATCATGGAGGCGCCACCGGCGACGCCGAACACGATCGCCTCGACGACGATCAATCCGACATTCACCAGCCAGAACGTGGCGCGGTTCGCACGCCCTTGAAAACTGAACAACAGACTCTTCATGATGTATTGTCTCCCCACAAGACCGCACGGGCTGAGCACCGTGTTCCAAGTCTGCCCTGTTGCTTATAGTGCCTCCATGACTTTGCAGCGCGCTGCCCTGTGGGCAATCGTAATTGCAGCAACCATGTACCTGCTCGTGGCGGGCCGTGGACTGCTGCTGCCGGCAGTCCTCGGCCTCGTGCTCTGGTACATGGTCGACGCACTGGCAGACGTACTCGAGCGGCCGCGACTTGGTCCGTTCAACCTGCCCCGGCCGATCGCCCTGCTCGCGGCAATCTGCACGATGAGCGGCCTGCTCTGGATCGTCGGCCGGACCATCACGCGCAACGTCAGCGCCGTCGCCGCCGCTGCTCCAACCTATGAGATTCGCCTTCAGCGCCTGATCAACCAGGGGGCGCACCTGTTGGGCATCGAAAACGCACCGACGATCAACGAGCTCTTTGACCGCATCAGCCTCGCCGACACTCTGGGCAGCCTGGCCGCGGCCGCCGCCTCCGTCGTAAGCGTGACCGGCATCGTGCTGATCTACGCCGGTTTCCTGTTCGTGGAGCAGGTCAACTTCCGCCGCAAGCTCACGGTCATCTTCGGCGAGGGCGACCGGCTACGCTCGGTGCTCGACCAGATCGACCGCGACATTCGCGCTTACATCCGTATCAAGACAACCCTGGCTGCCGCGACATCGGTGCTTGCCTATATCGTCATGGCCTGGGTTGGCGTCGACTTTGCCGCCTTCTGGGCCGTCATGGTGTTTTTCTTCTATTACATACCGACCGTCGGCTCGATCCTCGCCATCGTGGCGCCGGCGCTGCTCACCCTCGTGCAATTCGACCACCTTTCGCCGTTTCTGATCGTGCTGTTCGTGATCGGCACCATCCAGATCGTCGTCGCCAATATCGTCGAGCCCGCAATCATGGGTCGCTCGCTCAACCTCTCGCCCTTGGTCGTCATTTTCTCGCTGGTGGTGTGGGGCACGATCTGGGGTGTAGTCGGCATGTTCCTCTGTGTGCCGATCATGGTCGTGCTGCTGATCGTGCTCGCGCACTTCAAGGCCACCCACCCGCTCGCCGTCCTGCTCTCTGCCGAAGGCAAGGTCCCCGAACCTTCGGACTAGGGGGTAGCCTGCGGATCGGCCTGCAGGATCAGCGCGCCGCCGCCCGGATCGTTCGTGACGTGCAGGAACGGCGTTCCCACTGCCGCCTTGCCCTCGAATTCGCGGTCGATCTCGTCGAACAGACGAACATAGAGCTTCCATTCCACTGCCGCCGGATCGAGCGGCACGCGCACCGCCTCCCGCCAGTCCAGGGCACGCACGCCGCTCTGAATGGCGCGGTCCTCCACGCGATCGCGTTCGAGCGTCGCCTCGAAGCGGCCGATGGTGGCGGTCTTCGCGGTCTTGGTGGCAGGCTTCGCCGTGACGATAACGCAGATCTGGCCCGGCCTGCCGTCGCTGGCAAACTCGACGGTGCCTCCGTTTAGTGTCGGATCGGGAACGTCATCCTCCGATGCCAGCTTCTCGACCACGATGACCTTGCGCCGGCTCATGTCGAACCGCCAGCCGTCCGGCGGATCGAAGCAGCGCTGGACCCAGCGCGTCTCGCCCGGGCCGCCGCGCGCCAGGACCTCGGGTGACACCAGGGTCCGCGACTCCGGCACCGTCGTGCGTATCTTCTGGTCGAGCGCGAATACCCCTGGGCGGTCAGGCAACACCGTGAACAGCAACTCGAAGGCGATCGTCCGGGACTCGTGGCGCACATTCAGCCCGCCGCTCACAAAGGTCGTGCGCGCAGTCTCCGTCGCAAAGGCGCTGCGCGGCACGGCAAAGCGCAGCCGCTCCGGCGCGACGGTCGCGATGCCCCGCCAGGATCCGATCGTGAGGGTCGGCGGTGCGGCACGCTCCTGCGCCAGACGCAGGCCCACGATCTCGACCACCACCGGGGGATCGTCGTCGCTCGCGGCCACGAAGGAAGGAGCGTAGCGCGGCACGGTGGGTACAGCGGGCTCGGCCGCCGCGCGGCGGCCGCCGGCATCGAGCGGTAGAGTCGCGCCGCTCGACGGCGGACTCGGGGGCGCTGCGGGTACGGCCGGCGCGAGCGTAAGTTCTCCGGTAGCGCGCCGCGGCGGCACGAAGCGCGGGGTGAACTGCAGCACAAGCGGCAAGTCGTCGGTGCCCGCCAGACGTTCGAGCGCTTCCTGGGCCGGCCGGACCGCGGCCAGCACGAGCTGCCGTGCGCCCTCGCCTGGATGCGCCAGCGCATCCTTGAGCGCCGCGTTCAGCGCCTCAGCCGAGGCAATGACCTGTCGTCGCTCGACCGGCAGGCGGTCGAAGGGGCGTTCGCGATCGGCCTCGCCGCGGGCCATCACGGCATCGGACAGCAGGCTTGCGATGCGAAAAGCCTGCACGAGCTCCATGCGGGCCTCGCCATCGGCGCGGGCCTGCAGAGCCGCGCGCTCGGCTCTGAGGCTGCCGAGCTTTTCGCCGACGGTCGGGCCATGGCCCGGCACGCCGTCACCGACATACGGAAGGCCGATCGCGGCCGCCGCGACCAGGGCGCCAACCACCAACGCGGCGCCAAGGATCCAGCGCAGGGCTTTCACATCAGTACGAGAACAATACCGGCAGTGGCGAATTCAGGATGAGATGCCGGGTCATGCCGCCGAAGATCATCTGGCGAAGACGGCTCTGGGTGTAGGCGCCCTTGACGATGAGGTCGGCGCCGACAGCAACCGCGGTGTCGACGATCGTCTGCCCCGCCGAGCGCGAGCCCGGCTTGACGTGCTGGCTCGTCACGTTGAGGCCGTGCGCGGCGAGTGAAGCGGCGATCTCCGCCGACGTCGGGCCCGGCACCATGGCGCCATCGACGCTCAGCACCTCGATCGCATCGGCGCGGCTCAACACCGGCATGGCAAGCGATATCGCCCGCGCGCTTTCGGTCGAGCCGTTCCAGGCGAACAGGATGCGCTTGCCCACCATGCCGTTGTATCCCGGAGGCACGACGAGAATCGGCCGGCCCGAATCGAACAGCGCGGTCTCGAATACGCTCTCCGGCATCTTGGGCAGCGCGCCAGGCTGCGGCATCACGATCAGATCATAGGCGCGACCGATGACCCCGATTGCCGTCGGTCCGCTGTCGTCTGCAGAGCGCCATTCGGACACCAGTCCCGTCGCACACTGCTCGAACGCCTGCCTCACTGCGGCGACGCGTTGACGCTCTTCAGCGTCCTCGGCAAGGCCGCCCCCGATCGGCGCCCCCATCCCCGCATCGGCCCACGCCATACTCATCACGCCATAAGACGGCGGCTCGAGCCCGATCAATCGAGCTCCGAAAGTCCGCGCAATCTTCGACGCCAGCTCGAACGCGGACGGATCTTCCGCCGTCCAGGCCATTGTCAGAATTGACTTCATGACACGCCTCCCTGCTGCCCTGACGATAACACGCTATCTCCCCGGGCCGGAGGATGAAGCGAATGATACAATCGGTGCATTGAACTCATTTTCTGTTTCAATATCTTAGCATCCATATCTCAACTAGTTCATGAGATTAGGGGCGCTTTTAACGCCCGCCGTTTGTATCGGTTTCCCTCTCGAGCCCCCAGACTCGGAGGAAGGTCGGTAGAGGCGTCCTTATTGAGAACAATGACTTATTTTGGAGATACAAATGCTGTCCATTTTCCGTAGCCTGATGAAGAACGACCGTGGCGCCACGGCCATCGAATACACCCTGATCGCCTCCCTGATCGCCGTTGCCGCCATCACCGCGATGGGTTCGGTCGGTGGCAAGATCCAGAACGTGCTGACGAACGTCTCGAACTCGATGACCTGAGCTCGATCCCTTCGGGGTCGACGGAATGGGCGGTCCGGCAACGGACCGCCCATTTTCTTTGTGACCGCAACTTTAAGCCCGGGCGACCTCGCGCGACGACAAAAAATACGAATGTTACGTTGTAGTCAGTGGAGGGACGCGTAGGCTGAAAATTGCATCGACCGGGAGCCGACTGTGCCGTCCATCCTCCGACGTCTCTTGAAAAATCAGCAGGCAGCGACGCTGATCGAGTACTCCCTGATCGTCGCGCTGATCGCGACCGCGACCGTCACCGGCATGGATGCGATCGGCAACGGCATGAGGAATGTCATGACCTCTGTTTCGAACGCGATGAACTGATGTCGATCATCGCTCTTCTGCTCGCCGACCAGCGCGGCACGGTATTCGTGCGCTACAGCTCGATCGCGCTTCTCGTGGCGATCGCCGCGATCGCCGTTCTCAGCAGAGCGGACGGTCACTTTCTAAATTAGACGAGACCGGCGGCCTTCGGCACGACCCAGGCGAAACGGTCCGAGAGTGCCGCAAGCGTGATGCGGTTGATTGCATCTGCCGCCACAGTCGCCCCACCGGTCGCATCCGGCAGGTCGCGCGTCGCCACCGTGTCGGCGGCGATCGTGCTCATGAAGCCGTGATCGGTCGCCGAGCGCACCGTCGCCGACACGCACATGTGCGTCATGAAGCCGCCGACGATCAGGTTCTTGCGGCCACTCACCTTCAGGTGATTGGCGAGCTCGGTGCCGGTAAAGGCATTGGGCAGGCCCTTGTCGACGATCATTTCGCCGTCGCGCGGCGCCAACTGTTTCACGATCTCGAAGCCGCTCAGGGTCGGATTGAACGCCTTGCCCGTCGGCGATCCCTTGTGGCGAACATGGACGATCGGCGCACCGGCCTTGCGGGCCTTCTCGAGCAGGACGGCCAGCGCTTCGACGGCAGCACCGACTCCCGTGAGCGGCAGCAGTCCGTCGGTGTATTCCCTCTGGGCATCGATGATAACAAGAACGCCGTTGGCCATCGTCGCCGGTGTCGGCGCCGCTCCGGCCATCTGCAGCATGGTCATCGCCATGTTCGAACCTCGATTGTTACACGGTTGCAGAAAGTATGTTTGTATCAACGCTTAAGAAGCTGCAATTTGCAAGCGCAAGCACATGCTGAAAAATGCACTTCAGTCGTCACTCAGATTGAGTGACCGAGTTTGATTGACGTGAGCGTCAACGTGAGTTTTCTGTGGAACGCAAGATGAAGACCATCATTGTCGGCGGCGGCATCATGGGGCTCAGCACCGCCTGGGCTTTGGCAAAGAGCGGCCAGGATGTCGAACTTTTCGAGCAGGGCCCGTTGCCCAATCCATTGGCATCGTCGATGGACGAGCATCGCCTTATCCGTCACCCCTACGGCGATCACACTGGCTATGCACGATTGATCGACGATGCTTTCGTGGCGTGGGACGAGTTGTGGCGCGACCTGGGGCAGCGTCTCTTCGCCGCGACCGGTACGCTCGCCCTTACCGGCAACGGAGCGGATTGGGCGTTGCGCTCCGCCGCCAGCCTCGCCTCCATCGAGCGGCCCATGAGCAGGCTGTCGCTCGACGAATTGCCACGCCGCTTCCCGATGCTCGACTCGAAAGGCGTCGAACACGCCTTCTGGATCGATACCGGCGGCGTGCTGTTCGCGCAGGACATCACGGCCGCTCTCGCCCGTTACCTCAGTCACCAACCGAACGTCAGGCTTCACTCCTATACGCCGATCCGCGCCGTCGACCTCGAGCTCGGCCAGGTCGTCACCGAGGCCGGCACAGTCCACACCGCAGACACCGTCGTCGTCGCGGCGGGCGCCTGGGTCGGCCGGCTGATGCCCGCATCGGCGGGGGAGCTCGTGCCATCACGCCAGATCGTCATCTACTTCCGCCTGCCCGACGACCAACGCGCCGCCTGGTCGAAGGGCCCGATGCTGATCGACAAGACCGGCGAGGTCGGCCTCTACCTCGTGCCACCGATGGAAGGTCGCGGCATGAAAGTGGGCGACCACGAGTTCAGCCGCAGCGGCGATCCCGACGGCAGTCGCGAGGCCTCGCCTGCCGAGATGAAGCCGCTGCTCGATCGCTGCGCCAGCCTGCTGCGCGGCTTCAACCAGTGGCGGATCGATCGCCTGAAGGTCTGCTTCTACACCGTGACCGACGATGAACGCTTCGTGGTCGAGAAACAGGGCGCGAAGGGCTGGGTGATGTCGCCCTGCTCGGGCCATGGCTTCAAATTCGGTGCGCTGATGGGCAAGGAACTGGCCCGCACCATCGTCTCGGCGCGCGATCCGGGCCAGCACACACGCTGGGCAGCGGGTCTCGAAGGCGATACAAAATAGCCTCGACCGAGGAGAGGAAACGACATGGCACCCCGCAAACGCGGCGCAAAAGGCGCGACCCCCAAGGCTGCTGGCAAGAAAGCCACCGGCATGCGCCAGGGGCTGGCCACATACGGCGACGCGGGCTTCTCTCTGTTCCTGCGCAAGGCATTCCTCAAGGCGGGCGGCTATACCGACGAGGCGCTCGACCGGCCGATCGTGGGCATCACGAACACCTTCAGCGACTTCAACCCCTGTCACGGCAACGTGCCCGACCTCATCGAGGCGGTGAAGCGCGGCGTCCTGATGGCCGGCGCCATGCCGATGGTCTTCCCGACCATTTCGATCCACGAGAGCTTTTCCCACCCGACGAGCATGTTCCTGCGCAACCTCATGTCGATGGACACCGAGGAGATGATCCGCGCCCAGCCGATGGACTCGGTCGTGCTGATCGGCGGCTGCGACAAGACCCTGCCCGCCCAGCTCATGGCTGCGGCTTCGGTCGACAAGCCGGCGGTCGTGTTGCCGGTCGGCCCGATGCTGGTCGGCCATTTCAAGGGTGAGGTCCTGGGTGCCTGCACCGACTGCCGTCGACTGTGGGGCCAGTTCCGCGCCGGCACCTTCAGCCAGGAAGACATCGACAAGGTTAGCGAGCGCCTCGCGCCGACCAAGGGCACCTGCATGGTGATGGGTACCGCCAGCACGATGGGCTGCATCGTCGAGACGCTGGGCATGGGCCTGCCCAACAGTGGCTCGATTCCCGCGACGCACTCCGATCGCCTGCGCGTTGCCGAAGCGACCGGCAAACTCGCCGCCGAAATGGCCGTGAAGCAGGGCCCCAAGCCCAGCGAGATCATGACCAAGGCCGCGTTCAGGAACGCGCTCACCGTGCTGCAGGCGATCGGCGGCTCAACCAATGCGCTGGTCCATCTCACTGCCGTCGCGCGCCGCCTCGGTATCGAGATCGAGCTCGAGGAGTTCGACACCATCGGTCGCAACGTCCAGGTGCTGGTCGACCTGAAGCCGTCGGGCGACCACTACATGGAGCATTTCCACTGGGCCGGCGGCAATTCGCGCCTGATGAAGGAAATCCGCAAGAACCTCGACGAGAAGTGCAGGACCGTCGCCGGCAAGACGATCAAGCAGGTCATCGACGCGGCTGAGATGGTGCCGGGCCAGACCGTCATCCGCACGTCCAAGAACCCGATCAAGGAGACCGGCGGCATGGCCGTGCTGCGCGGCAACCTCGCGCCGCGTGGTGCTGTCATCAAGCATGCCGCCGCTACGCCTGCCCTGCTGACGCACACCGGCCGCGCCGTGGTATTCGATTCGCTCGAAGACCTTGCCGCCCGCGGCGACGATCCCAACCTCGACGTGAAGGCCGATGATATCCTGGTGCTGCGCAACGCCGGCCCCAAGGGCGCGCCCGGTATGCCGGAGGCGGGCTCCTTCCCGATCCCGATGAAGCTCGCGCGCGCGGGCGTGAAGGACATGATCCGCATCTCCGATGCGCGCATGAGCGGCACGGCGTTCGGCACCATCGTGCTGCACATCGCGCCTGAGGCAGCGGTCGGCGGACCGCTGGCGCTGGTCAAGACGGGCGACCGCATCACCCTCGACGTGCCCAAGCGCAAGATCGAACTATTGGTGTCCGCTGCGGAACTCACCGCGCGCAAGAAGGCGTGGAAGGCGCCGCCGCCGCATCCCGGCAGCGACCGCGGCTACACCGGCCTGTACCACCGGACCGTGCTGCAGGCCGACGAGGGCGTCGACTTCGACTTCCTGGGGCCGGCCAAGCCGTGACGGAGACGTCGCTTCCGAAAGTCTCCGTCGTCGTCACCTGCTACAACACGCGCGACTACATCGCCGCCGCGATCCGGTCGGTGGCGCGCCAGACGCTGCGCGACTTCGAGTGCGTGATCGTCGACGACGCCTCGACGGACGATTCGGTCGCGGTCATCCAGCGAGCGCTCGACGAATTGAAGGACGCGCGCTTCTCGCTTGCCCGGATGGAGAAGAACGCGGGCCAGACCGGCGCCACGCGGCGGGGGCTGCAGCTCACCAAGGCGCCGTTCGTGTGCTTCCTCGATTCCGACGACCTTTGGCACGAGACGTTTCTCGAACGCCATCTCGCCGGACACCTCAACGAGAGCTATGCCATGGGATTCACCGCCTGCAATGCACGGCTGATCGACGGCAGCGACACGCTCATTGCAGGCACGGTCTACTGGTTCGGCAAGGACCGCGCCGTCGCTGATCGCGGAGTGGCCTTCGCCCCTATCGACGCCGCGCGCGTGCCGACGATCGACACCGACAAGAAGACCGCGACCTGGCAGCCGCAGACGCCGTACCGGCTCTACACCAAGCGGCTGGTGCACTGGGTCTGGGTTTCGACCTCGTCGATGATGTTCCGTCGCTCGGTGATCGACCTCGTATTCCCCGATGACGACGAAACCTATCGCCTGCACATGGACTTCTACATCGTCGTCATGGCCCAGATGGTTTCAGGCTCGCTGCTGATTGACGAGGCGCTCTATTCCTATCGCCTGCACGGGCGCAACTTCGCCGCCAACAATCCGGTGTTGGGCGGACGTCTCCACATGTCCGCACGGAACTGGGGCGCGACTTACGCCACCATGCTCGACCGTATGTTGGCAGCGATGATGCAGAATCACGACCGATTCGCGACCGCATTGGGCGAGCGGCAATATCGGAAAATGCTCCTGCACATGCAGGCCGCACGACAACCCACAGTAATTGCCTGGATCTGGCGCGTTCGCAGTTTGCTGGTGTAGCACTCCTCGTGCATTATTGTTATAGAACTGCGGTTTAGCCCTGTATCTTCGGATGCAAGGGGAGCGCGTTTTGATTTCAATGAAACTGGTTTGGCGAGTTCTTGCAGTCGCAGGAGGCTTGACCGGAATGCACGGCAGTAACCTCGCGCTCGCACAGAACCCAGCAGCGGTGCCGGCTGTCGCGTCGAGCGATCTGAATCGCCAGTACGACGCCGCCTTCCAGGCGATGCTGGCACAGCCGGCCAATCTCGACGTGTTGTTCAAGTGTTGTTCAAGTTCGCCTCCCTGGCGAGTCAGACCGGCGACCTTGAGGGCGCGGTGTCAGCGCTCGAGCGCATGCTGCTGATCAATCCCGACCTGCCCCGAGTGCGCCTCGAACTCGGCGTGCTCTATTACCGCCTGGGCTCCTATGAAGTGGCGCGCACTTATCTCGAAAGCGCGCTGAAAACCCCCAACCTGCCGCCCGAAGTGCGCAATCGCGCCGACCAGTTCATGGCTGAAGTGGTGGGCAAGCAGCAGCCAAGCAGCAGCCGTCGCACTTCTCGGGAGACGTGTTTCTCGGTTGGCGCTACCAATCCAACGCCAATCTCGGCCCCTCGACCAGCAATATTCTGCTGTTCGGGCAGATCGCCAGCCTCAATCAGCAGGCGGTCGGCACGGCCGACTGGGGTGTCGTATCTTCGGCGCAAATTCGTCACACCTACGACCTCGGCCGCCAGGACAACTCGGCGATCGAAACCCAGTTCAGCGCTTATGTGAACCGCCAATTCACCACCAGTGTCGCCAACGTCACCCTGCTCGATCTGATTTCTGGACCGCGTTTCCAGATCTTCAACGGCACGTTCGAGGACGTCACCGTGAAGCCCTTTTTCTCGGGCGGCTATATCTGGGTCAACGACGCGCCCTACTACGGCAGCTACGGTGCCGGCGTCCTCGGGCAAAAATTTGCCAAACCGAAAATCCTGGCCGGCATTTACCTGGCGCGATCGGCAGCCATTGCACTCTTTGTCGCGGTGCCGGTCTCGCCAATAACGGTTTATATGTTTTGCAGTGTCATAGGC
>CAIMEE010000573.1 GCA_903839865.1 Enhydrobacter aerosaccus | reverse complement strand
CCCTGCCGAGTCTTTGCCGTCGATGCCCTGGAAGAACGGTGGCGGCACGACGCGGGAAGTCCTCAAATTTCCGGCTTCCGCGACCATCGATACCTTCGAATGGCGGATTAGCCTTGCGGCCGTGACCACGTCCGGCCCCTTCTCCCTTTTCCCGGACATCGATCGAACGATGATCGTGACCGACGGCCAGGGTATCGAGCTCAACGATGGGCAAGAGCGCATCGCGCTGCGGCGATCGGATGAACCGTTTTCCCTTTCCGGCGAGAGTCCCTATCGCGCGTCTCTCATCGACGGGCCGATCGCCGACCTGAACGTCATGACCCGGCGAGCACGCTTCTCACATTCCGTGCGTCGGCACCGCGCCGCCGGCACAAGCATCGACCGCGGGAATTTTCGTGTGATCGTCGCTCTGTCAGAGCGGCTGATCTGCGCAATCGGCTCCGAGTCCATTGCTTTGGCCCGGCTGGACAGCCTGTTCTTCGATGGGATGGAAAGGGCAACCGTCGAGGCGACGGATTGGCTGGAGGTCGAGGTTCAGCCGGCCCCGAGCGCCGCGGCCACCTGATAGACGATCAGCGCGGCCGCATAGGCCAGCGCCAGCATGTAGCCGAAGGTGACCCACATCCATTTCCAGCCGCCGGTCTCGCGCCGGATCACGGCCAGGGTCGAGGCGCACTGCGGCGCGAAGATGTACCAGGCGAGCAGCGCCAGTGCCGTGCCGAGGCTCCAGTGCGCGGCCAATGCCTGGCCGATCTGTTGCGTCGCCTCCGCACCGCCGTTCACGGCGTAGATCGTGCCCAGCGCGCCCACGGCCACTTCGCGCGCCGCCATGCCGGGGATCAGCGCGACGTTGATCTGCCAGTTGAAGCCCAGCGGGCTGGTCACCGGCTCGATGAAGTGGCCGATCATCGCGGCCAGGCTGTAGTTGATCGCGGGATCGGTGGCGCCTTCAGGCGCCTGCGGGAACGAGGCCAGCACCCAGATCAGGATCATCATCGACAGGATGGTCGTGCCGGCGCGTTTCAGGAACGCGGTGGCACGCGCCCACACGCCCATCGCGAGGCTCTTGGCCTGCGGGATCTTGTAGTCGGGCAGCTCGAGCATGAAGGGCTCGCCCGCCGTGCTGCGCCAGAACAGGCGCTTCATCACGAACGACACGGTGAGCGCGCCCGTGATGCCGGCGGCGTAGAGGCCGAACATCACCAGCCCCTGCAGGCCCACGAAGCCCCAGACCTCGCGGTCGGGAATGAAGGCCGAGATGATCAGGGTGTAGACCGGGATGCGCGCCGAGCAGGTCATCAGCGGCGCCAGCAGGATCGTGGTCAGCCGGTCGCGCCGGTCGTCGATCACGCGCGTGGCCATGATGCCCGGGATGGCACAGGCGAAAGACGACAGCAGCGGGATAAAGGCGCGCCCGTGCAGGCCCGCGCCGCCCATGATCTTGTCCATCAGGAAGGCCGCGCGCGCCATATAGCCCAGGTCTTCGAGCAGCAAGATGAAGAAGAATAGGATCACGATCTGCGGCAGGAAGACGATCACGCTGCCGACGCCTGCGATCAGGCCGTCCTTCAGGAAGCTCTGCACAACGTCCGGCAGCGGCAGCGATCCCACGAAGGCGCCGAGCCAAGTGAAGCCGGCGGAAATGAGCTCCATCGCGGGCTTTGCCCACGCGAACACCGCCTGGAACATCACGAACAGGATCGCGAGCAGGATCGCGAGGCCCGCCACCGGATGCAGCAGGATCGCATCGGCGCGCGTGGTGCCCACATCGGGGATGCCCGGCATCGTCACCGCCGCGCGCAGCACGCGGTCGGCCTCGCTCTGCGCGTCCCGCAGCGCACTGGCGTCGGGTATTTTCCAGTCCGCAGCCGCGACCGACGGCAAGTTTGCCAGCAGCCGGTCGAGTTCGGCCAGCAGAGCGTCGGTGCCGCCGCGCCGCACCGCGACCGAGCTCACGACCGGCAAGGCCAGCTCCGCCGCGAGCTTCGCGAGATCGACTTCGATGCCGCGCTTCTTCGCGATGTCCATCATGTTGAGCGCCAGCACGACCGGCCGGCCGACATGCTTCAGTTCGAGCGCGAGACGGAGCGCGAGGCGCAGGTTGGACGCGTCGCCCACGCAGATGATCAGGTCGGGCGGCGTCTCGCCCGCGAGCTTGCCCAGCACCGCATCGCGCGTGATCTCTTCGTCGGGCGAGCGGGCACGCAGCGAATAGGTACCCGGCAGGTCGAGCAGCTGGATCGAACGGCCGCCCGGCGTCGAGAGGCGGCCTTGTTTTTTCTCGACGGTGACGCCCGGATAGTTCGCGACCTTCTGGCGGCTGCCGGTCAGCGCGTTGAACAGCGCCGTCTTGCCGCAATTGGGATTGCCGACGAGCGCGACGGTCGGTGCCAGTTCGACGGACACGTTCATCGCGGTGTCACCACGATCGCCATGGCTTCCAGCCGGCGGAGCGCAATCGTGGTCGCGGCCACGCGGACGGCGATCGGATCGCCGCCGAACAGGCCCTGGTGCAGCAATTCCACGTCCGCACCCTCGACGAACCCCAGCTCGATCAGTCGGCGCTCCAGTTCCGGGGCGGGCAGGCCGGCGCCCTCGGCCCGGCTCATATCGAGGGCCGATATGCGGCCACGGAAGCCCACACGCGCTTCGCCCAGTGCTAATAAGGTTGAGAGGTCGACCATTGCGAGTGCTTCGTAATAGCATCTAGGCGAGGCGGCAACCAGCGGGAGGTTAAAGAAGTCATGGCAACTATCGTTCTGGCGCACGGCGCCTGGTCGGCCGCCTGGGCCTGGAAAAAGATGCGGCCGCTGTTCAGGGCTGCGGGCCACGAGTTCTTTTCACCGACCTACACCGGCTTGGGCGACCGCGCGCATCTGGCGCGGCCGGACATCGACCTTTCGACCCATGTGCAGGACGTGGCGAGCGTCCTCGAATTCGAGGACCTGAAGGACGTGGTCCTGCTGGGCCATTCCTACGGCGGCATGGTCGCGACCGGCGTGGCGGACAAGGCGAGAAGCCGTATCGCCAAAGTGGTCTATCTCGACGCTTTCGCGCCCAAGGACGGCCAGAGCCTGTTCGATCTCACGGGCCCCAAGGCCGAGGGCAACATGCGCGCCGGTGCCCTGAGGGATGGCGAGGGCTGGAAACTGCCGCTCAACCCGATGCCGCCCGACACCTCGCCCGAGGACCAGGCCTGGGCGATTCCGCGCCGCCGGCCGCAACCGATCAAGACCTTCGAGCAGAAGATCAGGCTCGAGTCGAAGGAAGCGCCGCCGCCGCGCCATTACATCTACGCGACGAAGAACGGCCCGGGCGACGTGTTCCGCCAGTTCGGCGAGCGCGCCAAGAGCGAGGCCGGCTGGAGCTACTATGAGATCGACGCCAGCCACAATCCGCACATCACCTGCCCCGACGTGCTGATGAAGCTGCTGAGCGAGATCATCGCCAACTGAGCGAGCCCCTCGCGCACGAGATCCTGGCCTTGCTCGGCCGCACGAAGCGCCCGGACGATTCGCTCGCCTTCACCAACGGCGAAGATCCGATCTTCGCCTCGCCTTGGCGCGTCGGCCGCGCAGGCTCGGCGGCGCTGGGCGCGGTCGGTCTCGCGGTGTCCGACCTGTGGCGCCTGAAGACCGGCCGGCTGCAGGCGGTGTCGATCGACCGCCATGCCGCGGCGGCGTCGCTGCGCTCCAACACCTACGTGATGCAGAACGGCAAGAAGCCGGTGTCGTGGGATCCGCTCGCCGGCCACTACAATACCGCCGACAACCGCACGATGTTCCTGCACACCAACCATCCGCATCATCGCGAGGGTGCGCTGCGCATCGCGGGTGCGAAGGAAGCCACACGCGAGGCGCTGGCCGAAGCCGTCGGCAAGTGGAAGGGCCAGGACATCGAGGACGCGATCGCCGCCGGCAATTGCGTGGGCGGCCTGTCGCGCAGCCGCGAGGAATGGAACGCCCATCCGCACGGCATCGCAGTCGCGAAACTGCCGCTGCTCGACATTGTGAAGATCGGCGACGCGCCACCGCAGCCGCTGCCAAAAGGCGATCGCCCCCTGTCCGGCATCCGCGCTTTCGACCTGACGCGCGTGCTGGCGGGTCCGACCAGCGGCCGCGTGCTGGCGGAGAACGGCGCCGACGTGCTGCATGTCGCGGCCCCTCACCTTCCGTATCAAACCGAAATCCTGATGGACACCGGCCACGGCAAGCGTTGCGCGTGGATCGATCTTCGCGAGGCCGCAGGCGTCGAGACGATGAAGGGTCTGCTGAGGCAGGCCGACATCTTCACGCAAGGCTATCGGCCCGGCACGCTCGCCGCGCGCGGCTTTTCGCCGGAGCAGGTGGCGGCGCTGCGTCCCGGCATCGTCTGCGTCGCGATCTGCGCCTACGGCCACGAAGGGCCCTGGGCCGCACGGCGGGGCTTCGACTCGATCGTGCAGAACGTGACGGGCCTGGCCGCGACCCAGGGGTCGCTCGAGACGCCGCGCAACCTGCCGGTCCAGGCGCTCGATTATATCGCGGGCTACCTCGCGGCGCTGGGCGCGATGGTGGGCCTTGCCCGCCGCGCCGAGCAGGGCGGCTCGTGGCTGGTGCGCGTGTCGCTGGTCCAGGTCGCGCACTGGCTGGCAAGCCTCGGCACGATCGACGGCAGCGCCGGCCTGAAGGACATCGCCGACGCCGAGCTGGCCGGCATGCTGATGGAAAGCGACGGTCCGTTCGGCCGCCTGCGCCATCTCAAGCCCGTCATCCAGATGAGCGACACACCCTGCTTCTATGCACGCCCCGCCGAACCGCTCGGCAGCTCGCCCGCACGCTGGGCCGTCTGAGAGGAGCCGCCATGTCAGACATCGTGAGCAGCGTCGAGGAGCTGGAGAAGCTGTACGGCATTCCGGGCGATGCTTCGCTGGTGAAGGAAGCGTCGTGGATCACGCCGCACTACCGCGCCTACATCGAGGCGTCGCCGTTCGTTTCGCTGGCGACGGTCGGCCCGGAAGGCATCGACTGCTCGCCGCGCGGCGACAGACCCGGCTTCGTGCGCGTCCATGACGACAAGACGCTGATGTTGCCCGACAGGCGCGGCAACAACCGCATCGATTCGCTGCGCAACGTGGTGCGCGATCCGCGGACGGCCCTGCTGTTCCTGATTCCCGGTGTCGGCAACTGCCTGCGAGTCAACGGGCGTGCGCATCTCAGCGTCGCGCCCGCCCTGCTCGAGTCATTCTCCGTCGAAGGAAAGGCGCCGCGCTCGGTGCTGGTGCTGGCGGTGGAGACGGTCTACTTCCAGTGCGCCCGCGCGCTCATCCGCTCGGAGCTCTGGAACCCCGCCCGTCACGTCGATCCCAAGAGTCTCCCCACCGCCGGCGAAATCCTGGCGGCACTGAGCCAGAATACAGTAGGCGGCGAGACCTACGACCGCGAATGGGCAGGCCGCGCCGCCAAGACGATGTGGTGAGGATCAGGCCGCGAGCTTGGGGACGGAGCGGCGGGCCAGCGGGCCGTCAGCGCCTCGCGCCAGTCATGGGGCACGGCGATGCGGGCCGGTGCTTCCTCCAGCGTGCCGTAGCCGAAGCGAATCGCGCCGCCATAATCGCCCGCGGCGGCGCCGGAGAAGCGATGGAGAAGTTCATCAATCTGGGACAGCGGACGTCCGATCGAGATCCGGCGGTGTCATCCTTGGTTCCTCCGCCCTGAATGCGGACGTACGAGCGCGTCCGCGCGTCTTCTCAACGCTCAGGGGGCCACGGAGTTCCCTGAGGCCCTAGCGGAGAGATCCCATCCGCGCCCAGAACGGCTTGCCCGATTCGTAGGCTGCGGCCGCGGGCGAAATGCCGGCGTCGCGCAGACTGCGCGCATCCATCTCCGCCAGCCGCCGGCGCATGTCGACGCGCTGCCGCCACAGGGCGAAGGTCAGCACGGCGCGGTCGCGGAAAGTGGGACGGAGTGTGGCGTGGGGAGCGGCCACACTGGCATAGAGGTCATTCGGGATCGACTGGTTGCGGGTTTGAAAGCTCATGCGGCTCTCCTCTCGGTGTGCCCCGAACATGGGTTCGCCGCCGCGGGCTCTCAATTACACGCGAGGTAATCAGCCAAGAGAGCTTCTCATGCAGCTTGCGAAAAAATTTGACGCGAGGCGTGCTAACGTCCTCGTCGACCTGAGGGGGAATGCCAATGCTGCCCAGCCAACGTGCGCTTTTCGATATGCCGCGCGACGTCTGTTACATGAACGCCGCCGGCTGGGGGCCGATGCCGCTGGCGACCCAGGAAGCCGGCCGCGCCGCCATGAACCGCAAGGGCCAGCCCTGGAAGCTGGCGCCCGATCTTGCCAGCCAGCAGAACGAGCGCGCGCGCAGCGCCGCCGCCGCACTGATCGGCGCCGAGCCGGGCGACATCACGCTGATCTCCTCGGTGGGCTATGGCGTGGCGAGTGCCGCCAAGATCGTCGAGATCCCCCAGGGCAGCCGCGTCATCGTCCTCGAGAACGACCACACCTCGCCGATGCTGGAGTGGACTGTGCGCGCGCCGGCCGGCGGCTTCGCCATCGATACGGTGAAGCAGCCCGTCGACGGCGACTGGACCGCCGCTGTGCTGGAGGCGATCGAACGCAAGGGTGCGGCACCGGTGGCAATGGTTTCGATCTCGTCTGTGCACTGGTCCGACGGCGGCGCACTCGATATCGCGCGCATCGCGCCCGCGGTGAAGAAAGCCGGCGCCATGCTGCTGGTCGACGCCACGCACGATGCCGGCGTGCGGCCGATCGACGTGAAGGCGCTCGATCCCGACTTCCTGATCTTCCCGACCTACAAGTGGCTGCTCGGTCCCTACGGCCGCGCCTTCATGTATGTGGCCAAGCGCCGGCAGAACGGCGTGCCGCTCGAGCAGGCCTCGATCGGCCGCAAGGGCGTGTCGGCCGAGGACACCGTCTATTTCCGCAACCTCGCCTACAAGGACGATGCGCGGCGCTACGACATGGGCGAGCGCGACCACTTCGTCAGCATGGAGATGGCGTCGATCGGCATGGAGATGATGGCCAAGTGGGGCAACGCCGCCGTGGTCGAGCGCATGACCATGCTCACGGACAAGCTCGCCGAAGGGCTGGGCAATCTCGATATCCGCCTGCTCGACAAGAAGGTGCGCGCGCCGCATGTGCTCTGCGTCAGCTTCCCCAAGGGCATGGCGCCCGACCTGCCGACGAAGCTCGCCGCCGGCGGCGTGCATGCCGCGCCGCGGCTCGGCCGGCTGCGCATCAGCCCGCATGTCTATAACGACGAGCAGGATGTCGACCGCTTCGTCGAGGTGTTCCGAAAGGCCGCATTCCAGTAAGGTCGCGCCCGAAAAAGCGAGGGGAAACGAAGATGTGGCAACCCAACGAGCGCTACCCCGATCCGGCGGTGCGCGTGCTCGATCCGTCGTTCAATCAGTACCGTCTGCCGCTGGCCTCGGTCGAACGCCTCTACACGGGCTGCCGCTGGGCCGAAGGGCCGGTCTATTTCGGCGACGGTCGCTACGTGCTGTGGAGCGACATTCCCAACAACCGCATCCTGCGCTGGGATGAGGAGACGGGCGTCGTCTCGGTTTTCCGCAAGCCCTCGAACAACGCCAATGGCCATACGCGCGACCGCCAGGGCCGCCTCGTCGGCTGCGAGCACGATGCCCGCCGCGTCGTGCGCACGGAGTACGACGGCTCGATCACCGTGCTGGCCGACAGCTACAACGGCAAGCCACTCAACTCACCCAACGACGTGGTCGTGAAGTCCGACGGCAGCGTGTGGTTCACCGATCCGACGTTCGGCATCCTGGGCTACTACGAAGGCCACAAGGAAGAGAGCCAGAACACGCCGGCCGTCTACCGCCTCGATCCCGAGACGAAGAAGCTCACGATGATGGTCGACGACGTGCCGGGACCCAATGGCCTGGCCTTCTCGCCCGACGAGAAGAAGCTCTATGTCGTTGCCTCGCGCGCCGAGCCCCATCGCACGATCCTCGCCTACGACGTGCTCGACGGCGGCGCCAAGCTCGGCAAGGGCAAGATGCTGATCGACGCGGGCCCAGGCGGCTCGCCCGACGGCTTCCGCGTCGACATCCACGGCAACCTGTGGTGCGGCTGGGGCATGGGGTCGGCCGAGCTCGACGGCGTGCGCGTCTTCAATCCCGAGGGCAAGCCGATCGGCCACATCGACCTGCCCGAGCGCTGCGCCAACGTCTGCTTCGGCGGACGCTATCGCAACCGCCTGTTCATGGCGGCCAGTCATTCACTCTACGCCCTCTACGTGAACACGCAGGGCGCCGTCGGAGGTTGAGGGGCGGCGGTTAACCATGAACGGCGTCGATTCGCGGTACGCCTGGTGGCGCCTGGCGGCCAGCGTCGTCATCTGCGCGCTCGGCAGCTTCGGCATGTGGGGCGTGGTGGTGGTGTTCCCCGCCGTACAGGCCGATTTCGGCATCTCGCGCGCGGAGGTGTCGCTGTCCTACACCACGACCATGCTGGGCTTCGGCGCGGGTGCGGTCCTGCTCGGCCGGATGATCGACAAGCGCGGCGCCTTCGCCACCATGGTGCTGGCGACACTGCTGACGGTGGCAGGCTGCGTCGTGGCAGCCCTCGCACCGGTCTTCTGGGTGTTTGCCGCAGCGCAAGGCCTGCTGATCGGCTTCGGCTCGGCCGCGGCATTCATCCCGCTGATGGCCGACATCTCGCACTGGTTCCTGAAACGCCGCGGCCTCGCCATGGCGATCTGCGCTTCGGGCAACTACCTGGGCGGCGCACTGTGGCCCAAGCTCGTGGACGTGCTGACGCGCACCTACGACTGGCGCACCTGCTATTTCGCGGTCGCGGCGATCATGCTCGCAGGGACCTTGCCCTGCTGCTTCGCCCTGATGCGCCGCTCGCCGTCGCACAGCGCGACCGGCGCGGCCGCCGTTGCCGCGCATTCGCCGGCGTCGCTCGGCCTGTCGCCCGGCGCCTTGCAGATCTGGCTCGGCCTGGCCGGCGTCGGCTGCTGCATCGCCATGGCGATGCCGCAGGTCCATATCGTCGCCTATTGTGTCGATCTCGGCTACGGCGTGGCGCGTGGTGCTGAGATGCTGTCGGTCATGACCGCCGGCGGCATCGTGAGCCGTGTCGCCTCGGGCTGGATCGCCGACCGCATCGGCGGCATCAAGACCGTGTTGCTGGGCTCGGTGCTGCAGGCGCTGTCGCTGCTGCTCTACCTCGTGTTCGACGGACTCCTGTCGCTCTTCCTCGTCTCGGCCCTGTTCGGGCTGGTGCAGGGCGGCATCATTCCCTCCTACGGCGTGGTGGTGCGCGAGTATTTCAAGCCGAGCGAAGCCGGCATCCGCATGGGCGTCACCATATCGATGACCATTGCCGGCATGGCGCTCGGCGGCTGGATGGGCGGCGCGCTGTTCGACCTCACCGGCTCCTATCGCGCGGCCTTCGCGAACGCCGTCGCCTGGAACGCGCTGAACGGCGTGATGCTCTGGGCACTGCTGATCCGCCGCAGCCGATACCTGCCCGCCGGAGCCGGCGCATGACGCCCGGCAGCGCCCTCGACTCGCGCTATGCCTGGTGGCGTCTGGCCGCCAGCGTCGTGATCAGTGCGCTGGGTGGCATCGGCATGTGGTGCCTCGCCGTTGCGCTGCCCGCGGTGCAGACCGATCTTGGCGTCAGCCGCGCCGACATCTCCTTCGCCTATTCGATGAACCTGATGGGCTTCTTCGCGGGCGGTGTCGTGGCCGGCCGCCTCGTCGACCGGCGCGGCATCGTCTTCACCACGATCCTGAGCGCCATTGGCCTCTCGGCAGGCTTTGCCCTGGCGCCGCTCACCTCCTCGCTCGCCTTGTTCGCCGCGGCCCAGGTGCTGATCGGCTTCAGCGCCGCCGCCACCTTCGCGCCCCTCGTGGCCGACATCTCCTTGTGGTTCGCCAAGCGGCGCGGCGTCGCCGTCGCCATCGCGGCCTCCGGCAACTATATCGCGGGCGCCATCTGGCCGCCGATCGTCGAGCTGATGATCCGCAGCTACGGCTGGCGGACCACCTACGTGGCGGCCGCGGTCCTCTGCCTCCTCACCATGATCCCGCTGACGCTCGCGTTGCGGCGGCGTGCGCCCGATCACGATGCGCCAGGCGCCCCTGTCGGCGCGCATCGGTCGCTGGCCGCGCTCGGACTCAGCCCCAACGCCTTGCAGGCGCTGCTGGTCGTGGCCGGCCTCTCATGCTGCATCGCCATGTCGATGCCGCAGGTCCATATCGTGGCCTATTGCGCCGACCTGGGCTACGGCCCGGCGCGCGGCGCGGAGATGCTTTCGCTGATGCTGGGCTTCGGCATCGTGAGCCGGGTGGCTTCGGGCTGGCTCGCCGACAGGGTGGGCGGCGCCATGACCCTGTTCATCGGCTCGACCCTGCAGGGCGTGGCCCTCGTGATTTACCTGGTAAGCGATTCCCTCACCTCGCTCTATCTCACCTCGGCACTGTTCGGCCTGTTCCAGGGCGGCATCGTGCCGTCCTACGCCATCATCGTACGCGAGTACTTTCCGGCACGCGAAGCCGCCACGCGCGTGGGGCTGGCCGTCTCCGCCACCATCGTCGGCATGGCGCTGGGCGGCTGGATGGGCGGCGTGCTGTTCGACCTCACCGGCTCCTACCGCGCGGCCTTCATCAATGGTATCGGCTGGAACGTTCTGAACGCCGCGATCGCGTGGTGGCTGCTGAGCCGCCAGAGACGCGTCGTCGCCACCGCCTGAGGGAATTCCATGCGCATCACGGCCATCCGCGACATCGTCTCGCCGATCCGCTCCAACATCGCCAACGCCTATATCGACTTCAGCCAGATGACCGCCTCGGTCGTGGCCGTCGTCACCGACGTGAAGGTCGATGGCAAGCCGGTGGTGGGTTACGGCTTCAACTCCAACGGCCGCTACGCCCAGCACGGGCTGTTGAACGAGCGCTTCATCAAGCGCGTTTCGGAAGCCAAGCCGGACGCCCTGCTCGACGGCGAGGGGCTGCTCGATCCCGCCAAGTGCTGGAAGGCGATGATGGCCAACGAGAAGCCCGGCGGCCACGGCGAGCGGTCGGTGGCGGTCGGCGTGATCGACATGGCGATCTGGGATGCCGTCGCCAAGGCCAAGCGCGTGCCGCTGTGGAAGCTGCTGTCGGATCGCCACAACGGCGGCCAGTACGACGACAAGGCGTGGGTCTATGCCGCCGGCGGCTACTACTATCCCGGCAAGGATCTCCAGGGACTTCAGGACGAGATGAAGCACTATCTCGGCCTCGGCTATTCCTGCGTGAAGATGAAGGTGGGCGGCGTGCCGCTGGCCGAAGACCTAAAGCGCATCGAAGCGGTCCTGAAGATCGTGGGCAAGGGCGAACGGCTGGCGGTCGACGTCAACGGCAAGTTCGATATCACCACGGCGATCGAATTCGGCAAGGCGATCGCGGGCTACGGCCTGCGCTGGTACGAAGAGCCGCTCGATCCGCTCGACTATCTGGCGCATGCAGCGCTCGCCACCGAGTACGGCCAACCGCTGGCGACCGGCGAGAATCTCTTCTCCATGCAGGACGCCCGCAATCTGATCCGCCACGGCGGCCTCAGGCCCGACCGCGATATCCTGCAGTTCGATCCCGCCCTCTCCTATGGACTGGTCGAATACCTGCGCACGATCGAGATGCTGAAGGCCAACGGCTGGTCCCCGCGCCGCTGCGTGCCGCACGGCGGCCACCAGTTCGCGCTCAACATCGCCGTCGGCCTGCAGTGCGGCGGCAACGAATCCTATCCGCAGGTCTTCGCGCCCTTCGGCGGCTTCGCCGACGACTGCCCCGTGGTCGACGGCCGGGTCGCACTCCCCGACGCGCCAGGCATCGGCTTCGAGCGCAAGGCCGACCTGTGGGCGGTGATGAAGGACGTGGCCTGAACCCCTACTTGTAGACGCCGCATACCCTGCGTTCGTTGGAAACGCCTGGATCGTTCGGCAGGCACTCCCAGTTCTTCGGCTTGCGCCAGGCCAACTGGCCCGGGGACCGCTCCTTGGTCGCGCAATACGCCGTCGCGTCATAGTCGTTGCCGGCAGCGCCTGTCAGCCGCGCAAGCCGGGTACACAGGCGGAAGAACTCCGCCGCGTTGCCGCAGGGATCGGCATCGCCGTCCAGGCCGATCATGGCGTGCATCGCCTCCCACGCATCGTCCGAATCGTGCCAACTCATGGTCGGGCTCTTCTTTCCCGGCACCCTGCATTGGCGGAAGTGGAAGAAGTCGAGGTGGTCCGCCGTGCCCAGACGCTTCTTCACATCGGCCATCGCGACATCGTGTGCTTTCTTGTCGGGCTCGGCGTTCTGGGCTCTGACAAGGTTCGCGACGAGCCTGTCACGCACCTGGAGGGACGATCCCGCGATGCGGTCGGCCAGGGCGGAGGCCGCCATCTCGCCGCGTGCCACCCGCCCATCGTAGAGAGCCATCAATGGATCGACGAGCAGCGTCGCCGTCTTCGACGGATGGGCGTTGCATTCCGGCCAATGGTTGCCCGGGGCAAGTGTCGTCGGGCCGTCGCAATCGGGCCGGGCCATCTCGCGATAGGCCGGCGGGGTGACGCCGTGGTTTTGCCGGATCAGTCCGGTGTTGGTGACATCGTCGAGGGGATCGAGGCTTGGATCGCTGCTGATCAGGATCGCCATCGGCACGACGTGCTTGACGCCCGCCTGGAAGTCGCTGCGCCGCTCGACGAAGTGGCGCAATACCTCGTCCGCCGTTACGGCGCCGAAATTCTCGAACAGCCCGCCGTCGATGACGCGCATCTGCATCGTGCCCGTCAGCCTGTCGCGCATGCCGCCGGTCGGCGAGACGACGGGAAAGCGTGCGCTCATCGTGACCGCCGTGCTGATGGGCACGTCCGAACCAAGCACGGAGACACCGTCGTACCGGGTAATCTGGCTCGAGAGATTGGTGCAGTTGAAATCGGCGTTGGAGAAGATGATCCGCTTGCCCTTTTCGACCGACGTGCCGTTCAGCGCGAGGATCGGCCACGGTCTTTCGCCCTCGAAGGTCTGGATGAAGCCATCCGACCAGGAGAAGGCCTTGGATCCTCCGAGATCGACCATGCCGGTCGCATAGGATTCCCAGGCCTTCTCGAGCGCCGCCGCCCGGTCGTCTGGCTTCCAGCTTGCCGGCAGGAACCAGAACGCGTGCAGCGGCAGGTCGACATAAAGGCCGGTTCCGAGTGCCGGGGTAAGAAAATCGTGCTCGAGGAAGCCCTGGGCCTTGAAGGCGAACTGTTCGACCGGCGGCGCTGCCGCGGCATCCCTCCGGCGGGCCTCGACCAGCGAACGGAAGGCAGTCGCGCCCAGCGATCCGCCCGACACGCTGCTGATCATGAACAGCCGGTCCGCGAAGTCGTTCTCGCGCGCGGCGATCTCGCCCAGCACCTGACTGGTCCAGTAGGCAGCGCGACTCGCCCCGCCCGCCGTCGCAACCATGATGAGCGGCGGCGCCACGACCGGCGTTCCGGCGTTGGTCGCGGCGACGGGCTTGGTCAAGCCGGCATTGACCGCCAGCCAATCGTCGAGGGCCTCGTCGAGGGTCGGACGGTACAGCCTTCCCATGGCGGCCTTGCGGACGTCGCGTTTGCCACAGGCAAGTTGCGCTGCTGCCTGACGGTCGATCTCCTCCCTGGTTTGGCTGGTCGCGAGGGTCCTGACATCGTGGTTGTCGCCCACCCACAGGGAGAACAGCATCCAGACCACCGTCAACCCGAACAACGGCACACGGAAGGTCTGCGCCATCAGAACCAGCAGGCTGACGATCGGCACCATGATGCCGAGGCCGAACAGGACGGCACGGACAGCGTCGCCGAAACGTTCGCTCATGCCGATCGGGTGGAGCGCGAACAGCGTTGACATGATCGGCGCCAGCAGCAGGCTTGCCGTGAGGAAGAACACCGCCACCGGATTGTCGTAGTCGCGCAGGCGATCGTAGCTCAGGTCCGTCTTGGGGATGAAGTGACGGCTGAAGCCCGGCCCACCGTCCTGCGCGCTCTTCGTGAACCGGCCCGGTGCCCGGCCGAGCATCCACTCCATGATCTGCGTTCGATGCGCGGTCAGCCAGTAGAAGACCAGGGAAAGGACGAGCAGGCCTCCCGCCCAGACGAAGAACATCCAGTAGGACGCGCTACCCGCCTCGGCGTAGACGATTCCCGCCTTCAGGAACGCGACCGCGACCAGCACGATTGAGCCCGAGCCGATCAAGCGCGGTATCCGCAGGCGCCAGTACTCGCGCCAGTCGCCTCGAATCGCTTTCTGCGCGTCATCGAGTGCGTTCCACTTCGCCTTGTCGGCATCCAGGCCCAGCAGGACAAAGGAGAAGTTGAGCGTGACACGCGCCCAATACCAGCTGACGCCCGCCCACAGGACCAGCGTCGCCACCAG
The DNA here is from genome assembly GCA_903839865.1 of Enhydrobacter aerosaccus. Taxonomy (GTDB): domain Bacteria; phylum Pseudomonadota; class Alphaproteobacteria; order Reyranellales; family Reyranellaceae; genus Reyranella; species Reyranella aerosaccus_A. The sequence goes on along the minus strand of CAIMEE010000573.1, from coordinate 2,835 downwards.
ACCGACCTTGTTGAAGAAGCCACCCTTCGCCGCGGCGCTGGCGATGACGATGTCGCGCGCCTGGTCGGTGAAGGCGATCAGGCCGCCACCGACGAGCACCGAGAGCATCTGCGCGCGGCAGGCCCACATCAGCCGCCGCAATTCGCTGATCCGCCACCAGTTGCGTCCGATGAGCAGGACCGTGCGGCCGAGGATCGGGACGGCGAGGAAGGTCCTTTCCATCCAGCCGACGATTCGCCTCAGCCAGGTGTCGGGGGCCCGCGGCGCAGGTGCGCTGTCACTGGTGATCGTCATGGCTCCCCCCGAAGCTCGGCAACTCCTACAACGCAGAATGGTATTGGCGGACGACTCCAGCCGCAACCGGGACCGGCATTTGTCCTCCGCCAGTCCCCCGCGGGCGGACGTCTACTCGCCTCCGGATTCATCCGCCTCAAGCGGGCCAACGATTTATCGTCAGTAAGGACCGTAATAGGTGATCCAACCTGGTGCGCCTAGGGTAAGTGCATGCTCGACCACCTATCTCCTCATCATCGCGACCGGAGCCGCGCGCAGCGTGGCGTAGGTCCCTCCGCTGCGCAGCGGAGCCAGCCCCGAGGGCTTCCGAGGGGGCACTCCGGTCGGGATGACAGTGCAGTGCGTTGCCTGCAACTTCCGTGCATGCACCCGCTCGCGAGGAACGGCCTTCGTTACAGGCAGAGCCGCATTTGACAGGATTCCTCGCGAGGCCGCGAAATTGCGCGCCTCGTCTACCGCCGGTTTATTGGACGAGAGCGACCGCTAGTCCGGCTTCAGCAACTTCTTTTCCAGAAGCTCGGAGACGTTGGCTTCGTCGGACTTCAGGACGGCCGTGAACTGGTCGGGCGTCGACGGACGCACGACGGCGCCCAGCTCGCGCAAGCGCTTGTTCGCGGTCTCGTCCTTCAGTCCCGCGACGACGGCTTCGTTCAGGCGCTGGACCAGCGGCTGCGGCGTCTCGGCGCGCACGAAGACACCGGCGGTCGTACCGCCTTCGAAGGGCATGCAGCCCGCCTCCTTCAAGGTCGGCACGTCGGGCAGCTCGGGGATGCGCTCGAGACCGTAGACCATCAACGGCTTCAGCTTGCCCGACCTGATGTGCGGCATCGAGCTGGTGAGCTGGTCGGCGAAGCAGTCGAGCGTGCCCGCGAGCAGGTCGTTGATGCCGGGCCCCGACCCGCGATAGGGGATGATGTTGAACTTGATGTTCTCGTTCAGCTGCTGGCGCAGGATCGCGACGTGATTGGTCGTGCCGTTGCCGGAGTGGCCGATGGTGACCGTGGCGGGCTTGGCCTTCACCTCGGCGAGCAGGGTCTTGATATCGGTGAAGCGACTGCCGGCCTGCGCCACGATCAGCGTGGGCGCGGTCGTGAGGATGCTGACGGGCGCCAGCAACTGCAGCATCTGCGGCCGGCCGGCGAAGATCGGCGCGACATATCCGACGGTGAAGCTCGCCATGACGATCGTGTAGCCATCCGCGGGTGCAGTGACCGCGGCTTCGAGCCCGACCACGCCACCCGAGCCTGGACGATTGTCGATGATGATCGTCTGGCCGAGCTGGCGGCTCATGGGATCGGAGACGATGCGCGCGGTAACGTCGTAGTTGCCGCCGGGCGCGAAGGGAATGACCCAGCGGACCGGCTTGGAGGGAAAGGTGTCGGCGTGCACGGCGGGCGCCGCCAGGGCGGTCGCACTGCCCGCCAGAAAGCCGCGTCGGTGGAGCTTCATTTTGTTTCCTCCCAATCGTTGCCGGAGTATCGATACCTGCCGGAAGCAACGTCAACGATTGAAATGTCGCTGCTTTCGGGCCACATCGTGAAGCAGAACAACCGGTCGCGGAGAGATAGCAGCGATGCCTGAGCATCAGACACCGCTCATTGCCACTATCGCCGCGGGCCTCATGCTGGCCTACGTCTTCGGCCTGATCGCCCACCGGCTGCGCATCCAGCCTCTGGTCGGCTATCTGTTGGCCGGCGTCGTGGTCGGCCCCTTCACCCCGGGCTTCACCGCCGATCTCCCCCTGGCCGGCGAACTGGCCGAGATCGGCGTCATCCTGCTGATGTTCGGCGTCGGCCTGCACTTCTCGCTGAAGGACCTCGTGTCCGTTGCCCGCATCGCCATTCCGGGCGCCATCGTCCAGATCGCGGTCGCCACCGCGATGGGTGCGGGCCTTGCCCGGCTTCTGGGCTGGTCGTGGATGGCGGGGTTCGTCTTCGGCCTCGCGCTCTCCGTCGCCAGTACAGTGGTGCTCGTGCGCGCCCTGCAGGATCGCCATATCCTCGACACCAAACGCGGCCAGATCGCCGTCGGCTGGCTGGTCGTCGAGGATCTCGCGATGGTGCTGGCGCTGGTGCTCCTGCCGATCGCCGCCCTGCTCAACGGCGGCGAGGCCGTGCCGCTCAGCCGCATCCTCTTTTCGACGCTGGTGACCCTGGCCAAGGTCGCGATCTTCGTCACCGTGATGCTGGTCGTCGGACGCCGCGTGATTCCCTGGTTGATGCACTACACCGCGCGCACCGGTTCACGCGAACTGTTCCGGCTTGCCGTCTATGCCATTGCGCTTGGCGTCGCCTTCGGCGCATCGAAGACGTTCGACGTGTCCTTTGCGCTGGGCGCCTTCTTCGCAGGCATGGTCATGGGCGAAAGCGATCTCAGCCAGCGCGCCGCCGAGGAGGCCCTGCCTCTGCGCGACGCGTTCGCCGTGCTGTTCTTTGTTTCCGTCGGCATGCTGCTCAACCCGATGGTCTTCGTTCAGCATCCCTTCGCGGTTGCCGCCACCGTGGGCATCATCGTGGTCGGAAAGGCCGCCGTCGCCTGGCT
>CAIMEE010000572.1 GCA_903839865.1 Enhydrobacter aerosaccus | reverse complement strand
GAAGTCGCCGAAGGCACCGGCCTGCCGCAGCGAACTGGCAATCTGCGCGGGATTGCGCGTCGCGGCGCCGGTCGCCGCCAGCACCTGCGCGAAGAAATTTCCCGGCGACAAGCGCTCACTGTTGGCTGCGACGACGATCGAGCGCACCGTCTTGGCAAGGTCAGAGAGCTGGTTCTTGGTCAACAGGACGCGGACATCGAGCGGCTTGCGCGCCGGCGTGGGGTCCACCGGGTCCTCGTCGAGCACAAAGCTACGCACGACGTCGGGTGCAGCCTGCTCGCGCGTGCGGCCAAGATAGGCCAGGCGCATCGCGGTGCCCACTACCTCTGCCTGACGCTGCATCTGCTGCGCCATCGGAGTCTGTGCGGCGCTCTGGCCGGCAATCGGCCGCCCGACGGTACGTGCGACCGACTGCAGAAGCGCATCCGTCAGGCTGTCGACAGTAGTACGGAACGGCCCTTCGCCGCCCCCCTGTACCGGATAGTATTGCGGTTGCGAGTTGTACTCGGTCAATTCCTTGTACTGCCGCTCGGCGCGCGCATGGTTGTCGCGCCCTTCGGGGGTCCGCAGATGGATCGCATACATGGCGACCTGTTTGGACTCCAGTCGGGCGAGCGCCTTGATCTCGAGAATGCCGAGCCTGGTCTCGCTCAACGGGTCGTTGGCATCACGTGTGCCAGCATCGGTGATGAGCACGAGATAGCGACCGCCGAATTCCTGCCAATTGACCTTGTCGAGCGCCATCTTTAGGCCCGCGATGGCATCCTCGTCGAAGTCCCGGTTGTTTATCTTCGCTTCCTGAACGCGGTCCAAGGTCTCCAATATCTTCTCGGCAGGGTCAGAGAAACTAGGCAGGTAGACCGGCAAAGTGACGTATTCTGCCGCGGGATTGCCTTCCATGTTGTCGCGATACGCGACCAAGCCGAAGCGGAAATTGTCGCGTACGGCCGAATCCCGAATGCGAGCGATGACCCTTTTAATCGCTTGCCGGGTCTGCTCGATGTAGGGGCCCATGCTCATGGTCGCATCGACAACAAACACCACGACGCCCTTGTAGTTCCTCAGCGCTTCGGCATCCGGCGTCGCGCTACGGGTCGAGGGTGCCGGCGCGGAAATTACTTCCAGCAGCCGGGCGCGTTCGCTACGTTCGGTTTCAATCTTCTCTGCTGACAGAATTGGCATCAGATAGAACTGACGCGTGATATCAACGAAGGTCTCGGGCTCGAGCGCGATGACGGGGCCAGGCTGGTTGGCAGCCGCCGCAGCGCGGAAGCGCGCCGCTTCCGCTGAGCGATTCTGGACACCCAGCCACGTGCGGCGCGGCACATCGGCGTCCTCAAAGAACATGGTCCGCTCGCGCCCAGCAGGATTGTTGAAAGCCAGAACGAGGTTGTGTTTCCAGTCGATCGCTTTGCGACTATCCACCCAACCCTGGCTGCGCCCGTCCAGCGCCGAGCCGATCTCGAGCCAGGTATCAGTGCCGACAGGCTTGCGATCGTAGACATAGAAGACGGAAAACCCGGCAGCTGGGCGATTGGGGGCGGCGGCTTCGGGCCGCTCCGAAATCGTCGCACCGGGCCGCAGGATGACGCGCTGGTAGAGTTCCGTGTAGCCCTGCACCATCAGCGGCCGGCGTCCGGAAGCGGGCGCCGGGGGTGCCGGCGGCGTTTGGGCCGCAACCGGCAGGGAGACGAAATCAATCGTGCAAACCGCCAAGATCATGGAGGCGATCATCACCGTCCGGCGCACTATCTTGATCATGGATAATATTCCTTCAAGGCCGAAGCCGCCGCGCTGTTCCCGTTCCGGGACTCATTGGTGAGATACTCGCGCAACGCGGCACGCAAGGTCTCCCCTTCGGCATCGCCATGTTCCGTAGCGGCTTTGAAATAGCGGGCGGCGTTGCGCGGATCGGGGTTCTGGAGCTTTTTCGCCCGTTCCGGCAAGAGCGCGAGCACGCGCGCATTGACCCCGCTTAGTTTGTGGTCGTCGATCGCGATTCCGATCAGCACATCGGTGATGCTCTTGGTAGCGGATCGTGTATCGCGGAGGGAGGCGGCATCGCCATCGAAATAGCCCTCGTACACCAGTTTCCCGTGGCGAGCAATCAGTACGCTTCCGATTTTCGCGAATTTCCCTGCACGTATGTCGGAGGCCATAGCATCAAGCTTTGCTTGCGACAGCCCGCTCTCCGAGGCAGAGGCG
>CAIMEE010000571.1 GCA_903839865.1 Enhydrobacter aerosaccus | reverse complement strand
GTCCACCGCTGTCTGTGCCGGTAGCCCTGCTATGCGCGCTCTGTTCGACGGCCTGCGCGCCCGTTCCGGAGCGGCCGGTGCTGGTCAACCGCGCGACACCGCCCGAGCTGGTGCGGCCGTGTCCCGATGAGCCGCCGCTTCCTGCCGCCTTCAGGGACGATCGCGAACAGGCAAGCTGGATCGACCGCGCGATCGAGGCCGGCGCGGAGTGTCGCGCCGCCCATCGGTCTCTGTCGATCTGGGTAACGGAGCCGCCGGGCTAGAGGGGCAGGGCCCGGTCGGCCTGAAGCGGCTGGCGGCGATGAAGCCTCGAGGAACGCCGTCGGCCTGGTACATTCGAAGGCGAGGTCGAATAGTTTTTTGTCCGTCGAGATGTTACGTTTGGCCGTTCAGAGGAGTGGGGCATTGATTTCCAGACGTTGGGCCATCGCCACGGGTCTTTCGGCCGGTGTCCTGGGCGCGAGGCCTTCGGCAGCTACGTCCAAGCCGATCGTGGTAATGACGTCCTACCTCAGTTGAGGCCCTTGCTCAGCTTGGCGTGCCCAAGTCAAACCGGGTTGGGAAAAGACCAAGCAATACCAGAAGCTTGTCTACCGGCACATTGAGACTGCCAATTGGAGACAACTGGAGCAGCCGGCCGTTTGGCCGAAGGATCTCCTTTGGATTCGCGAAGCATTCGTTCGGGATTGGCAAAAGTTGACCGCTCATGACCAGGCACTTTTGGGATATACGGCTGGTTACGCAGACCTTTCCTTGACGGCGTCTCCCCGATTCTTTGTGGCGCAGGACAGCGAACTCCTGATCAGCGCACCCGGTCGGCGCGGCTGGAGCCAGTATATTAAACCGTACCTGACGCAATTGCTCGGACCTTAGCGCTTGCGATGTTACGATTGATGGGGGGAATACAATGAGCGGGAACAGAATTGGGAGACGGGCCGTGCTTGTCGCGGCCGGCGGACTGGTTTCGGCGCCCGCCGTGTTGCGCGCGCAGGGAAGGACCAACGGCGTTGCCCTCGTGATCGGCAATTCGAAATATGCCTGGGAAGCGCAGTTGCCGAACGTGCGTCGCGACGCGCCCGACGTTGCCAAGCGCTTCGAGTCGTTCGGACTGAAGACCGAGTTGGTCCAGGACGCAGGACGAGATGCCATGAACCGGGCCCTAGAAAAATTCGGCACGGCCGCGAATGGCGCGAACTTCGCGGCGTTCTACTTCGCCGGTCACGGCGCGTCGTGGGGCAAGGGTACCTACCTCGTCCCGGTGGACGCCGATCTCAGCACTCCGGGCACCGTCCAGACGCTCGTCAATTCTCTGGAACCCGGCAAGGTCACGCGAGGAGCCGCCAATCGTCTGTTCGTGTACGACAATTGCCGCAACAACCCGGCGGACGGCTGGCGTCAACTCGAGGCGGAACGGAACGCGGTCATTGCCTACAGCAGCGAGGGGGAGCGTGCCGGCTTTGCCGGAGGGGCTAACTCACTGGTGCTGTTTTCGACCGCTCCCGGCCACGTGGCGCTCGACGGGCCTGCCGGACAGAACAGCCCCTTCGCGGCGGCGCTTCTGCGCCAGCTCAACGATGCGTCGGTCGATCTGCAGTCGCTGCCATCGAGGCTACGGCGCGACCTGCTCCTGGCCACCCAGGGCCGGCAGGTCATGTTCGACCGCAACAACTTTGCCGCTCCCTTTGCGATCAGCGGCAGCCCCAGGCCTGGGTCGGCGGCCGTCGGTGGCGGCTTCAATCCGTCGAGCGTCGTCGATCTTACCAAAGCCTATGCCTACGCCCATGAGAATGGCTTGCCGTTGCCGTCGGGATTGATCGCGTACAGGCCGCCGGGCGGCTCGCGCGACAGTCAAAAGGTCGGGTCCTTCCAGTACGCCCGCAAGTCAGCGTTGGGAGTCGACCCTGCCCTCCTCGTTGTCCTGTCGGTGGAGGAGCAACAGACCGCTGAGATCATCATGTCGGTAAAGGGACGCTTCAACCAGAAAACGCAAAAGCTGGAAGGCGGCAGTATCTGGCGGTACGTCATCGCTCGCGTTCAGGGAGACAGGCTGGAGTTCGTCCCGCGCGACGGTGCCGAACGCACGATGTTCGACTGGCGGGACGCCAATTCGGGGAGCTTCAGCACCTTGAACGAACAGGTGGGAGGGCAAAACAAGGGCGTTACATCCGGCCTCCGCTTTACGCGGCTGGACGGGTAAGTCCCTGCGCGCGTTGGGTCCGCCGCCTTGATGGGGGTGTTTTCATGAAGCGCATAGTGTTTCTCGTGTTCCTCGTGTTCCTTCTGGCAGGCCTGTCAGCCTCGATCGATGGCGCCGTTGCAGGCACCTATACGACCCAGACGGTCAAGGTCGGCGTCAGCAAGAACATGGAAGCCACGCTCTATGTGCCTGATGGGCCGGGTCCCTTCCCCATGGTCCTGGTGCTGCACACCAGTAGTGGGATTTCCTCGGCCGACCAGGGATATTGCGGCAATCTTGCCAAGGAGGGGTACATCTGCATCGCGCCCGCCTTCCTGCGCGCCTACGGGATCAGCAACGAAATGCGCCGGCTCTCCTTCACCAAGGAGGCAAAGGCAATCATGGGGGACTTCATCGAGATCATCGGCGAGTTGAACGCGCTACCGAAGGCCAAGCAGGGCGCCGTCGGCGTCGTCGGCTTCTCCAATGGCGGCTTTTTCGCCATGATGCTCGCCTCCATCAACAAGGTTAAGGCAGGCGTCAGCTACTATGGTGCTCTCGATGGGGCCAGATCTCATCCCAACCTCCAGCCGTTTAGGGAACGCTTCACGAGCGCCAGCGCCCCCGTTCTGATTCTCGCCGGCGAGAGCGACACCACGATCGGCAAGGAGCCGCCTCAACAGCTCGCCGCGATCCTCGATGCGTGCGGCGCTCGCTACGAGCTGAAGTTCTATCCGAACACCGAACATTGCTTCGATCGCTGCTCGAATGCGCCAGGCAACGCGGCCGCAGCAGCGGACGCCTGGCCGCGCACGCTGGCATTTCTGCGGGCGCACGGCGTGTAGGTCGTTGCGAACTCGTTAAAAGGGAAGGAGACGCCGGCCCTACGGCCCGGTGGAGCGGAAGCGGCTCGCGGCGATGAAGCCCACGAAAAGAAAGCCCAGCAGCACGATCACCTGCGCGGCGATCAACGGCGGTTCGGTACCCTTGGGCGCATAGCGGTGCAGCACCTCGATGCGCTCGAACGCCTGGGTGATGCCCATGAAGACATTGAGGTAGAGGCCGGCGATGATCGACAGCGCATAGGTCCAGCGCCACACGCCGTTCAGCGGCGTTGCATAAAGCATGAAGAGGCCCAGCGCGAGCACGCCCAGCAGGATCCAGCACACGGTGGTCGGCGGGCCGAAGGTGCCGGGCGGGAACAGGAAGCCCGCCGCTGCGGTGACGATGGTGCTGAAGAAGAAGAGCGGATTCCAGACGCCGAGCGGCCGCATCTTGCGCATGTCGCGCACGACCATCATGCCCGAGAACATGGCGAACAAGCTGATGATCACGTAGATCAGCTTGAAGGTGGCGATCGGCAGTCCAAGGACCATGCCGTTATCCTACACCATCTCACGCCGGAATGCCGGCATGACTTGCTCGCCGAATCGCCGCATCGAGGCGAGGTTCTGCTCCTGGCTCATGGCGCCGAAGCCGGTCTGGCAGAGCAGGTGCTGCACGCCCGCGTCGGCGATCTCGGCCACCTGTTCGCGCACCCGCTTGGGCGAGCCATAGAGCGAGCCGGTCTCGAGCACGTAGGGGATCGCTACATCGTCCTTCACCGAGGGGTCGGTCCACGGGTTCATCGTGTCCGCGCCGGGCGTGAAGTCGGGCGGATTGTAGGCGGCGCGCACGTGCATCATGTGCTCGCGCTGGCCGATCAGCAGCTGGGCGAGCTCGTCCTCGGCCTGGGCGTCGGACTCCGCCACATAGACGTTGCGCCACAGCGCACTCTGCGCGAGGAGGCGGGTGCGCGTGGCCTCGTCGTGGCCGCCCGCCTTGAGGCCCGCCTCGTAGAGCGCCCAGCGTTCCTTCAGTTTCGGCACGGCGAGCCTTGCCGTCAGGATCGGGATGCCGAGCTTGCCGCACTCGGTGAAGGAGCCCGGCGAGATCACGCTGCGCCACAGCGGCGGGCTGGCCTGCACCGGCTTGGGGCGGATCGCGGGCACCTTCACCTTGTGGAACTTGCCCTCGTACTCGAAAGCCTCGCCGCCCCAGGCACGCTCGATGATGGCGACGGCTTCTTCCATGCGCTCGCGGCTGTCGTCGCTGCGCAGGCCGTAGCCCACGAATTCGTACTCGTTGTAGACGGTGCCCTTGCCGAGGCCGACGTCGATGCGGCCCTTGCTGAGGTTGTCGAGCAGGCAGAGCTGCGTCGCCAGGCGCACCGGATGATGGAACGGCGTCTGCACGACCGCGAAGCCCAGGCGAATGCGGCTGGTCTTCATCGCGAGCGCGGCGGCAAACATCAGCGAATCGTTGTAGACACTCTCGCCGGTGAAATAATGCTCGGTCAGCCAGACGTCGCTGAACCCCAACGCCTCGGCGAAACAGACCTGCTCGATCTGATCGTCGATGCGGACCGCATCCTCTTCCGGCGATGGCGACAT
>CAIMEE010000570.1 GCA_903839865.1 Enhydrobacter aerosaccus | reverse complement strand
GAAGGCGCCGCGCAGTTCGTCGGACAAGGCGACGCGGCTGCGGACTTCCTCCTCGATCAGACGATTGAACTGCGCCTCGACGTTGCGCTGATGCGCGGCGAGCGCTTCGCGGTCGGCCTCGGAGCCGGAGCGGTCGCCCAGGCGATTGACGGCGCTGCGCATCTCGATCGAGAGCTCGGTGAATCGGGCGAGCAAATTCTGCTGGGTGCGCATGGTCTCGGCCAGCGACGCCAGACGGTGGACCAGGTCGGCGTTCGTGCCTACGGCCGACTGTCGGCTTTCCTCGATGCGCTGAAGGGTGCGCGTGAGACCGTCCAGTCCCTCGGCGTTGCGCTCGAGCAGGGCCTCGACGTAGGCGGGGACGCCGCCACCGCTTGTCTCCGCCGGCATTGTCGGAATGCTGGTGGCGCGGGCCAGCCACTCTTCGAGTTCGGTGTGGAAGCGGCCCTGCGCCTGGCTGGCCTGCAGTTCGAGGAAGCCCAGGACGAGCGAGCCTGACAGGCCGAACAGCGAGGCGCCGAACGCGGTCGACATGCCCTTCAGCGGGCCCTCGATGCTGCCTTTCAGCTTGGCGAACATCGTGACGGCGTCGCCGGCCGTCGCCTGAAGGCCGTTGATCGCGTCGGCAACGGCGCCGATGGTCTGCAGCAGGCCCCAGAAGGTGCCGAGCAGGCCGAGGAAGATCAGCAGGCCGATCAGGTAGCGCGCGAGCTCGCGGCGCTCGTCGAGCCGTGTGGCGATGCCATCGAGCAGGGCGCGGGTCGCCGTCGGCGATAGCCGGAACTGGTCCTGGCGCTCGCCCAGCATGGCGGCCATCGGCGCCAGCAGGTTGACCCTGTCGGACGGCGGCACCGTCGTGTTTTCCTCGCGGTGCTGGAAGCTGCGCAGCCAGTTCACTTCCGGCCAGAGCAGAACGACCTGCCGGAAGATGAAGAAAATGCCGATCACGAGCACGCCCAGGATGACCGCGTCGAGGCCGGGCGTGTTGCTGAAGACCCGCAGTAGGTCCTCGCTCAGGTAGGCCGAAAGTCCCGCGACAACCGCGAGGAACAGCAGCATGCGCACGAGATAGGGCAGCGGGCTGGTCATGGCGCGGACCGCTGTTGGATTTGCTCGACGTTATGGGGCAAGGACGTCCACCCGTTCGCTGCCGCCATTGGTCGAGGCGAAGGCGCCAACTTCGATACGGGTCTTGACGTTCTGGTCGATCAGATAGCTGCGCACCGCGAGGGCGCGTGCGAGTGCGACCTTGCGCGCCTCGGTGGGATCGCTGCCGCTGGCGTAGGCGCGCAATTCGATACCACGGACACCCTTGATGTTCTGTGCGACGCGGTCGAGTTCGACACGCGACGCGGCACTGATCTCAGCGGACTGCGGGATGAAGACGACGCTTGCCATCACCGCTGCAGGTGCGGGCGGCGGTGTGACACGCTCCGGCGGAGGCGGGGCGACGCTTGCCACCGCCCGTGGCGCCGGTGCGGGAGCAGGAGCCGCCGCCGGCGGCGGCGCAGGAGCGGGCGCGACGACCACGGGCAGCGGTGGCGGAGCAGCTGGCGCGGCCGCAGGCGGTGGTGCGGCAGGAGTGACGACCGTTATGGGCAGAGGCGCATTCGGCTGCGGAGCCGGAGCGATCGCTGCCGTACGTGCTGTCGGAGCGCTGCCGCGATCGCCGCGCTGCGGCACCGCCGTCAGGCGGCTTTCGATCGGACCGGGAGGCGGCGCGGGCAGATTCGCACCGTAGCTGTAGGAGCCTGTCGCATAGGGCGCCTGGACATCGCCACGACCGGAGTACGCGGCACTCGCCGACACGCCGCCGGAATTCCAGGGATTGAAAGCCATGCCGTTCGCAGCGCCAGCGGGGGCTGCATAGACGGAGGTTGGCGCCGAGCCGCCAGAGGCGCCAACACCGCTGTAAGGGTTGAAGGCAGTGACATTTGGAGACTGACCAAAGGCAGGCACGGCGAACAAGCCGAGGCCGACGACTGCCAGGCTGCGCACAATGACCGAAGACCGGGGCATTACCGATTGCCTTTCCAAGGGGTTAGCGGCACGGCGCCGCTCCCTGCTGAGGGGACTTTCCTTGCTAACAGGATACCCTATAGCCGGTCGCAGTCTCAACCGGTGCCGCTACAATGGTCTGGGACGCTTTCACCGGGGTTTGAGCGGGGCGGCGATGGACTTGAAGGGCGTTCGCGCCTTCTGCAGCGTGGCGGAAGGGGGCAGTTTCAGCCGCGCGGCCGCGGCTCTGGGCGTGGCCCAGTCGGTGCTGAGCCGCCAGGTTTCGGCGCTCGAGGCCGAGCTGGGCGGCCGGCTGTTCCACCGCACCGGCCGTGGCGTGCAGGCGACCGAGCTCGGCCAGGCTCTGCTGCCGCGGGCCCGGGTGCTCCTGGCGGAGGCCCAACGGCTTGCCCTCGAGGCCCGCGGCGAACGCGGAACGCCGGTCGGCACGGTCGATTTCGGGGTCGTACCCGGCTGGGCGCAGCCGCTGGTCAGCACCCTGCTCGGCCGCCTGATGGCGGACTATCCACGGGTGAAGCTGCGGGTCCACGAAGGCTACAGCGGCCAGGTCGAGGCATGGATCGCCGATGGCCGTGCCGAGGTGGCCGTCTTCAACCGCTACCGGCGCGGCACGATCCGCGGCGCCGAGGCGGTGCTCCAGTCCGACATGATGCTGGTCGGGCCGAAGGGTCATCCGGCTCTCAAGAACAAGGACGTGCCGTTCCGCGCGCTGGGCGACGTCGCCCTGTGCGGGCCGCTGCGGCCCAACGCCCTCACGACGGTGATGGCGGAACTGGCGGTGCGTCAGGGCATCGAGCTCAACACCGTCCTGGAGGGAAGCTCCGCGGCGATCCTGCGCGAGGCCGTGATGCGCAATGGGCTGTGTACGGTCTTCCCGAGACCCTATGTCGAGCGCGAGGCCTCGGGGCCGGCCTTTGCGGCGGCGCGCATCGTGAAGCCTGCGATCGAGCAGACGACGTGGCTGGCCGTCGGCACGCAGCGGCCGGCGACGATGGCGG
>CAIMEE010000569.1 GCA_903839865.1 Enhydrobacter aerosaccus | reverse complement strand
GGCTGCACGAGGTGCGTCGCCTCGAGCACCGGCAACATCCCGAACACCACAAGCATGCGCGCGACGATCGCGGCGCCCGCCACCGCGACCACGCCCCAGACGTAGAGCCAGGAGATCTGCGGCAGCACGCTCGCCGCCAGCATCGAAGCCAGGATGAAGATCAGGCAGCTGCTCCAGAATTCGAGTTGCGTCCAGATCTGGCGCAACGCCGTCCATTGCTTGGGGTGCAGGTGCGTGGGCCCGTAGGCCGCGACCGTGAGGGCCGCCATGACCACCGACACGACGCCCGAGATGCCGAGGTAATGATCGGCGACGACGTAACTGAGATAGGCGAGGCTCACGGTCACCGACGCGATGGCGGGTTCGGAATCGTTCAGCCGCGGCAGGATCAGCATCGCCGCCCGCGCCAGCGCGAAGCCGAACAGGATGCCGAATACGAACTCGCGCAGGAAATGGACGACCGGCGCCATCAGTCCGGCGTTCAAATGCCCCGCCATGCCGGGCGCGGCACGCGTCACGAGGATTTCCATCACCAGCGCGAAGGTCGAGATGGCGACGGCGTCGTTGAACAGCGACTCGCCCTCGGCCAGGATCGACAGCCGCTTGGGCGCGCCGACGTCGCGGAAGATGCCGATCACCGCCGCCGGATCGGTCGTCGACACGATGGCACCCAGCAGCAGGCAGACCACGAGATCGACGCCGGTCACCTGGTGGACCACCACGGCCACCACGCCGATACAGACGAGCACCGCCACGACGGCCAGCAGCAGCACGGCGAAAATCTCGTCGAACAGACGGCGCACGTCGATCGTGAGGCCGGCGTTGAACAGCAGCGGTGGCAGGAACATCGGCAGGAAAAGCTCGGTCCTCTTCTCTAGCCGGATCAGGCCCTCGAAGACATCGTGGGTCATGCCGCCGGCATCCGCCATCGCCCAGACACCGGCAAAGCCCAGCCCGAGGCCCGCGATCGCCAAAAGCACGGTGTGCGGCAGCCGCAGGCGCTCGGCGAGCGGGACCAGCAGGCTGACCAGGGTCAGCACCATTGCAATCGCGAGGAGCGCGTAGACGAAATTGCTCACGGAATGAATTTACCTTGCCTGCCGTTGCTGTCTATAACCGCGCCCGATGGCGATCGTCGACTTTCCCAAGCTGAAAGCCCTTCTCGTGCGCGAAGGACGGCTCATGGCGCTCGATGTCGGTTCCAAGACAATCGGCGTCGCCACCTCGGATATGACGCGCATGCTGGCGACGCCCCTTATGACAGTGAAACGCACTAAACTCGCCGTCGATCTTGGCGTCCTGGGCGAGTTGGCCAAAAAGCACGAGGCCCGGGCGCTGGCGATCGGCCTGCCTCTCAACATGGACGGCACCGAAGGCCCACGCTGCCAGTCGGTGCGGCAGTTCGCAGCCAACATCGCGCTTTATGGGCCGCCGGCGCTGGGAGCCCTGCCGATCGTTTTCCAGGACGAGCGGCTCAGCACCGCCGCCGTGACACGCGGCATGATCGACGACTACGACATGAGCCGCGCCAAACGAGCCGAGCGGGTCGATGCCGCCGCCGCCGCGTGGATTCTCGAAAGCGCGCTTGCCCGCTTGAAATGAGCTAGTTCACGATCAGGTCGTGCGTCAGCCGCTCGACGTTCTTGCCCTCACGCACGTTGAAGCCGATCTCCCACGAGCCTGGCGCCGTCAGCGTCAGCCCTTCCGCGCGATAGCGGCCACTGCCGCTCGACACGATGTTCGGCACTTCGCCGATCACATGCTTCTCGTCGAGCTGAGCGTCGATGCTCACCAGGTCGGCCGGTTCACCGCCCTTGGTGCAGACGTTCAGGATCAGCGCAAAGGTCCCGCCGGTCTCCAGGCGCAGCGGGTCGGGACGGAGCGCGATGATGAAATGCTCGGAGAAGAAAACGATGCCGGTGCCGCGCCCGAGGTCGAGGGGACAATCGGCGAGCGCAGGCGTCGCAAGCACGACAAGAACGAAGCCCAGCAGCTTCGCTCTCATCATGACCACCCGTAATTGAAGCTGATCGAGATGCGTTCGCCTGCGTACCGGGCCGGCGGGACCTCGTGGCGCAGCCAGCTTTCGAACAGCACGACGTCGCCGGCCTTCGCGGCGACACTCACATGCGCCCGGAATGCCGTCGGTGCATCGCCGCGTCGGGGTGGCGCCGCCATCTGTCGCGACAGGCGCGGATCCTCGAATTTCAGCGCGCCCGCGCCCTTCGGCACGGCAACATAGTAGGTGCCGCTAATGAACGACGTCGGATGGAGGTGCAGCGAGTGCGCGACACCGGCCGGCATCACATTGGCCCAGCAATCGGTCATGCCGATCGTGCGGCCCGCGAGATCGTAGTGCAGGTCCCGTACAAACGCCTTCACGTGCCCGTCGAGACGGCGCTTCAGCCCTGCGAAGCGCGGCGACACGAGATGCATCTTGTCGAGAGAACCATAGGAGGTATAGCCGCCCAAATAGTTGCGTGCCGACCAGCGCCGCCCGGCGGCATCGGAGGCGGCCAGCGCCTGGCATTCGTCCAGTAGATCGCGATTGAAGCGCGGCCAGCCGGCCCCGCCGAGGGACTTCCGGTAGATGAGGGTCGGGAACAGGGCTCGGGTCGCCATCGCCCCAGTATCGGCCATGCCGGGCGCTCGTGCTATGGTTTCGCATGCTTACCGCCCAGCAGATCGAGACCTACCGGCGCGACGGCTACCTGGTCATCCCGCGCCTGATCGAGGGCGAGCAACTCGCCGAGTTGCGCGCGCTCACCGACCGCATCGTGTCGGAGGCCCGCGGCATCGCGGCCAACGACGATCTCTACGATCTCGAGCCCAGCCACAGCGCCACCCTGCCCCGCGTGCGTCGGCTGAAGCCCGCGATCTTCAAGCGCCACGCGTTCTTCCGCGCGTTGACCCGCGAACCCAGGATCACTTCGCTGCTGAGCGGCCTGCTCGGCCCGAACATCCGGCTCTACGGCGGCAAGCTCAACATGAAGTCGGCGGGCTATGGCTCGCCCGTCGAATGGCACCAGGACTGGGCCTTCTATCCGCACACCAACGACGACGTGCTGGCCACCGGCATCTACCTCGACGATTGCGACATGGACAACGGCCCGTTGATGGTCGTCCCGGGATCGCACCACGGCCCGACCTGGGACCATCATGCCAACGGCCGCTTCTGTGGCGCGCTCAACCCCGAAGCCTGCGACATCGATCTCAGCAAGGCCGTGCCGCTGATGGGCCCGGCGGGCTCGATGACCATCCATCACGCACGGCTGGTACACGGCTCGGCGCTGAACCGCTCCAATCGCCAGCGCCGCCTGCTGTTGCACGAATACACGGCCGCCGACGCCTGGCCGCTGATGGGCGTGGCGAACTTCGATGACTTCAACGACCGCATGGTGCTCGGCACGCCCGGCGTCGAACCGCGGATCGTGGCCGCTCCGGTGCGCATGCCGCTGCCGGCCGCCGACCATCAGGGATCGATCTACGAGAACCAGCGCAGCGCAGCGCAACGCTACTTCGAGACCTACGAGGAACGGAGCGTTGCCCGTTAGGCGTCTCGGCCGGTCGATGCTGGCGCGCCGTGCCTTCCTGATGGCCGCGCCTTTCTTGGTCTCATCCGCCCGGGCCCAGTCCGGGGTCTGGCAGGAATGGCTCGGCACTTACAACGGCGCGCTCGCCTTCTATGGCTCGATGCCGCTCGAGGACATCTATCCGCCGCCCGCCAATCCGCATGTCGACCTCGACGATCGCGCACCGTTCGGCGCCGCGTTCCGGGTCGGGCTCCAGGATGGCGGCGCCGTCGTGTGGCTGCGCATCGATGGCGGGCCGATGCAGACGGCGACGGCGGGCGAGACCTTGCGCTTCGGACCGCCCTCGAGCGGACTCGCGCATCTTGTCGACGCCGAGGCCAAACCCACGCCGCGCTCGGCGACCCTGACCGTACGGCCGGACGCGCTCGGCACCGAAGCCCTGTTCGCCTATGCCGACGGCAGCTTCTGGCGCCGCCATTTCAACATGCGCTTCACGCCGGCCGGCGCCGACATGATCGTGTGGGTGTTCGACGCCGAAGGAACCCGCGCCCGCACGTGGCGCGGGTCGGCGATCAAGCAACTCCCCTAGGCCGGACGGGGTCCGACATAGTTCGACTGCGGACGGATGATGCGGCCGCCCTTTTCCTGTTCGAAGACGTGCGCGCACCATCCGGCGGCGCGACCGACCGCGAACAGCGCGGTAAAAGCCTCGCGCGGGATGTCGAGCGCTTCCAGCAGCAGCGCCGTGTAGTACTCGACATTGGTGTCGAGGCGGCGGCCGGGCTTGTGCCGGCGCAGGGCCGCAATCGCGCCTTGCTCGACCTCGCTGGCGAAAGCCAGCCGCCCCGCCGTCGCGGGCAAGGTGGCAACCGCGGCTTTCAGCACGTCGGCACGAGGATCGCGCACCTTGTAGATGCGATGGCCGAAGCCCATCAGGGTCGTGC
>CAIMEE010000568.1 GCA_903839865.1 Enhydrobacter aerosaccus | reverse complement strand
TGCTCGCGGTTCTGCAGCCGCCCCTGCGAATGGCGATCGTCCGGATCATGCATCTTCGATCCCGCGTGCCTGTCCCCTGGCGCATTACGGAAAAACGCACCGCCACCGTCGCGATCTGTAAGCTGGTTCTTTTCGTCCTCACGGTTCTTCCCTTCCTCGTACCGGACACCAGGGCGGAGTGGGACAATGGCTACCGCGATTCCTTCCGCACGTTGCCCGCCATCGAGGCTGCACTCATCTTTCTTCTGTACGATTTTTTTCGCCAGATCCCGTTCACGCTGGCGGCCCTGGGCGGAAGCCCAAATTCCCTGCCCTCTCGATTGAAGGCCACAAAAATCGCCCTAGGTGCCGGGGCGGTCGGCTCAGTCATCGTGGCGGCATCCCTGTCCTATCGAACGATGGACGTCGGCTCCCGCTGGGCAAACACCCAACTGCAGTTCTATCAAGCCTTCCTCGAGTACATGAAAACCGACAAGGTCTCGGAACTCGTCCTGCCCTGCGGCAACGGCGACCGCTGGCTCTGGGACTCGCCGACTATTCGGGGCGAGTACGGCTACACCTCCATCAACTGGCAAATGTACCTGAAGCACATACTTCCTGCGGACTCTCCTTCCAAAGGCATGAAGCTTTCCTGCGGCTGGGAGAATACGCACTTGGAGAGCAGGTCATATGTCAGAAAGGACGGCGGCACGCTCTTCGTGGACTATCGCCGCTTCATCAACGACTACGCTCGCTTCACCACTCAGGAAGTCTACCTGCCGTTCAGGCATCAGGGCGTCCTCTTCCCCAACATCCTCGAGGCCGGTACCCCCAACTTTAAGTAGGCCGGGCCTATCCCCGGCCCCCTACGTTGTCGGTGTTCCGCATCTTCAGCTCGGCCGGCAGGTCGACGGCGTCGGCCTGCTTCGCATCCATGAACTTCAGCGCAGCCTTCTTGCGGCGCATATTCGTAAAGGCGAGAGTCAGGATCGACGAGGACTCGCGCTTGATGAAGTTCGTGTAGGCGATCTGGAACGGGCGCCACGGCCGCACGGCGAAGCTCACCCCGTAGAACAGCAGGAAGGCGCCCGAGCAGATCATCGCCAGGACCTTCGAGTTGAAATTCTCGTTGTATGAGACGGTATTCTTGGTGTGCAGGTTCCGGGCCAGCATCAGCAGGCCCATGAAATATTCGTCGCTGAGCTTGGCCCGCCCTTCACTTATAAGCCGCGAGAAATCCTCCGAGCCCGGATATGGCGAGAATGGATATCCGGCGACATTGGTCACGCCCGTGACGGCCATGCGCGCGATGAACAGATAGGAGTTGAAGACGTCGCGCCAGGTCATGCCCAGCATGCCGAAGATCATGTTGGCTTTCGTCTCGATACCGGCACGATGCGAGTCCTTCATGGACAAGATCATCCGATCGAGCTTCACCTTCTTCTTGATCCGCTTGAGTTCTTCGGGCGAACCGCTTTCCGGCGCATAGATCACGAGACGGCAGCCCGCCTTGTAGAGCAGCGGCGTGATCTCGCTGTCGATCGCCTCGCTGCGCGTGCCGGAGGCAAGCTGCCAGGTAACGTTCAGTTCCTCCTTGATCAGGAGGTTGCAGAAGTCGGCAATCCACTGCTTCCGCACGATCGCGGTGAGGTCGTAGAAGTCGAAGTTCGTGACGTTATAGCGCGTCTTGTACTTCTTCATCTCGGCCACGACGAGTTCGGGCTTGCGCGCCGACCACAGCGTCGTCCACATCTGCGGGCTCGAGCAGAACGTGCACTGGAAAGGGCAGCCCCGGCTGGCCAGCAGCGGGATCGAGCGGCCGAGATTGGCACCATAGGTCACGCCGCTTTCGATGTAGCGTTCGATCGGAACGATCGACCAGTCGGGCTCGGGAATCTCGTCGATCGCCCGGATGCGACCGCGCCGCGGTGTACGCACTGGCTTGCCCGCGTCACGAAAGACGATTCCCGCGACCTCGACCAGCGGCCGTCCGGTGCGATAAGCGTCGACCAGATCGACGACTGTCTCTTCGCCTTCTCCCAGCACACAGGCATCGACGGCTAGACAGCTTTCGATAATGTAATCGGCGCACGCCGTGACGTGCTCGCCGCCCATGATGATCAGCTTCTCCGGAAATTTCGCGCGGATTGCCAAGATCAGATCGCGGGTGAAGAGCCACTGATTGGAGAACATGGCCGTGACGCCGACAATGTGGGCATCGGGGTCGATCCGGGCCACGATTTCGTCGATCGGCAGGCCATGGATCAGAAGCCCTTCGTAACCGGGGGCGCGGCCGTACCGGTCCAGAGCCTCGCCCACGCCATCGACGAATGTAACGTAGTGGCCAGCGCCCTTCAGGGCGCTGGCAATGTAGGCCAGGCCGAGGGGCGGAACGACGTCGAGACCATAGGCGTCAGCACTGGTGAGGGTCGAAGGCTGTATCAGGCAAACCCTGGCAGGCTGCTGGCTGACCTGCAGCTTGAATGTCCGGGAAGGCGCGGGCTTGCGCGCTACGGGCTTGGAAACGTCGGATTGGATGGATGCCATCGGCCCCGCTCATACCACTTGAATTACAGGCCAGTCACGGCCACGGAAGTGTCCCTGCTTCTAGATAGCGGCTTCCGGGTCGACACTGCAACAATTGGCTGTGGCCACGAGGAGCCTCACGAAGCGCTGTTGCGTACGAACGCCAGTGCGCGAACGCTGATCCCTTGGCAGAGCAGAGCGACCACCGCCAGCATTAAAACAGAGCCGAGTTGGAAGGCGTGCATGACGATCGCGAAGGCCAAGGCGGGTTCGGCGGGCACCCCGAACAGGGAAAGCGCCAACACCGCGGCGGCGTGAAAAACCCCCAAACCGCCTGGGGTCAACGGCACGACGAAACTTAGAGCGACGGCCGCTGCGGCATAGGCCGCGCCTGCAAGGCTGATCGAGGGCCAGATCGCGTGAATGGCGAACCAGTACGAAAGCGTGGTGGCCGCCCACAGAGCTATAGACAAAAGGACGACAGGGGC
>CAIMEE010000567.1 GCA_903839865.1 Enhydrobacter aerosaccus | reverse complement strand
CGGTCGTCTTGGAAGGCCTGCTTGGCCTGACCGACAAGCGGGACATCTACTTCCTCCGACATTTCCTCACGTTTCTGGTCTGCCTTGGCGGGATGTACGCGGTCTACTGCCTCGCGCATCGTCGTTTCGCCGACCGGCGAATCGGCCTGCTGGCGGTGGCGTTCCTCGTGCTGTCGCCGCGTCTTTTTGCCGAATCGTTCTACAACTCGAAAGATACGGTGTTAATGGCGGCT
This sequence comes from Enhydrobacter aerosaccus, assembly GCA_903839865.1. Taxonomy (GTDB): domain Bacteria; phylum Pseudomonadota; class Alphaproteobacteria; order Reyranellales; family Reyranellaceae; genus Reyranella; species Reyranella aerosaccus_A. Next base: position 1,811 of record CAIMEE010000567.1, on the reverse strand, counting down.
TTCGCCATTGCCCTGAATACGACGATTGCGTTCGTGCTGAAGCCACGGCCCGGGCCTGCCGTCCTTCATGCCCTGGCGACCGCGTTTGCCGTAGATGTTCGCATCGCGGCGATCATACTGCCCATGGCAACGATCGCGCTTCTCGCCGTCCGAATTGTCAAGCGCGAGGTGAACCCACGTCCGGCACTTTCGGCGTTGGCGATCTATCTGGCGACGATGGCCGTCTTCGTCGTTGCGATGTGGCCATGGCTATGGGCCGATCCGCTCGGCAGGTTTATGCAAGCGCTTGCATCGATGTCGAGCTTCAGGTGGGAAGGCGATGTCCTCTACATGGGCACCTTCTTTCGCGGCACCGATCTGCCTTGGCATTACATTCCGGTCTGGATCTCGATCACCACGCCGCTCCTTTACCTCGTCCTGTTCCTGGTCGGCGCAGCGCTGACCTGCCGTCAGATCGTCACTTCCTTCCCTGGCCTTTGGAAGGACGAGGCGGAGCTGCAGGACGTGGTGTTCCTCGGCATGTTCGGCGCGCCGGTCGGCGCCGTCATCGTGCTCCATCCGGTGTTGTACGATGGCTGGAGGCACCTCTACTTCGTCTATCCGTCGCTGTTGATGGTCGCCGTAAGGGGATGGCACGCGTTATGGAGTGGCACGGCAGCAGCCCGCATTCGACGCCCGGCTCTTGCCGCCTTAACCGCGATCTCCTTCGCCGTTACGACGGCGTGGATGTGGCGGGCACATCCGCTGCAGAATGTGTATTTCAATCTGTTGGCCGGAACCGACCTGAAAGCCAGGTATGACCTGGATTATTGGGGGCTGAGCGCGAGGCGCGGCCTCGAATACGTGCTGGCGCACGACGGGCGCGACGACATCAGCATTCGGGCCGACAGTTTCATGGAATTGGACAGGAGCATCTATTTGCTGACCCTGCCGGAGAGGTCGCGGCTGCAAATGGCGCCGGATGAAGACTCGGCGGAGTACCTCTTCACCGATTATCGGTGGGTCCGCGATACCAGCAACGCCAAGTATCAGACCCGGTATGACCTCTTCTACGAAGTCAAGGTGGACGATGAGGTGATCTTATCCGTCTTCAAGCGGAAGCCCTGATCCTGTGGGCGGTGGTCAGAGAACTAAGAGCGGGCAAATTTGACCCAGCCTCACGACATATTTGGCGAGTTCTGGTGCCCTCGCCCGCGTTCTGCTCCACGATCAGTGTACCCTTTGGAACCGGCTTCTGCAGCTCAAGCGACTCGATCATGTCCGCTTCTCTAATCGGCCGTTTGGGGTCAAGCGCTTTCAGACTATCGATCGCTACGGTGTCGATGTCGCTCGCGGGCTCGTGCTTCTCTTCGGAATCGGCGCCAGGGCCCTTCCATCATGGGATTCGAGAACGAGGCGGAACAATCTTTGGGTCGGCCTTGCCGTCTTGCAGACAGTAGGTCCAAACGGACATACGAACTCACCTCATCCATCGTCCCGCGAGGGACATCACTCCACCGCGTGGTGGATCTCGAACGTCCTCCTATCCTGTTTGATTCGGCACAGGTCTCATGCGGCTGCCGCGGCTTGCTCGCGGGTCCAGCGGAACTCGCTGCCGTCAACCCAGATGCGGTGCATGATCACGGCCAACCGGCGGGCCAGCGCCACACTCGCCTTCTTCATGCCGCGACGCCTGGCGATCTGCATCGCCCAGGCCTTGAGCCAGGACCATTTCTCCGAACGCAGCATGCTCTGGGCTGCTTCGTAGAGCATCGCCCGCATCATCTCGTCGCCGCATCTTGATATCGTGCCGGATCGGTCGATCTCGCCGG
>CAIMEE010000566.1 GCA_903839865.1 Enhydrobacter aerosaccus | reverse complement strand
TTTTAATGGGAAAGTGCCAGCTCCGCGCGTTGAGCCATCGCGAGCAAGGGACGGTCATGCAGGCGTGCCGCCACGATCTGAAGGCCGACGGGCAGGCCGTCACGGCCCGTCCCGCAGGGGATCGAGATGCCCGGTGCGAGCGCGAGATTGAACAGCGGCGTGAAGACCGCGTGGCCGCGGGGGCCGACCTCTCTGTTCTCAATGACCTTCGGATAGACCTGCTCGACCGGCCAGGCGACACAGGCCGAGGTTGGCGTGAGCAGATAATCGTATTCGATGAAGAATTTTGCGACGGCGCGGGCACAGGCATCGGCAAAGCGAAAGGCCGCGACCACGTCGGTACCGGGCATCGTGCGGCCGCGCGTGATCAGGGCGGTGACGTTGTCGCCGAACAGTTCTTTGTCGACGGCTTCGCGCTCGCCATAGAGCAAGGCGGAGGCCGCGGCATTCACCGCGCCGAACGCGCCTTCGTTGGTTCCCTCCGGCCAGGGGATGTCGGCTTCCTCGATGCGCCAGCCGGCGGCGCGCAACCTGCCAACGGCCGCAGTAAAGGCCGACATGACGTCGGCGTCGACCGCCGCGTTGAGGCCAAGGCGTGGGCTGACGGCAATGCGCGGATTGGAAGGTGGCGGAATGTCGAGTGTCGCCACGGAATGCGGATCGCGGGGATCGGGGCCGGCCATGACTTCGAACGCCACCTTGGCATCGGCGACGGTGCGGCCCATCGGTGCCGTGACGCCATAAAGAGGCCCATAGGCGCCGCCGAACCCGAACGGGTTGGGGATGGCGCCGGCCGAGGTCTTCAGGCCGACAACGCCGCACAGTCCGGCCGGACGACGGCCCGAGCCGCCACCATCGGTGCCCAGTGCGATCGGCGTGAAGCCTGCCGCGAGCGCGGCGGCCGCGCCGCCGGAAGAGCCGCCGGGAGTCATCGCAGTGTTCGCGGGATTTCGCGAGTAGCCGTAGACCTTGTTCTCGGTGTGGCCCTTGGCCGCCATCTCGGGCGTGTTGGTCATGCCGAGAAAGACGCCGCCCGCGGCCTTGAGGCGCTCGACGGCCACGGCGTCGCGCGGCGGCAGGAAGTCCTTGTAGAGTAGCGAGCCGGTGGTCACGCGGCGGCCCTGCACCCAGGTCGTGTCCTTCACCGTATAGGGCACGCCCAGGATAGGCCCGTCGAAGCCCTGCTTGCGCCGTGCATCCACGGCATCCGCCGCGGCGCGCGCCTCGGCCGGATTGAAGTCGACGATGGCGGTGAGGTCCTTGTTGCGCGCCGCGACCCGGGCAATCGCCGCTTCGGCCACGTCTCGTGCCTTCACCGTGCCCATCCGCACTGCTGCCGAGATGGCGGCCGCTCCCTGATCCAGCAATTCGGTCATCGCGATTATCCCCTGAGCTTCGACTCTTCCCGACATGATACGCTAGCCGCCTATGGCTTTGGAAAGCGATCTCTATGGGCCGGTGAAGGCGCTGCTCGAAGCGCAAGGCTACAGCGTCAAGGGCGAGGTCCTGGGCTGCGACGTGGTGGCCGTGCGGGGCAAGGAGCCGCCGGTGATCGTCGAGCTGAAGCAGACCTTCGGAATCGGTCTGGTTCTGCAGGGCGTCAATCGCCTGGCGGTTTCCGATACGATCTACCTCGCCGTGGGGACCTGGCCCAAGAAGATGCGCGACGTGAAGAAGCTGTGCCGGCGGCTGGGATTCGGCCTGTTGGTCGTGGCGG
>CAIMEE010000565.1 GCA_903839865.1 Enhydrobacter aerosaccus | reverse complement strand
TCCCAATTACGAGGTCGCCACCTGGCTGGGCTTTGCCCTGCCGGCCAATTCACCCGCCGCGATCGTCACGCGCCTCAATGCCGAGCTGAACCGTATCGGGCAGAGCCCGCAGGTGAAGCAGAAGCTGCTGGCCCAGGGCTTCGAGATCCTGGCGCCGAACTCTCCTGCAGCCGCCCGCAAGCTGATCGAGGACGATCAGGCGCTCTGGCTTCCGGTCATCAAGCAAGCGGGCATCAAGGCGGAATGACTCTTCACTTGGTGGGCGACCAGCCGTAAGCCTTCGTGCAGGCGCCGCCCATCAGCATCGCGCGTTCGCTCTCGCTCAGTGTCTTGGTCTCGAGGAACGGCTTCACCGCCTTCTCGTAGTTCACGACCGCGAACGCACGGGTCCAGTCCGTGCCCCACAGGCAGCGTTCGAACCCCCAGGCATCGAACACGCGCTTTAGAGGGTCCCAGATATCCGGGAACGGACAGGGCTGTTTCGACAGCGTGCAGGCGCCGCTCACCTTGATCACGCAGTTCGGCCGCTTGGCGAGATCGAGGATCTTGGGCAGATCGGCCCACGGCTCTGCCGGCGCCGGCGGTACGCGCGGCTGCAGGAGGCCCAGATGATCGACGATGAATCGCGTGTTGGGATGGCGGTCGATCAACGCCATTCCTTCGTCGACGCGGCCCCAGAACAGAAAGTTGAGCGGGAGATCGTACTCGACGGCGGCCTTGCAGATGCGGTCGAGGCCGGGATCGTCGACGGGGCGCTTCTCTTCTTCACGCAGGAAGATGCGGATACCGACGGCGCCTTGCACTTTCTTCCACTTGGCGACCACGTCGGCCACGTTCTTGTCGTCCGGGTCGACCGGCTTGACGATGGCCATGCGGCCGGGATGGGCCTTCGCCACTTCCTCGGCGTAGCTGCCGTCGTAGCGGTACATCGAGAAGGACGAAATGAAGATCGCGCCGTCGACGCCCACCTTGTCCATGGCCGCCACCATCTCGTCGCCCGTCACATGCGCGGGCCAGTTCGGTACGGTGGCCCAAGGGCGCTTGGGCGTGTTGGCCTCGTAGGCGTGGACCTGCGAATCGATGATGGGCATGGGTACCTCCTATGTGGAGTCTACCGGACTCCCGTCTTTCCGTGCCTGCCGATGTATGAAAAGCTTTGGTCCTATTTTCGAGAGGCGAACCATGCACGACATCGTCATCCGGGGCGGCACTATCGTTGACGGCACCGGAGCGCCTTCCTTTGTGGGCGACGTCGCCATCGCCGGCGACAAGATCGTCCAGGTCGGCGGCAAGGCCGGTCCCGGCAAGCGCGAGGTCAAGGCCGACGGCCGGCTGGTCACGCCGGGCTGGGTCGACGTGCACACGCACTATGACGGACAGGCTACCTGGGACCCGGTTCTCGCTCCTTCTTCGTGGCATGGCGCCACGACCATCGTGTTCGGCAACTGTGGCGTGGGCTTCGCGCCTGTTCGCAGCGAGCACCAGGTCGCGCTGATCGAGATGATGGAAGGTGTCGAGGACATCCCCGGCATCACCCTGACCGAGGGGCTCAAGTGGGACTGGGAGAGCTTCCCGGAATATCTCGACGCGCTGGCGCGCCTGCCGCGCACCATCGATGTCGGGGCCCAGGTCGCCCATCATCCGCTGCGCGTCTATGCCATGGGCGAGCGCGCCATCAACCGCGAGCTCGCGACTGCCGAGGACATCGAGCTGATGGCGAAGCTCACCGAGGAAGCGCTGAAGGCCGGCGCCGTCGGCTTCACCACCAGCCGCACCGACCAGCACAAGACGCTGGCGGGCGACCTCGTGCCGGGCCGCTACGCCGAGCATGAGGAGCTGATCGCCATCGGCCGCGCGATGGGCCGCGCCGGCCGCGGCACCTTTGGCTTCCTGTCCGATTTCGACGACGAGGCGGCCGAATGGAAGTGGATCCGCCAGGTTGCCAAGGAGAGCGGCCGGCCGGTGTGGTTCCTGCTGACCGATCGCAGCTACGACCCGCAGCGCTGGCGCCGCCTGATGGACGGTGTGCGCGCCGGCCGTGCCGACAACCTGCCGCTCTACGCCCAGGTCGCGGGACGTCCCGTCGGCCTGACGCTGGGTCTCACCACGTCGCTCAATCCCTTCGGCCTGCGAGAGGCGTATGCCGAGGTGGCGAAGCTGCCGCCGGCCGAGATGCTGGCCAAGCTGCGCACGCCCGAACTGCGCCGCCTGATCCTGTCGCAGGAAGCCGCGCCGCGCCTGCTCGAAGTGCTGCCGCCGCTGTCGCGCCAGATAGCGACGCGCTGGGATCGCATGTATCCGCTGGGCGACCAGCCGGACTACGAGCCGGCGCCCGAGCGCAGCATCGCAGCCCTTGCTGAGAAGGCGAGCGTGACGCCGCAGGAATATTGCTACGACTATCTGACCGGCGGCGACGGCAGCCGCATGGTCTATTTCCCCGTCACCAACTACGTGCACGGCGATCTCGAGGTCGTGCGCGAGATGATCGAGGATCCGCACACGATCCTGGGCCTGTCCGATGGTGGCGCGCATTGCGGCGTGATCTGCGATGCCTCGCTCAACACGTCGATGCTGGCCCACTGGGTTCGCGACCGTTCGCGCGGCAAGCGCCTGCCGCTCGAATTCACCGTGCAGCAGATGACCAGCGGCACGGCCGACTTCTACGGCTTCAAGGATCGCGGCCGCCTGCAGCCCGGCAAGAAGGCCGACGTGAACGTCATCGACTTCGAAGGGCTGACGCTGCACTCGCCGAAGATGATCTTCGACCTGCCGGCCGGTGGCCGCCGCCTGGTGCAGAGTGTCGACGGCTACGACATGACGATCTGCGCCGGCGTGCCGATCTTCGAGAAGGGCCAGGAGACGGGCGCTCGTCCCGGAAAGCTCGTCAGGTCGTCTTGACCGGGCCGGGCAGGTCCAGCCCGACGCCGGTGAGATGCCCGAACTGCGTGTGAAGGCGCTCGACGATTGGTGCCGGCAAAGCCGGACGTAGAATCGACTCCACGTTCGCCTTCACGTGATCCTTGTTGCCGGTGCCGAAGAGGATGACATCGGCGCCCTGTTCGTGGCGCGCGTAGCGATAGGCCGCATCGGTGATGCTCCCGGCAGCGCCATCCACGGTCAGGAAGCCGAGCGGATCGCCATCGGCCAAGATCGACCGATCGAGATGTCCCTGGTCGATCAGCTTGCCAATGACGCTCGCGCGATAGGCGGCGTTGCTGAAGATGTTGCGCACGACAAACATCAGGAGCGTGCCGATCCCGCGGCGCCGGGTGACCGGAAAAACATGGCGGCGCGCACCTTGGTTCATCAGGCTGTAGGCGAGCATGATCACTTCCCAGGGCGCATCCTCGATCGCCCGCTTCAGCATCTGCTGCTCGGGATCGCGCGGCCCCGTCTCGGTAATGCCGACGTGGCGGACCTTGCCCTGTTCCTTCAGCTTCAGGAGAGCCGGGGCGAGGACATCGCGGTGATGGTCGTAGGTCGAGGGATCGACGGCGTGGAAATGAAAGATGTCGACGTAGTCGAGATTGAGCCGCTTCAGTGCGGCCTCGACTCGCTCGGTCACCGCCTCGGCCTTGTCGCCAGCCCTCATGATCGCTTTGGTCGAGACCACGAGCTTGTCGCGGTCGTAGTGCTTCACGGCGGTGCCCACGATCGCCTCGGTGCCATAGGCTTCCGCCGTATCGAGGAAATTGACGCCAAGGTCGATCGCCGTGCGGACCACGGCTACGCACTCGTCCGTGCTGGCGCCACGGCCCAGGCCCAGGCGGCTGTTGCCGCCGCAGCCGAGGCCGGCGACGCTGACGGAGAGGCCGGTCTTCCCGAGCGGGCGATAGTCCACGGCTAGCGCGCCATGCCCGATGCGCCGTCGGGAACGTCGTAGAACGCGAGCGTGAACGCTACGCTGGTGTAGTGCCCCATCAACGTCGCGACATCGGTGATTCCGACATGGCCCAGCGCCTTCACGGCGCGCTCGTGCAGGCCGCGCGAGACCCAGCGGGCGTTGGTGAGCGTCATCGCCATCTCATAGACGACCTGTTCGCGCTCGTCGTCGAACGACGTCGGCAGGCCGCTCAGGATCGCCTCGACCTTCGCGGCCGGCAGCCCGGCCTGCTTGCCGATCCGTTCGTGCGCGGACGTCGGATAGGCCGAGTGCCAGTGGCTGGTGATAACGCAGACGGCGATCTCGCGCTCGCGCTCGGTCAGCGAATATTGTCCCTTCTGGAAGTGCGCGCCAAAGGGTCCGGCGACTTTCGCGAGCTTCGGATTGTGCACCCAGATCTTGGCCGGGCCCGGCAGGCCGCCGCGGGCCGCCATCATCGTATTGTAGCCTTCCTGTTGGTCCGGGGTCATCCGGTCGTAGGGGATTTCGGCGTATCGGCCGAAGGTCGGGGTCTCGGGCATCGTTTTCTTCCCTTCTGTTATTGTCTTACGGTCGCTCGCGACAAAGGACTTGGCAAGCAGCGCGACACAAGGAGAACCGCATGGCTCACGACCGCCTTCGCCGCTTCAACACGATGGGCCGCTGGCCCAACCAGAAGATCGACTACGACGTCTCGCTGATGGTCCGGGCGACGGGGCGCAGTCTCTTCCTGGGCGGCCTGACCGGCTTTGATCTGGAGGGCAAATTTCACGGCAAGGGCGATCCAGGCGCACAAGCGGACCAGGCCATGAAGAACCTGAAGATTCTGGTCGAGGAAGCCGGTGGCACGCTCGAGCACGTCTGCAAGGTGACGACCTACCTGCTGGACCGCGCCTATCGCGAGCCGGTCTACAACGCTGTCGCGCGCCATCTGCGCGGCATCGCGCCCTGCGGCACCGGGCTCATCGTCTCCGGTCTCGCGATGGCCGATATGCTCGTCGAATTCGACGTTGACGTCGTCATTCCCGCATAGCCGCGCGCGAAAAAAATAGCAGCGACGCCAGAGGGATGGCGCCGCTGCCGGGCCGGTGATGGGAGTCCCGGCCGTCTTTCGCCGGAGGTGTGCGTCCGGCGGAAGGAGAATTTGGTCTGGCCTACCGACCTGCCGCCGGCGTCGGGGCGGCCAGGGGAACCTGGCCAAAGAACGACGACAGCAGCATTTGCCGGCCTTCCTCTTTGGACATCGGCGCCAACTGGGTGGGGTACTGGCCTTGCGGCGGAGCGGGGGCTGTGGCGGTCTGCTCGGCGTCCGTCGGCGTCGCCGCATAGACGCGGCCGCAGACCATCGCGGAGATCACGCCGGAAAGGACGAGGACCAGTGCTTCCTTGACTATCGGCCGATTGAGAATGTTCATCATGGCTACCTCCCTCTATCCGTCATCGTGTGTCGCCTTCTTCGCACGCACTCCGACAGGGGACTGTGGCCTTTGTCACACTCGACAAGACGAACTGACGATTTCGGTGGGTGGCTGGCGGC
>CAIMEE010000564.1 GCA_903839865.1 Enhydrobacter aerosaccus | reverse complement strand
TCAAATCTGTCTAACATCTGTCTAACAAACGGGGTTCAGCACCGCTAAAGCCCCGTTTGCACAACATTTGCCTAACAAAAAACCCCAATCAAAAATCATCTAGTTCATTGAAAATGTTGAACTAAATGAGTGACCCGTGACAGTGCTTGAACTTCTTGCCGGAACCGCAGGGACAGGCGGCGTTGCGCGGGGTGCGCTCGAAGCCGGCGGGCAGGGCGGTCAGAGGCAGGGCGGACCGTTGCTCCGACGTGCCGCCGCCGGTGGCGCCGGCAAACTCCAGGGCCCGCTCGTTCTGGCCGGTGGTGGGATCGAGATGGACCTCGAACATTGAGGGTGTCGGCGGCGGCTCGGGTTGCTGGAACTGGATCTCAACCGTGAGCAGCCAGCGTGTCACGTTCTGACGCAGATCGCCGATAAGGGTTTCGAAGAGCGAGAAGGCCTCGGTCTTGTACTCGTTCAGCGGATCGCGCTGGCCGTAGCCGCGCAGGCCGATCACGTTGCGCAGGTGGTCGAGATGCATCAGGTGCTCGCGCCACTGCATATCGACCATTTGAAGCAGGAAGTTCTTCTCCAGGCCGCGGGTCTGGGCCGATGAGATCAACTCCTCGCGCTCGGCGGCGCGGGCGTCCGCCGCGGCCACGAGTCGCTCACGAATTTCGTCGTTGGCGATGCCCTCCTCGGCCGCCCACTCCCTGACCGGAAGGTCGAGGCCGAGCAGACCCCAGACGCGCTCGTGCAGGCCCTCGACATCCCACTGGTCGGCATAGGCCTTGGGGGGCAGGTGGCGGGCCACGAGGTCGTCGATGGTGTCGTGGCGCATCTCGGTGACGATCTGCGAGAGGTCATCGGCCTCCATGAACTCCCGGCGCTGCTCGAACACGGCCTTGCGCTGGTCGTTGACGACGTCATCGTACTTCAGGAGGTTCTTGCGGATCTCGTAGTTGCGTTGCTCAACGCGCTTCTGGGCGGTGGCGATGGCGCTGTTGAGCCACTTATGGGTGATCGCCTCACCTTCCTCGACGCCGAAGGTGCGCATGATGGCGTCCAGGCGATCGCCGGCGAAGATGCGAAGAAGGTCGTCCTCACAGGAGAGGAAGAACTTCGACTGGCCAGGGTCGCCCTGACGGCCGGTCCGGCCGCGGAGCTGGTTGTCGATCCGGCGGCTTTCGTGACGTTCGGTGCCAAGAACGAACAGGCCGCCGCCGGCCAGGGCCGCGTCGCGCTTGCCGGCGATCTCGGTTTCGATGACGGCGCGTTCGGCCTTCTCATCCTCGAAGCTGGGCTCGATACCCAGGCCCGCCTGTTCGGCGCGCCACTTGGCCAGGCGCATGTCGATATTGCCGCCGAGCTGAATGTCGGTGCCGCGGCCGGCCATGTTGGTGGCGATGGTCACCGCCCCCGGCACGCCGGCTTCGGCGACGATGAAGGCTTCCTGCTCGTGGTAGCGGGCGTTGAGCACGCTGTGCGGCACGCCGACGATGGTGCGGCCTTCGCTCTCCCACACGTGGGCCTTCAGCAGTTCGGACAGCTGTTCGGACTTCTCGATCGACACCGTGCCGACCAGCACCGGCTGGCCGCGCTCATGGCACTCGACGATCTGGCCGATGATGGCCAGGTTCTTCTCAGCGGAGGTGCGGTAGACCTCGTCGTCGGCGTCTTTCCGGGCCACCGGACGGTTGGTCGGGATTTCGGCGACATCCATCTTGTAGATGTCGAAGAATTCCTGGGCCTCGGTGGCGGCCGTGCCGGTCATGCCGGACAGCTTTTCGTAGAGGCGGAAATAGTTCTGGATCGTGACCGAGGCCAGGGTCTGGTTCTCGGGCTGGACGTCGACCTTTTCCTTGGCCTCGATGGCCTGGTGGAGGCCTTCGGACAGGCGCCGGCCCTGCATCATGCGGCCCGTGAACTCGTCGATCAGCATCACCTCGCCATCGCGCACAATATAGTCGCGGTCGCGCTGGTAGAGGACGTTGGCCCGCAGCGCCTGATTGACATGGTGCATGACCGAGACATTGGCCGGGTCGTAGAGGCCGGCCGAACCGTCCGCGAAGTGCCCCGCGGCCTCCAGCGTCTGTTCGATGGTTTCCGAGCCGTGCTCGGTGAGCAGGACCTGCTTCTGCTTCTCGTCGTGCTCGAAGGTGGCTGCATCGAGGATCAGGTCACGCACCAGCAGGTCGATGGTGCGGTAGAAATCGGACCGGTCCTCGGTCGGACCCGAAATGATCAACGGCGTGCGGGCTTCGTCGATCAGGATAGATCGG
>CAIMEE010000563.1 GCA_903839865.1 Enhydrobacter aerosaccus | reverse complement strand
CTCGCCTCGTGGAACCGCAACTTCCAGGAGTTGCTCGACATTCCCGACTCCTTCCTCGCCGGCCGCCCCACCCTCGAGGACTATGTCCGCCTGCTGGTGAAACGCGGCGAACTCGGTGCCGACAACGCCAGCGAGGAGATCGCGCGCTACCGCGAACGGGCCAACGCTGCGTGGTCGACGGAGCGCACGCGGCCCGACGGGCGCATCGTCGAGGTGCGCAACAACCCGGTGCCGGGCGGCGGCGCGGTGCTGATCTACAGCGACATCACCGAGCGCAAGAAAGCCGAGGCCGACATCGCCGCCGCACGCGATGCGGCGGAGGCGGCGCTCGAACGCCAGACGGCGACGGCCGACATCCTGAAAGTGATCGCCAGCTCGCCGACCGATGTCCAGCCCGTGCTCGACGTGCTGGCAAAGGCGGCGGTGCGCTTCTGCGGCGCCACCGACGCGAATATCCATATGCGGGACGGCAACGACGCCATACTTGTTGCCCATGAAGGTCCGTTGCCGCTCGGGTCAAGCAATCGAACCCCGCTAAATCGGGAAACGGGCTACGGGGCGGCCATGCTCGCGTGCTCCACCATCCATCGTCCCGACATCCTGGGCCTCGATCCGGTCGAGTTCGCGGCCGCGCATCGGTTTGCTCGGGAGCTTGGCTTTCGCGCGGTCCTGGTCGTGCCCTTGCAGCGCGAAGGGGCTGCCATTGGCGCCATTTCGCTGCGTCGCGTCGAGACCGGCGCCTTCACGCAGCAGCAGATCGAACTGCTCGAAACCTTCGCCGCGCAGGCCGTCATCGCCATCGAGAACGTCCGGTTGTTCACCGAGTTGCGCGATTCGCTGGAGCGCCTGAAGGCCGCCCAGGCCAACCTCGTGCAGTCCGAGAAGATGGCTTCGCTCGGCCAGCTCACGGCGGGCATCGCACACGAGATCAAGAACCCGCTGAACTTCGTCAACAATTTCGCGATGCTCTCGGTCGACCTGCTCGATGAGTTGAAGGAAGTGGCGGGACCGGCCCTGGCGACCCTCGACGAGGCCAGGCGCGCCGAACTCGACGAGACGATGGGCCTCCTGGTCGGCAACCTCGGCAAGATCGCCGAGCACGGCAAGCGGGCTGACGGCATCGTCAGGAGCATGCTGAGCCACAGCCGCGGCGGTACGGGCGACTGGGCGCCGTCCGATATCAATGCGCTGGTCGAGGAGGCGCTGAACCTCGCCTATCACGGCGCGCGCGCGCAGGACAAGGAGTTCAACGTCACCCTGGAACGCGATCTCGAGCAGACCGCCAAGCCGATCGATGTGGTGCCGCAGGACGTGACGCGCGTGTTCCTCAACCTGTTCGGCAACGGCTTCTATGCCGCCAACAAGCGGCGGACCGGAGCTCGGGAGGCGGGCTTCCGGCCGACCCTCCGGGTCACCACGCGCGACCTGGGCGACAGCGTCGAGGTCCGGGTGCGCGACAACGGCATCGGCATGCCGCCCGAGGTGAAGGAGAAGCTGTTCCAGCCGTTCTTCACCACCAAGCCGACGGGTGAAGGCACAGGCCTCGGCCTGTCGATCAGTTACGACATCGTGACGCAACAGCATGGCGGCACGATCGACGTCGAGAGCGAGCCGAACAACTACACCGAATTCACGGTGCGACTGCCGAGAGCCAGGCGCGTCGCCGAAGCGTCAAGAGGAGCGTGATGAGCGTCAGCATTCTCGTGGTCGATGACGAGCCCGACGTGGCCGACCTGTTCCGCCAGCAATTCCGCCGCGAAGTCCGGCAGGGTCAGTACGTGATCCATTTCGCGCAATCTGCCGAGGAAGCACTCGATAAACTGGGCGACGGCATTTCGCCCGAGCTGATCGTCGTCTATTCCGACATCAACATGCCGGGCATGGATGGATTGAGCCTCCTGCGGCAGGTCAAGGAGCGGCATGAGCATCTGCCGGTGATCATGGTGACGGCCTATGGCGACGACGAGCGCCGGCGCAAGGCCGCCGAGTTCGGCGCCCGGGAGTTCGTGACCAAGCCCGTGGATTTCAATCTCCTGAAGCAGCAGCTTCAAAGTCTCTCTGCATGAGCGGACCCGCCAAGATACTGGCTGTCGACGACGAGCCCGACTTCGAGCTGCTGATCAAGCAGCGCTTCCGCCAGCGCATCCGCAAGGGCGACCTCGCCTTCCGCTTCGCGCGCAACGGCGAGGAAGCGCTCGCGGTGCTGGCCGAGGATCCGGCTATCGGCCTGCTGCTGCTCGACATCAACATGCCGGTGATGGACGGGCTGACGCTGCTCTCGGAGCTGCGGACGCGCCGCTCGCCCGCCCGCGCCGTCATCGTCTCGGCCTACGGCGACATGGCCAACATCCGCACCGCCATGAACCGCGGCGCCTTCGATTTCGTCACCAAGCCGGTCGACCTCAACGACCTCGAAGTCACGATCGACAAGACCCTCGAAACGATCGCCCAGGTGCGCGAGCTCGACCAGCAGCGCGCCGAGGCGGAGCGCGCACGCACGAACCTGGCGCGCTATTTCTCGCCCAACATCGTCGATCTGATCGCCGACAGCGACGAGCCGCTGGGTCCGGTGCGCCGCCAGACGGTGGGCGTTCTGTTCGTCGACATCGTGGGCTTCACCCGCATGGCCGAGGCGATTACGCCCGAGGCCGTGGTCGGCATGCTGCGCGAATTCCACGAACGTATGACGGGAAAGATCTTCGCCTGCGGCGGCACCGTCGAGAAGTACATCGGCGACGAGATCTTCGCGGTGTTCGGCCTGCCGACGGCCAGCCCGCACGATGCGGTCAATGCGCTGCGCTGCGCCGGGCTGATGCTTGAGGAACTGGCGGCGTGGAACGAGGCGCGCGCGGGCAGGGGCGAGCCCGCGCTCGGCATCGGCATCGGCCTCAACTACGGGCCGGCCGTGATGGGCGATGTCGGCTCCGAGCATACGCTCTCGTTCACCGTGATCGGCGATACCGTGAATGTCGCCAGCCGCCTGCAAAGCCTGACCCGCGAACTCAAGACTCCGCTGATCGTGGCCGATGCGGTTCTGCAGCAGATCGGCGATGGCGCGCTGCCGGTGGAATTGACCGACCGGGGCGAGCGCGAATTACGCGGCCGCAGCGGCACCACCCGGATCTGGGCAAGGCCTTCCGACCCTACAGGCTGACCACGTCCGTCAGAGATAAGGCGTCAGCAGCCGTGCCGCGGCATTGCGCAGGCGCAGCGGCAGCGAGTCGCCATTGAGCTCGGCCAGTTCCAGCGGACGCGTGGTGCGGACCAGCGCATCGACCTGGGCTGCAAACTCGGCGCCCTGCACCTCGACGTTCAGCTCGAAGTTCAGGCGGAAGCTGCGCGTGTCCCAATTGGCGCTGCCGATCATCGTCCAGGTGTTGTCGATGGCCATGATCTTGGAATGCTCGAAAGGCCCCTGCCGCAGCCAGATGCGGCAGCCTGCCTGGAGCAGTTCCCGGAACGCCACGCGGCGCGCCCAGTCGAGCACCCGATAGTTCGAGTGCTCGGGCACGACGATGTCGACGTAGAGACCGCGCATCGCCGCCAGGCTGAGCGCCGTGGTGAGCACGTCAGGCGGCAGGTAATACGGCGTCACGATGCGGATCGAATGGCGCGCGCAGGAAATGGCGTGGAGTGCCACGAACTCGATCTGCTCGAGATCCTCGTCCGGACTGGACGGGATGGCGCGCGCCTCGTAGGCGCCGGCGGGCTGGAGCGGCGGGAACCAGCGCTCGTCGGACAGCGTCTCGCCCTTCTCGAACAGCCAATCGTCGGCGAAGGATTCGACGAGCTGCTCGACCACCGGACCTTCGAGGCGGAAGTGCACATCACGCACCGGATGCGCGGGACTGGCCGCCAGCACGTTTTCCTTGCCGATGTTGATGCCGCCCACGAAGGCGATGCGGCCGTCGACCACCATCACCTTGCGATGGTTGCGCAGGTTGAGAAACGGCGTGCGCCACGGCCAGTAGGAGTGAAGGAAGCGGCCGACAGGCACGCCGGCGCGCCGCAGCCGGACGTAAGTGCCCGGCCACAGGTAACCGCCGCCGATGCCGTCGATCAGCACGCGGACCTGCACGCCGCGCTTGTGCGCCCGGATCAGGGCGTCGATGAAGGGCCGGCCGGCGGAGTCGGCGCGGAAGATATAGCTGCAGAGGCCGATACTCTTCTCCGCCGCCTCGATCGCGGCCAGCATCGCGGGATAGGCCTCGTCGCCGTTGCGCAGGATTCGGGCATCGTTGCCGGCGGTCAACTCGAGACCGGTCAGCCGGCCGATCGCGTATTCGAGCGGCGTGAGCGGGTCGGGTCCCACCGCTCCTGTCGGCGCCGCGGGCTCACCCTGGATCGGCACACGCGCGCGCCACAGCCGCTTGGCGCGGCGCTTCACGCGATTGATGCCGAACGCGAAGTACAGGATGCCGCCCACGAACGGCGACAGCCACGCGATCCCCATCCACGAGATCGACGTACCGATGTTGCGCTTGTAGAGCAGGACGTGTGCCGTCACGCCCGCCGCGATGACGATATGCGCCCCCGCGGCGATCTCGCCGACCAGCCAGGTCAGATCGCCGTCGAGGGTCATGGAACCTGCTTACGCGATGGCTTTGATCGTCTTCGCGGTGATGTCGATGATCTCGTCGATCTGGGCCTTCTCGATCACCAGCGGCGGCGACATGGCGATCGCGTCGCCCGACTGGCGGACCATCAGGCCGAGCTCGAACGCCTTGGTGAAGGCGGCGAACCCGCGCGTGCCGACCGGGCCCGACGGGGCAAGATCGATGCCGGCGGCGAGACCCAGGTTGCGGATGTCGGTGACGTTGGGCAGGCCCTTCAGCGAGTGCACGCCCTGCTCCCAGTACGGCGAGAGCTCGGCCGAACGTTCGAACAGGTTCTCGTCCTTGTAGATGTCGAGCACGGCGGAGGCCGCGGCGCAGGCCAGCGGATGTGCCGAATAGGTGTAGCCGTGGAACAGCTCCATGGCGTTGTCGGGGCCCTGCATCAGGCCTTCGTAGATCGGCTTGCGCACGAACACGCCGCCCATCGGGACGGTGGCGTTGGAGATGCCCTTGGCGACGGTCATCAGGTCGGGGATCACGCCGAACTTCTCGGCGGCGAACGACGAACCCAGGCGACCGAAGCCGGTGATGACCTCGTCGAAGATCAGCAGGATGCCGTGCTTGGTGCAGATCTCGCGCAGGCGCTCGAGATAGCCCTTGGGCGGCGGCAGGTAGCCGGTCGAGCCGGCGCAGGGCTCGACGATGACGGCGGCGATGTTCGAGGCGTCGTGCAGGCCCACGATGCCCTCGAGGGCATCGGCGAGGTGCGCGCCGTTCTCAGGCTGTCCCTTCGAGAAGGCGTTCTCCGGCAGATGCGTGTGCGGCAGGTGATCGACACCCGGCAGCATCGCGCCGAACCACTTGCGATTGTTCACCATGCCGCCCACGGAAATGCCGCCGAAGCCGACACCGTGATAGCCGCGCTCGCGGCCGATGAAGCGCGTGCGCGTGCCCTGGCCGTTGGCACGGTGATAGGCGAGCGCGATCTTGAGCGCGCTGTCGACGGCTTCGGAACCCGAGTTGCAGTAGAAGGCGTGATTAAGGTCGCCCGGCAGGAGTGCTGCATGGCGCGCGGCCAGCTCGAACGCCTTGGGATGGCCCATCTGGAACGACGGAGCGTAGTCCATCTCGTCGAGCTGCTTCAGGATCGCGGCCTTGATCTCCTCGCGGCCGTGGCCCGCGTTCACGCACCACAGGCCCGCGGTGCCGTCGATGATCTTGCGGCCTTCCGGCGTCCAGTAGTGAACGCCCTTGGCCTTGGCCAGCATGCGCGGGTTCTTCTTGAACTGCCGGTTCGCGGTGAACGGCATGAAGAAGGCGTCGAGATTGTTGGCGATCGGCTTGCTGGTCGGCGGGGTCATGGCGGGTCCTACTGGTCAGAAATCAGGCTTGAGCGTTTTCTATCACTTGTTCACGTCGACGACCACGCGCCCACGTATTTCTCCTTTGAGGATTTTTGGGCCGAGGCCCATCAAATCGCCCAATCCCGCAGCACTTACCGTGGAATCCAGCCTGTCGAGCGGCAGGTCGGTGCCAAGGCGCTTCCAGGCTTCCTGGCGCGGGCCCATCGGCAGCATCACCGAATCGATGCCGTAGACCGAAACGCCACGCAGGATGAAAGGCAGGATCGAGCCCGGGAACGCCGGCCCCGCAGCCAGGCCGCAGACCGCAGCCGCACCGCCGTACTTCACCTGCGCGAGTGCGCGGGCAAACATCACGCCCGAGACAGTGTCGACGATTCCGGCGAAGCGCTCACCGAGCAGCGGACGATCGGGCGCCTCGGTCAATTCCTTGCGATCCATGATGGTGGTGGCGCCCAGCGCCTTCAGATAGTCGCCCTCGGCCGGACGGCCGGTCGCGGCCACGACGTTGAAGCCGAGCTTGGCCAGGATCGCGACGGCCACCGAGCCGACGCCGCCTGCCGCGCCGGTCACCAGCACCTCACCCGAGGCAGGCGTCACGCCGTGCTTCTCGAGCGCCATCACGCAGAGCATCGAGGTGTAGCCCGCCGTGCCGATCGCCATCGCACGCTTTGTCGAGATCGCGGCCGGCAGCTTCACCAGCCAGTCGCCCTTCACCCGCGCCCGGGTGGCGTAGCCGCCCCAATGCAGCTCGCCGACGCGATAGCCGTTCAAGACGACCTTGTCGCCCGGCTTGAAGTTTGCGTTCTCCGATGCTTCGACGGTGCCCGCGAAATCGATGCCGCCGACATGCGGCCAGGTCTTCACCAGCCCGCCGCCCGACGTGAGCACTAGTCCGTCCTTGTAATTGAGCGTCGAATATTCGACGGCGACCGTGACGTCGCCCGCCGGCAGCCGGCTCTCGTCCAGAGTCTCTATGGCGCCGCTCACCTTGCGGTCGGCTCCCTGGGTCAGCACCAGCGCTCGGAATGACATGCGATTTCCTCCGAATTTTGATCCAGTCATATCAGGCAAATCCGGCGCGTCGACCCTTAAGTCGACACGGCTCTCAGTAGGAGCAGCGAGACCCTACGGAGTGACACGGCGCGCGTGGCGTGTTGCCAAGGCACCACTTTTGGGCGGACGCCTCCGCGTCGGCGATGCTCTGCCCGGTGCCGAAGCCCATTTTCTTGCTGGCCTCGTTGAGCGAAGCGGCAATGCAGCGTGCCTCGCCGATATAGCCCACCTTGCAATCGGGCTTCGAACATTTGCTCAAGGCCATGTCCATCGTGCCCTGACGGTCGGTGAGTCCCCAGCCCAACCCCCAGGCGCCCGTCGTCTGGTCGTAGGCATAAGCTGTCCAGCGGGCTTTGCTCTGGGCGTTCGCCGGCAGGACGGGCAGCAGGCTCGCCAGGGCGATCACAACCAGCAAGATTGTCTTCAACATCGTCTCCCCTCACGCAGCAATAGGGCATCGTACCAGCCTGGCCTCTGCCGGGCGACCGTTTGGGTGGCCCCAAACTGCCCGGTGAAAGCCGATGAGGAACCGCGCCGCGCGCCGCTTGCCCGGCATGGTTTGTTGCAGCCACGGTAGGAAGGCGTTCAGCAGACGCGCACTGCCGCGCTCGTTTTACCTTGCGGTCGGCTCACTGGGTCAGCACCTGCGCGCGGAATGACATGACAGCTCCTTCGATGTGGCGCGGCAGTCTTACTCAGGCACGCCGCGGCCGGGCGAATAGAGAACATAACCCCCGGGAATGAACTTCCCACCGGAATGAATTTCTCCGGCCTGGCGCCCTCGGCCATAGTGGCGATCCAACAGTCGAAAGAGCGCTCCATGCCTCCCCAGGACTTCGCCGGACGGCCCATCGCAGAGATCGTCGACGCCTTCACCTCCGGGCGCACGGTCGCCCGCGACATCGTCGAAGGCATCCTGGCGCGCTGCGAACGCGCCCAGCCCTTCAATGCGCTCGCGACTCTCGACACCAAGGGCGCGCGAGAGGCGGCCGACGCCCTCGACGCCCGGCGCAAGCGAGGCGAGAAATTCGGCGCGCTGGCCGCCGTGCCCGTTTCCGCCAAGGACCTGATCCTGACCAAGGGCCTGCGCACCGCCTTCGCCTCGGTGACGATGAAGGACAATGTGCCGACGGTCGATACCGACGCGATCGCGCAGTGGCGCGCAGCCGACGCGGTGCTGTTCGCCAAGACCACCACGCCCGAGTATGGCCACAAGGTCCTGACCGACAGCAAGCTGCATGGCATCACGCGCAATCCGTGGAACCGCGATCACACGCCGGGCGGATCGAGTGGCGGCGCCGCCGCAGCGATCGCCATGGGCCTCGGGCCGATCGCGATGTCGACCGACGGCGCGGGCTCGGGCCGCATCCCCGCCTCGTGCTGCGGCGTCTACGGCCTCAAGGCCACGCTGGGCCGCGTGCCGCACGAGAAGACGACGGATCAGTTCGGCCAGCTCACCTATCTCGGCGTGATGGCGCGCCATCCGGCCGACCTCGGCACCGGCCTTGCCGCGATGTCGCGCGGTCACATCGACGATCCGTGGACGCTCTCGATCGGGCGCACGCCGTTTGCGTGGCCGCAAGACGGCGGCGATCCTGTCGCGGGTAAGCGAATCACCGTCATCCGGCGCATGACCGGCGGCTATCTCGACCCGGACGTCGAAGCCCGGCTCGACGCCGCCCTCGCCTTTCTCGACAAGCGCGGCGCGCGCATCCGGGAGATGGACGGGCGCGAGGTCGACTGGAAGCTCGACGTCGCCCGCATCATCCTGCGCGCCAACCAGATCGAGCGCTTCGCCGATCTGTTGAAGACGCGGCGCGACGATCTCGATCCGTCGTTCGCCAAGACGCTGGAGGAAGGCGAGGCGATCGACGTCGTGATGCTGAGGCAGGCGCTGCTCGACCGGACGCTCGCCTATCGCGCCGTCCAGAAGCTGTTCGGCGAGGCCGATCTGTTGCTGACACCAACGGTCGCCACGCCCGCGCCACCGGCCACCCAGAACCAGTTCGCGCCACTGATGGTCGACGGCAAGCCGATCGGCGACCTGCGCTCGGCCTGGTACACCTACACCATCCCCTTCAACATGACTGGCCATCCGGCGATCAGCATTCCCTTCGGCCAGTCGAAGGCGGGCCTACCGATCGGCATCCACTTCGTGGCGCCGTGGTACGCCGAGGGTGCGTTGATCTCGCTCGCCCAGGCGTTCGACGACGAGACGCAGGCCTCGGCCCTCTTCCCGCCCGGCTTCGCGCCGGCCGGCTGACGGTCAGGCCTCGTCCATGTCGCGCAAATGAAGCTTCACCGCATCGAGGAAGGCGTCGGCCAGGCGCGACGGCTTGCGGAAGCGCGGCCGCAGCGCCCGGAACAGGTATCGGATGCGCGGCTCGAACGGCACGATGGCAATGCCGTCGCGCCGGTATTCGCGCGCCGTGAACGGCTCGACGATCGAGACGCCCGCGCCGCGCGCCACCAGCGCACAGGCATCCGCCGAGGAATAAACATCGACCTGCAGGTGGCGGTCGATGCGTTCCTGCTCGAAGGCCGCATCGATCAGGTGGCGCATGCGCAGGTCGAGCGGGAACGACAGGAACCGCTCACCCCTGAGATCGGCCGGCTTGATCACCTTGCGCTTTGCCAGGCGATGGTGGGCCGGCAGCACGCAGACCGCGCTGGCACGGCTCAGCTCCTCGGTCACGATGGCGGGATGCTCGAACGGCATCATCGAGAAGCCGAGGTCGATCTGCTGGTCGACGGTCTTCTGGTTGATGTAGGTCGAGCTGCGGACGTGGAAGACGACATGGGCCTTGGCGTGGCGCTTCAGGAAAGCCGCCATCACGTCGGGCATCACGCCGCGCCCCAGCGCCGGCGTCGAATAGACATGCAGGTCGCCGACCTGGCCGTCGCGGATCTCGCGCGCCACCTCGGTGACTTTCTTCAGGCCGTGATAGAGCCGCGTCACCTCGGCCGCGAGCAGGCGCGCCTCGCTGGTCGGCGTCAGGCGGCGCTTGTGGCGGGTGAACAGCAGATAGCCCACCTCCTGCTCGAGGCCGGCCAGGATCTTGCTCACCGCCGGCTGCGAGACGCCCAGTTGCGCCGCCGCCGCCGTGACCGTGCCGTGATCGATCATGGCGCGGAAGGCTTCGAGCTGGCGCGTGGAAATCATCATAACCCCGGGGAATTGAACGTGCGAAACATAGGCGCCGGCGGTGTAGCGCGGCAAGGCATGCGCGGGGTGTCGCCATGACCGGCCGCAACATCTTAGCGGCCGGTTTCAAGGACGAGCCCTACTGGTGGGAGGCGTTTCGCCCGCAGGCGATCGAAGCGTCTTCCCTTCCGGAGAAGACCGACGTCGTCGTGGTGGGCGGCGGCTACGCCGGCCTCGCGGCCGCGCGCGCCCTGGCCGATGGCGGCGTGCAGAGCGTCGTGCTGGAGGCGGACGACTTCGGCTCGGGTGCCAGCACCCGCAGCGGCGGCGCCATCAGCGCGGGCCTCAGCGTCGGCAAGAGCTTCACCGGCAAGACGCTGGCCTATGCACCGGACTTCGTGCGCGAGGTCGTCGGCTGGTCGATCGATGCCTACAGGTCGTTGTTCGAGCTGGTCGCGGCCGAGGGCATCGAGTGCCATCTCGAACAGCGCGGCCGCTTTCTGGGCGCCTGCGCTGCCTCGCACTACGATGGCCTGCGCGCGCGCTACGAGAAGCTGCGGGCCGGCGGCGCCACCGACTGCCACCTGGTCAGCCGCGAGCAGCAGCGCGCCGAGATCGGCAGCGATTTTTATCATGGCGGGCTGGTGCTGGAGACGGCGGGCAAGCTGCATCCCGCTCTCTTCTATGGCGGACTGCTGGCGGCGGTGCGCCGGCGCAATTCGATCACCCTGGCCGGCCAATGCCGCGCCACGTCGCTCACGCCCGCCAATGGCGGCTGGCGCGTGGCGACCTCGCAGGGCGACGTGCTGGCACGCCATGTGGTGCTCGCCACCAACGGCTATACGTCGGGCCTGGTGCCCACCCTGCAGCGCCGGCTGGTGCCGGTCGCCAGCCACGTCATCGCGACCGAGGAGTTGCCGCCCGGCCTCGCCGAAAAATTCTGTCCCCGAGGCCGCACCTTCTCCGAAACGCGCCGGGTGCTGAACTATTATCGCCTCTCGCCCGACGGCAAGCGCGTGATCTTCGGCGGCCGCGCGCGTTTCACCGAGATCGACGGCGCCACGCGTGCGCGGTTGCTGCATGCCGCGCTGGTCGAGCGCGTGCCGGAGATGGCAGACATCAAGGTGAGTCACACCTGGCAGGGCAACGTCGCCTTCACCTACGACGCGCTGCCGCATGCTGGCGAAACCGAGGGGCTTCATTTCGTCGTCGGCTGCAACGGCAGCGGCGTGTCGATGATGCCCTATCTCGGCACGGCGCTGGGCCGCGCGCTGGCGGGCAAGCTCACGGGCAAAGACGGTGGCAAGCTGCCGTTCGCCGAGGCGGCCCTGCCGCGCATCCCGCTCTACTCGGGATCGCCGTGGTTCCTGCCGGCGATCGGCGGCGCGTTCCGCGCCCTCGATTATTTCGACGAGAGGATCCGATGAGCGCCAGCCTGTTCTCCGCCACCTATCGCGAGGCCCGCCAGCGCTTCCTCGAGGCCGCGCGCAACAGCGGCGCCGCGATCGACCCCCATGTCCATCCGCGCAAAGGGGCCGAGGGCGAGGAGATCGCCATGGACACCGCGCTGATCGGCGATGCGAATGCTTCGTCGCTGTTCATTGTCAGTTCGGGCACGCACGGCCCCGAAGGCTTCTCGGGCTCCGCCTGCCAGCTCGGGCTGCTGGGCGATCCCCTGCTCGCCCGCGCGACCGAGGCTGGCTCGGCGATCCTGCTGATCCACGCGGTCAATCCGTTCGGCTTCTCGCATCTCACGCGGACCAACGAGGACAACATCGACCTCAACCGCAACTTCAACGACTTCAGCCAGCCCTATCCGCCGAACGACACCTACGAACAGGTTCATTCGTTGCTGGTGCCGGCGGTCTGGCCGCCCTCCGAAGCCGACGAGGCTCGGCTCGCGGTCAAGATGCAGGCGCTCGCCGGCCGCCGCACGCCCGGCGTATCGAGCGGTCAGGCCCTCCATCCCGACGGACTCTTCTATTGCGGCACGGAGCCCAGCTGGAGCAACAAGACCGTGCGCGCGATCCTGCGTACGCACGGCGCCGCACGCCGTCACATCGCGTGGATCGACGTCCACACCGGCCTCGGGCCGCGCGGCCACGGCGAAAAGATCTTCGGCCGGCACAGCGCCGAGACCGAGGCGCGCGCCATGGCCTGGTGGGGCCGCGACCTGATCGTGAGCACGATGGCCCAGTCGGTATCGCCGCGCACGCAAGGCCACATCACGGGCTGCGCGCCGCAGGAATGTCCGCACGCGGCCATCACGCCTATGACTCTCGAATACGGCACGCTCCCCAATCCCGACGTGCGGCGCGCGCTGCGCGGAGAAGCCTGGCTGTTCGGCCATCCCGACGCGCCCGCCGCGACTGCCGCCGCCATCAAGCGTGCCGCGCGCGACGCCTTCTATGTCGATGCCGACGACTGGAAGGGCATGATCCTCGGCCAGTTCCGCGCGCTTGCACTACAGACAATCAACGGATTGGCCCAGCCATGAAGCTTCTCGCCCGACTGCTCGTTACTCTCGGCGCCATGACGCTGGCGCTGCCCGCCGTCGCCCAGTCGACCCTGAAGGGGGTCATGCATTCCGACCTGAAAGTGCTCGACCCGATCTGGGCGTCGGCGCAGATCAGCCGCATGCACGGCTACATGGTCTACGACACGCTGTTCGGCCTGGACGCCGACCTGAAGCCGCAGCCCCAGATGGTCGGCACCTGGAGCGTCGATCCGGCGGGTCTCGTCTACAGCTTCACGCTGCGCGACGGCCTTGCCTGGCACGACGGCGCGCCGGTTACCGCCGAGGACTGCATCGCCTCGCTCGCGCGCTGGGGCAGCCGCGACGTGATGGGCATCAAGCTCTTCTCCAACATCAAGGAACTGACCGCGCCCGACGCGAAGACCATCCGCCTCGAATTGAAGCAGCCCTACGGGCTAGTGCTCGAGTCGCTCGCCAAACCTGCGGGCCTTGTGCCGTTCATGATGCCCAAACGCGTGGCGAGCGTTCCCGCAACCGTGCAAATCAAGGACCCGACCGGCTCCGGCCCGTTCATCTTCAAGAGCGACGAATGGCGGCCGGGAGACAGGGTCGTCTACGTGCGCAATCCGAAATACGTGCCGCGCGCCGAGCCGCCGTCGGTCTTCGCGGGCGGGAAGGTGGCGAAGCTCGACCGGGTCGAGTGGCTGTCGATCGCCGATTCGCAGACCGCGGTGAACGCGCTCGAGACCGGCGAGATCGACGTGGTCGAGGGGGTGGCGCACGACCTGCTGCCGCTGCTCGCGAAGAAGAAGGGCATCGCCGTCGAGCGCGGTGCCTACCCCAGCCAGTACGACCTGCGCCCCAACTGGCTGCATCCGCCGTTCGACAATCCCAAGATGCGACTGGCGCTGGCCTACGCCATCGACCAGCGCGAGTATCTCGAGTCGGCGGTCGGAGATCCGGCCTACTGGCGGCTGTGCAAGACGCTCTACGGATGCGGCACGCCGCTCGCATCCGATGCCGGCACCGCAGGCCTGTTCGAAGGCAATATCGCCCGAGCCAAAGAGCTCATGAAGGAAGCCGGTTACGACGGCCGCCCCATCGTGCTGCTGCATGTGAGCGACGTCTCCTCGCTCAGCAATCTGGCGCCGGTGGCCAAGGCCCAGCTCGAACGCGCGGGATTCAAGGTCGACATGCGGTCGGCCGATTGGCAGACCCACCTCAGCCGCGTCCTGCGCAAGGAGCCGCCGGAAGATCGCGGCTGGAACGTCACGCTGTCGAGCACCGGCGTGATCGACATGGTCAATCCCGTGACGTCGCTGTTCCTCAATGCCGCCTGCGAGAAGGCCTCGGCCGGCTGGCCCTGCGACGCGAAGCTCGAGGAAATGCGCGACGCCTTCTCGCGCGAACCTGACGCCGCCCGGCGAAAGGCGATCGCCGAGGAGATCCAGGTCTACGCCCTGAAGATCGGCACGCACTTCCCGCTGGGCGAATGGTTCGGGGCTTCCGCCGTCAGCACGCGCACGTCGGGCTGGGTGCGGCCGCCATCGGCAATGGTGTTCTGGAACGTCGCCAGCGCCGCGCGCTAGGACGCCCGCTTCGATACATCGGTCGCGATCGCGCGCGCCACGGCCGCGAGCCGCTTCCCGAAGCGAGCACCGACCTCGTCTTCCGTCATGGCCGAGCGCGGGAAGCGCATCGAGAGGCTGCCGATCACCCGCCCGCCCTCGCGGCTTCCGTGGCAGACCGCCACCGCCATGCCGTGCAGGCGTGTCGGCCGCGGCGGCGTGGTGAAGGCGTAGCCGTCCCGGCGCACGCGACCCAGCAATTCGTCGAGCGCCGCTTCCTGGCGCCGCGTGAGCCCGCCGATGTCGCGCAGGATGTTGCGCCGCTCCTCGTCAGGGCAGAAAGCGAGCCACGCCCGGCCGAGCGCGCTGATCAGCACGGGCCGCCGCAGGTTCAGCCCCGCGCCCTCGAACGCCATCGGACTCTCCGGCGCGGTCGAATGGCGAATGGTGATGGCGCCATAGCTGAGCGTCGCGAGATAGAGCGGCCAGCCGTGCTCGGCGGTGAAGCGGCTCATGTGCGGCATGGCGGCGTCGACCAGATGGTCGACGAAGCGGATCGACTCGGAGAGGCCCAGCACCCGGTCGGTGAGTCGATATCCCTGCTCGCGCGACACCCGCTGGGCGTAGCCGAGCGCGATCAGCGTGTGCAGCAGGCGCACGACCGTCGGGCGCGGCAGGCCGGTCTCGGTGGTGAGCGCGCCCATCGTCGAGGTGCGTCGGCGGCTCAGCGCCTCGAGCAGCGCGAAACTGCGGCGGACGGGCTCGATGATGGCGGTTCCGGCCATGGCGGAAGGCTAGTCCGCAATACGGACATTGTCGACTTTCCCGGGGTGCCCCGCTGGAACGCCTCTAAAATGCAGCCAACGGAGGAAACAATAATGGCCTACCAGTCCATCGAAGTGCGCAAGCTCACGCCCACCATCGGCGCGGAGATCTTCGGCGTCGACCTCGCCAAGCCGCTGGGCAACCAGCAGTTCCAGGAAGTGCACGATGCGCTGATGGAGAACCTGGTGATCTTCTTCCGCGACCAGAAGATGTCGATCGACCAGCACAAGGACTTCGGCCGCCGCTTCGGCCCGCTGCACGTCCACCCCAACGCGCCCGTCGTCTTCCCGGAGCATCCCGAGATCCTGGTCATCAAGGCAGATGAAAAGTCCAAGCATGTGGCCGGCGAAGAATGGCACACCGACGTGTCGTGCGACGCCGAACCGCCGATGGGCTCGATCCTCTATCTCACCGAAGTCCCGCCCGACGGCGGCGGCGACACTTTGTTCGCAAACATGTACCGCGCCTACGAGACACTGTCGGAGCCGGTGAAGAAGATGCTGCAGGGCCTGACGGCGCTGCACGACAGTTCCAAGGCGCACTACTATCGCGTGAAGGCGACGGACCGCGACGAGATGAAGTTCCCCAACGCCGAGCATCCGATCGTGCGCACCCATCCGGTCACCGGCCGGCAGGGGCTCTACGTCAATCGCGGCTTCACGCTCCGGATCCCGCAGCTGCGCAAGAACGAGAGCGACGCCCTGCTCGAGATGCTCTACCGCCACATCGAGACGCCGGAATTCCAGTGCCGCTTCAAGTGGCAGCCGAACTCGGTGGCGTTCTGGGACAATCGCTCGACCCAGCATCACGCGATGTTCGACTACTTCCCGCATCGCCGCTACGGTCACCGGGTCACGGTGTGCGGCGACAAGCCCTTTTACCGCGCCGCGTAACGGAGGAACCAAGATGTCCTACCAGACGATCCAGGTACGCAAGCTCACCCCCGCGATCGGCGCGGAAATCTTTGGCGTCGACCTCGCCAGGCCGCTCGGCAACCAGCAGTTCCAGGAAGTGCATGACGCGCTGATGGAGAACCTGGTGATCTTCTTCCGCGACCAGGACATGACGCACGACCAGCACAAGGAATTCGGCCGCCGCTTCGGCCGGCTGCACATGCACCCGAGCTCCAATCCGGTGAGCCAGCAGCATCCGGAGATCCTGGTCATCAAGGCCGACGAGAAATCGACCTACGTCGCGGGCGAGGAATGGCACAGCGACGTGTCGTGCGATCCCGATCCGCCGATGGGCAGCATCCTCTATATGAAGGAACTGCCGCCCGACAACGGCGGCAACACGCTGTTCGCCAACATGTACCGCGCCTTCGAAACACTTTCGCCGCCGGTCCAGAAGCTCTGCGAGGGACTGGTCGCGGTGCACGACGGTGCGCAGGTCTACGGCGGCCGCTTCGGCCGCACGCCGCCGCCGGGCAAGAGCTTCCCGCGCAGCGAGCATCCGGTGGTGCGCACGCATCCGGTGACCGGCCGCAAGGCGCTCTACGTCAACCGCAACTTCACGACGCATATCGTGGGTCTGGCCAAGCACGAGAGCAGCGCGTTACTGGAGATGCTCTACCGCCACAGCGAAACGCCGGAGTTCCAGTGCCGCTTCGCCTGGCAGCCCAATTCGGTCGCCTTCTGGGACAACCGCTCGGCGATGCACCACGCGATGTGGGATTACTTCCCGCACGGCCGTCTCGGCTATCGCGTGACCGTGGCGGGAGACAAGCCGTTCCTGCGGGCCTGACAAGGAAGCGCGCAATGAAACGTCGCACACTTCTCGGTTCACTCCTCGCGGCGCCACTTGCAGCGCGCGCCGACACCTACCCGAACAAGCCGCTCCGGGTGATCCTGACCGGGCCGGTCGGCGGCCTGATCGACATCTCCGGCCGCGCGATCGGCGATGCCATGCAGGCGAACCTCGGCCAGCCCTGGATCATCGATCCCCGGCCCGGCGCCAACGGCATGCTGGCGGGCCAGATCTTCCTCGCCTCGCCGGCGGACGGGTACACGCTGTTCCTCACCGTGTCGGGCCACGTCGCGCTCAACTTCCTGATGAAGGCGCCCTACGACGCGATGAAGGATTTCCAGCCGATCGCCATGATCGGCGTCAGCACCGCGCTGCTGTGCGTGCCGCCCGGCCTGCCGGCCAACAACCTGGCGGAGTTCGTGGCATACGCGCGCGCCAATCCGGGCAAGCTCAACTACCTCAATTCGGCGAACGGCACCGGCGCGCATCTCCTGCCCGAGCTGATGAAGATCAAGTACGGGCTCGACATCACCTCGGTCCCCTACAAGGGCCTGCCGCCTGGCGTCCAGGACCTGCTCGCGGGCCGCCTCGAGCTCGCGATGGTGAGCACCACGATCGTGATGAGCCACGTCAAGGCCGGCCGCCTCAAGGCGATCGGCGTCGTGGGCCCCCATCGCCTCGCCGACCTGCCGGAGGTGCCGACCCTGGGTGAACAGGGCGCGGGCGAGATCGAGGTGCGCTCGTCCCTCCCGCTCTACGGACACAAGGACCTGCCTCAGCCGATCGTGCGGCGCCTCAACGACGCCATGCGTGCAGCACTTGCCGATCCGGAAACCCTGAAGCGCCTGCAGCAGATTTACGTCGAGCCGCTGCCGATGACGCAAGCCGAGACGGCCAAGGCGCTCGACGAGGAACACCTCCGCCTCGGCAAGGTGATCGCGCAGCTCGGGATCAAGGCCGACGGCGGATCGTAGACTCCAGCCACGGCAGGAAGGCGTTCAACAGCCGCTCGCTGCCGCGCTCGTTGATGTGGCCCCAGCCGTAGTAGAGCGGACCACGATCGTCCGACTGGAAGCAGGTCGTGGCATCGCAGAAGACCGGCACCGATTCGAAGATCGCGCCCCCCGGGACGCCACGTGCCGCGTCCACGAAGATGTCGTGCTGGAATTTCAATGTCCTCTCGATCTGCGCGCGGGGCTCCTGGCACGACTCCATGTCACGCGGCGCCGTGAGGTCGATGCCCGCGATCTCGACATGGCGCGGGCGGCATCCTTCCGGCGGATGATAGAAGCCGGGCGGCGACGCGACATAGACGAGGCGCCGTCCGCGTTTGGCGACGGCGTCCTGAAGCTGCCGCAAGCGCTCTACATTGTTGAAGAACGGGTTGTCCGAAAAGGTCGGAATGACCACGACCTTGATCGACGGCGTGCCGTCGAGGATCGACAGCGCATCGCGCATCACGCGCTGGCAGGTCAGCTGCCCACGCGACCAGGGTTCCAGCGGACCTGACGCGAGGCAGCCCGGCTCGATCCAATGCGGGCTGGTGGTGGCGACGAGGGCAGCATCGGCGGCGACCCGCTTCGCACCGATCGCCGAATAGAAGGCCATCGCCACGCTGTCGCCGATCACCAGCATCGCAGGCTCCGGCACGCTCGCCTGGCAGATGACGTTCTCGTCCGCGACAATGCCGTAGGGCTTCGCGCACGAGCCGTCCGACTGCCTCGTCTGCAACGGCGGGCGCGTGTCCTCGGCAAGCGCCAGGTTCTCGCGGACCACCTTTCGTTCGGGAATGCCGTCGAGCGTCATCGTCGCGAAGCCCAGGGCGCCGAGCACGGCCATCGACGGCACGCAGACGCCGACGACGCTGCGCGCGAAGAGGCCGAACCGCGCGGGCTTCTCGACGAACTCATAGGTCAGCCAGGCCAGACCGAAACTGGCCGCGACCATGACGACGATCAGATAGGCCGGTGGAAAGGAACCGCAGGCGATCCAGGTGAAGGCGAGCAGCGGCCAGTGCCAGAGATAGAGCGGATAGGAAATCTTGCCGACGAAGACCATCGCGGGGTGGGCCAGCAGCCGGCGGCCGAGGACGGTGTCGGGGCCGCTCGCGATCACCAGCGCGGCGCCGCCGACCGGCAGCGTGGTCCACCAGCCGGGAAATCCCGTCAACGGAGCGACGATCGCGACGATCAGGATCATCGCCAGCCCGACGCCGCAACAGATCTCCCGCCGCTCGGGAGACAGCCGCAACGGCAGGTGCGCCACCAGAACGCCCACCGCCAGTTCCCAGAAGCGTGTCCACGGCTGGTAGAAGGCGAGACCCGGCGCGCTCGACGTCACGTTCAGCGCCAGACTCACGATCGCCACAGCGACCGTCACCAGAAGGAACGTTCGCCGGCTGCGTCGCGTCAGCACCGCGAGGATCGGCCACACGAAATAGAACTGTTCCTCGATGCCGAGCGACCACAGGTGCAAGAGCGGCTTGCTGTGGCCCTCGCGGTCGAAGTATCCGATCTCGCCCATCGGCGGGAAGTTCGCCACGAACAGCGACGCCGCGAACGCATGCCGCCCGAGCAGACGGAACTCCTCCGCGAACATCCAGTACCAGCCCACCAGGAGCGTGAAGGCCACGACGAGAATCAGCGCCGGAAACAGGCGCCGCACGCGGCGGGTATAAAAGCGCGCGAAGCTGAAGGTACCGGCGGCGAGTTCGGCGCTGATCAGGCCGCCGATCAGATATCCCGAGATGACGAAGAAGACGTCGACGCCGATGTAGCCCGAGCCCAGGACGCGCGGGAACGCGTGATAGAGCACGACCGCCAGGATCGAGACGGCGCGAAGACCGTCGATGTCCGGACGATAGGCTGCATGCACGCCGGCTGCCGGTGTCGCCTGTGATGTCGCCAACGCTGCTCCGACCCTTTCCGCTGCCCCGGTTCGCCGCTCTCGCCGTCACAGTTACGTAGCAGATGATGGAAAATCTACCAGTCATTACAGGGGATTAGCAGATATATATTGCGGCGCAGCATTTTTCATGCGTCCATGTTGCGTCGCACAACGTTGTACTCATCGCGTAGCGTTTAAGGAGTTCAATGTATCCCTCAAATCACACACTGCCGGTTATCGATCCTCGGCCGCTGCAGGCGGCCATCGATCCACCGGCGCCGTCGCGCGCGCTCATGCTGCTCGAGACGCGCGCCCTGCCCGAATTGGGCGCTTTCTTCCTAATGCAGCCCTGGCTTGCGATGACGCCGCCAGGCGACGGTCATCCTGTGCTCGTCCTGCCCGGCCTGTTGGCCGACGACCGCAGCACGCGGCCGCTGCGCGGGTTCCTGAAATCGCGCGGCCATGCCGTTCACGGCTGGAAGCTCGGCCGCAATCTCGGCCTGCGCGAGACTGTCGAGGCCGACATGATGGCGCGCATCGACGAACTGTACGAGCGCTACGGCCAGCGCAAGATCAGTCTGGTCGGCTGGAGCCTGGGCGGCCTCTACGCGCGCCAGCTCGCCAAACGAGCGCCGGACAAGATCCGCTGCATGATCAGCCTCGGCAGTCCCTTCGCGGGCTCGCCGCAGTCGACGAACGCGTGGCAGGCGTATGAACTCGCCTCGGGCCGCAAGGTCTCCGAGCGCGACCTGCTGAGCGAGCAGCTGGCCGACGCGCCGCCGGTGCCGACGACCTCGATCTTCAGCCGCAGCGACGGCATCTGTGCGTGGCAGGCCTGTCTCAATATCGCGGGCCCAGAGGCCGAGAACATCGAGGTCTACGGCAGCCATCTCGGCCTCGGACATCACCCGTCCGCGGTCTACGCCGTGGCCGATCGCCTCGCGCAGCCCGAAGGCGCGTGGAAGAAATTCGATCCGCCCGGCTGGTGGGCACTCTCCTATCCGGACTGGCGACGCGGATAGCCCAACCTCCAGACAGACGGTTGCCGTTGCTTAGGT
>CAIMEE010000562.1 GCA_903839865.1 Enhydrobacter aerosaccus | reverse complement strand
GGGCGTGTCGCGCGGGAATACCTATTACGGTCGTTACTGACCATAAAAGCCAATGGAACCCGCATGATTCTGATCGGAGTGAACCGCTCGCCCTACACCCGCCGTGTCGCGATCACGCTTCAGCATTACGGCATGCCGTACGAAACGCGCGATCTCACGGGCTTCGCCAACTGGGAAGAGGTGAAGGTCTCCAATCCGCTGGGCCGCATCCCCGCGTTGATTCTCGACGACGGCGAGGCGCTGCTCGACAGCGCCGCGATCGTCGACCATCTCGACGAGGTGTATGGCCGCGAGCGCGCGCTGATGCCGGCCTCGGGCGCCGACCGGCGGGCGGTGCAGCGGCTCGCCTCGTTGATGATGGGCGCCTGCGACAAGGGCCTCCATGCCGCCTATGAGCGCAACCATCATCCGCCGGAGAAGGTCCATCTGCCGTGGATCAACGAGTGCACGATGCGCATGAAGAATGCGCTCAAGGCCGTCGATGCGATGGCCGCGCCCGATCAGTTCCTGCTGCTGGGCCGGCTGACGCCCGCCGACGTCACGGCCTTCATCGCCGAGCGGCTCGCGCGCGTAGGCCTCGGCGTCGACACTGAAGCCGAGATGCCGCGCCTGCGCGCGATGACGAAGCGTCTCGCCGAGTTGCCGGCCTTCGCGAAGACCGAGCCTTAGTCTTCCGGACCGCGAATCAGAACGCTTCCGCCGGCATGGCCATCAGCGACGCCGCACCTGCCTTGATCTGGTGGTTGAGCGACGTGGTCTGCGGCAGCACGCGGGCAATGTAGAAGCGCGCGGTCATGAGCTTGGCTTCGTAGAACGCCTTGTCGTTGCCGGCCTCGAGACCCTTGAGCGCGGCGGCGCAGATGCGGCCCCACATGTAGGTCATCGCCGTGAGCGCCATCAGCCGCAGCAGGTCGGTCGCGGCGGCGCCCGCCTCGTCCGGGTTCTTCATCGCGTTCTGCATCAGGTAGAGCGCCGCATCTTGCACACGGCCCAGCGCCTTCTCGAGCGGGTCGACGAATTCCTTCATCTTGTCGTTGGCCTTGTTCGCCGCGACGAAGCCGCCGATCTCGCCCAGCAGGCGCTGCGCCGCGCGGCCACCCTTCATCGGCAGCTTGCGGCCGACGAGATCGAGCGCCTGGATGCCGTTGGTGCCCTCGTAGAGCTGCGTGATGCGCGCGTCGCGCACGAGCTGCTCGACGCCGTGCTCGCGGATGAAGCCGTGGCCGCCATAGACCTGCACCGCCGTGTTGGCGCACTCGCTGCCCATGTCGGTGAAGTAGGCCTTGATGATCGGCGTCAGCATCTGGATCAGGTCGTCGGCGGCCTCGCGCTTGGCCGCATCGGGATGGCGATGCGACTCGTCGATCAACATGCCGACCCAGAGCGCCAGCGCACGCGCGCCTTCGGTGAACGACTTCTGCGTCAGCAGCATGCGGCGCACGTCGGGATGCACGATGATCGGATCGGCGGGACCCGCGGCATTCTTCGGGCCGGTGAGCGAGCGGCTCTGCAGGCGATCGCGCGCATAGGCGACGGCGCTCTGGTAGGCGCACTCGGCAATGCCGAGACCCTGCATGCCGACGCCAAGGCGAGCGGCATTCATCATCACGAACATGGCGTTCATGCCGCGGTTCGTCTCGCCGACCAGCCAGCCGCGCGCATTGTCCATATTCATGACGCAGGTCGCGTTGGCTTTGATGCCCATCTTGTGCTCGACGGCGCCACAGCGGATGCCGTTACGCTCGCCGACGCTGCCGTCGGCCTTGGGAATGAACTTCGGCACGAGGAAGAGCGAGATGCCCTTGGTGCCGCCGGGCGCATCCGGCAGGCGCGCCAGCACCAGGTGCAGGATGTTCTCGGTGAGGTCGTGTTCGCCCGCGGAGATGAAGATCTTGGTGCCGGTAATCTCGTAGCTGCCGTCGCTACGCGGCTCGGCCTTCGTACGAATGAGGCCGAGGTCGGTGCCGCACTGGGGCTCGGTGAGGCACATCGTGCCCGACCAGGTGCCGTCGGCGAGCTTGGGCAGGTACCGCTTCTTCAATTCGTCGGAGCCGTGTTGCGCCAGCGCCT
The DNA here is from genome assembly GCA_903839865.1 of Enhydrobacter aerosaccus. GTDB lineage: Bacteria > Pseudomonadota > Alphaproteobacteria > Reyranellales > Reyranellaceae > Reyranella > Reyranella aerosaccus_A. Next base: position 32,856 of record CAIMEE010000562.1, on the reverse strand, counting down.
CGTAGGCGCCGTGGCTGAGGCCAGGATACATTGCGAAGGCCTGGTTCGACGCGGTGAACAGCTCGGTCAGCGCGAAGCCCAGAGTCGCCGGCAGCCCCTGGCCACCATATTCGGCATCGCAGGTCGTGCCGGTCCAGCCGCCGTCGCGGAACTGGTCGTAGGCCTCCTTGAAACCCTTGGGCGTGCGCACGACGCCGTTCTCGTAGTGGCAGCCTTCCTCATCGCCCGTGCGATTGAGCGGGAACAGCACGTTCTCGCAGAGCTTGGCGGCTTCCTCGAGGATCGCGTGGATCGTGTCGGGCGTGGCGTCCTCGTAGCCCGGCAGCCTGGAGAGGCTCGATACGTCGAGCACTTCGTTCATGACGAACTGAATGTCTTTCAGCGGAGCCTTGTAGACGGCCATTGTGTCCTCCCTAGTCTCGGTCTCGGTCTCAGTCGTTCCCGGTCTCGGCGCCGCGCTTCTTCAGCTCGGCGGCGACCTGGATTTCCACGTCCTCGAATTCCTTGATGTGTGCATCGAGATCGCTACGGCGGCGTTGCAGATCCTCGATGTGCAGGCGGCTGCGGCGCTGCAGTTCGCGCAGCTGGCTCACGCCGGTGCGGTCGACCTGGTAGAGGTCGAGCAGTTCCTTGATCTCGGCCAGCGAGAAGCCCAGCCGCTTGCCGCGCAGGATCCAGCCCAGCCGCGTGCGGTCGCCGGCGCTGTACAGGCGGGTCAGGCCCTGACGCCGGGGCTTGATCAGCCCCTCGTCCTCGTAGAAGCGGATGGTGCGCGCCGTGATCGCAAACTCGCGCGCCAATTCGGCGATGCTATAGATGCGCAGTGGATCGCGCGGCTCGCTGGAAACTGCTGACGTGGCGGTGACGGGCATGATGCGAAAAGTCATAGTTAACGTTTACGTAAACGTCAATGTGGGTTTACGTAAACGGAAGGGGAGAAAATGGCGATTTATCAGCTTGGCGACAAGAAACCGGTGATTCCGACCTCCTGCTACGTCTCGGACGAGGCGGTGCTTATCGGATCGGTGATCCTGGGAGAGAACGTCAGCATCCTGCCGGGCGCGGTGCTGCGCGCGGACAACGAGCCGATCACCATCGGCGACGGCAGCAACGTGCAGGACGGCTCGGTGCTGCACACCGATCCCGGCTGCCCGCTGGTGCTGGGCAAGGGCGTGACGATCGGCCATTGTGTCATGCTGCACGGCTGCACCGTCGGCGACGGCTCCCTGATCGGTGTCGGCGCGGTGGTGCTGAACCACGCGGTGATCGGCAAGAACTCGCTGGTCGGCGCCGGCGCCGTCGTGACCGAGGGCAAGAAATTCGAGGACAAGGCGCTGATCTTCGGGGCGCCCGCCAAGGCGGTGCGCGAGGTGAGCGAGGACAATGTCACGCGCCTGCGCATGAGCGCGGAGAGCTACGTCCGCCGCGGCGCGCAGTACAAGGCGGACCTCAAGCGCATCGGCTGATGCCGTGATTACCGCGCTCGATCATCTGACTCTGCGCGCGTCGTTTCATAACGGCGCGATCGGCGCGTACGAGACCCTGCTCGGCCGTCAGGCGCAGAACGGTAGGCTGCGCGTCGGCAATGTCGGCATCGCGGTCGAGGACGATGCGTCGACGGCGCGTCTTGCGTCGATGGTTTTCGCGACCGAGTCGCTCGACAAGGCAACGAAGCTGCTGGAGCGCCGCGCCGTACCCGCCGAGATGGCGGGCGACACGCTCGTCCTCTCTCCCGCTGCCACGCATCAGGTGCCGATCGCCTTGATCCAGCGCAATGACACCATCCCCGCTTCGCCGTTGAAGAGCAGCGATGAAGCCGCATCCATCTCCGCGCTCGACCATGTCGTGGTGCGCACGCCCAATCCCGAGCGCGCCATCGCGCTCTATGCGGGCCGGCTCGGGCTCGACCTGCGGCTCGATCGCAGCAATCCGAAATGGAATGCGCGGCTGCTGTTTTTCCGTTGCGGCGATCTCGTGGTCGAGATCGCGCACGATCTGAAAAAGGGCGTGTCCGATGAGCCCGACCAGCTTTGGGGCCTGAGTTGGCGCACGCCGGACATCGGCCGTTGCCACGCGCGTCTCAAGAAGGCCGGTGTCGAGGTCTCCGAACCGCGCGACGGACGCCGGCCAGGCTCCCAGGTCATGACCGTCGCCAGCCACACCGCGAACGTGCCGACCATCGTGATCGGCGGCATCGGAAGATGGTGATGCGCCGACTGACCCTGGCGGCGTTCCTTGTGCTCGGCGCCTGTGCGCAGCCGACCGCACCGACAAAGACCGCCGTGCAGGCATCGAGCCTCGCGCCACTTGGCGCCTGCCCTGCCTCGTCGTGGCGCCCCGAGGCTCCGCCGCCGTCCTCCAGCGCCAGGGACTCGATGGTGTTGCTGGCAGTACAGGAGTGGTTCCGCTTCGGCCGCCAGACGATCGACTTCACGCAACCCGGCGAGCCCCGGGTCGAGATCCTGGGTGTGCAGGAAACCAACGCCCCCGAACGCATCAACGACTACTGGAAGAGCGTCGACCGGCCCAAACTCACCGGCCTCGATACCGAGGTGCCGTGGTCGGCGGCGTTCATCTCGTGGGTCGTCGAGAGCGCGGGCGTGCCGCGCGAAAAATTCTGCCCCGACGCCCGCCACACGATCTACGTCGAGCGCATCGTCCTGCGCGAGAAGCGGCCGGGAGCCGCCTTCGTCGCGCATCACGTGAACGAGCGCGCGCCGCGGGTCGGCGATCTCTTGTGCGCGGCGCGCGACGGCAGCGGCACGACGCTCGAGAACCTCAATCGCGGCCCGGGCCATTGCGACATCGTGGTCGAAGTGCGGCCCGGGAAAGTGCACGCTATCGGCGGCAATGTGCACGACTCGGTAACCCGCAGCGTATTTCCACTGGACGAGAAGGGCTTTTTGTCGCCCATTGCCGCCCGCCCGTTTTTCACCGTGATCGAGAACAAACTTCCTTAGGTAGAGATCATGTCCTGGCCCTACGACTACATTATCATCGGCGCCGGCTCGGCCGGCAGCGCAATCGCCAACCGCCTCGCCGAGGACTATCGGCTGCGCATCCTCATCCTCGAGGCGGGTCCCGCCGACGATTCGTTCCTGCTGAAGATGCCGGCCGGCTTCGCGAGCCTTGGCGACAAGTCGCCGTACAACTGGCGCTACGAGACCACGCCCCAAACTCATTGCAACAACCGGCGCATGTACTGGCCGCGCGGCAAGACGCTGGGCGGTTCGTCGGCGATCAACGCGATGCTGTATGTCCGCGGCAACGCCTGGGACTACGATCACTGGCGCCAGCTCGGCAACGAGGGCTGGAGCTACAACGACGTGCTGCCCTTCTTCAAAAAGGCCGAGAACAACGAGCGCGGCGGCGATCAATTCCATGGTGCCGGCGGCCCGCTCAACGTCGCCGACCAGGTCGATCCGCTGCCGATCAACGAAGCGTTCCTGATGGCTGCCGAACAGGCCGGCCACAAGCGCGTGACCGACTTCAACGGCGCCACGCAGGAAGGCGTCGGCTACTATCAGGTGACGCAGAAGGACAGGCGTCGCTGGAGCACGGCGAGCGCCTATCTGCATCCCGCCGTCGAGCGCAACAAGAACAACGTGCACGTGATCACCAACGCCCAGGTCGAGCGCATCATCCTCGACCAGAACGTCGCGATGGGCGTGCGCTACCGCCACAAGGGCCAGGACGAAGTCGCGCGCTGCAGCCGCGAGATCATCCTCGCGGGCGGCGCCATCAACTCACCGCAGCTCCTCATGCTCTCGGGCATCGGCCCGGCCGATCACCTGAGCTCGGTCGGCATCCGGCCGCTGTTCGACATTCCCGGCGTCGGCGGCAACCTGCAGGATCATCTCGACGCCTCGATCCTGCAGTTCTGCGAGACGCGCGACACCTACGACACGGCCAACAAGCTGATGTCGCTCTACAAGTACTGGAAGGACAAGAAGGGCCCCGGAACCTCGCCGATCGCCGAGTCGGGCGGCTTCGTCAGCACGCGGCCGGGCCTGTCGGCACCCGACGTGCAGTTCCACTTCCTGCCGGTGATGGTCGTCGACCACGGCCGCACCCAGATGAAGAAGAACGGCTACAGCCTCCACGTCTGCACCCTGCGGCCGGAGAGCAAGGGGACGATCCGTCTGGCATCGAAGAATCCGCTGGCGCATCCGCTGATCGATGCGAACTACCTGGCCGAGCGGGCTGATCTCGACACCCTGATCGCCGGTGTGAAGATGGGCCGCGAAATCTTCGCCCAGTCGGGCCTCGATCCCTACCGCGCCGCGGAGTTCCAGCCCGGCGCCGCGGTGAAGACCGACGCCGAGATCGAGCAGTGGATCCGCGCCAAGTGCGAGACGATCTATCACCCGGTCGGCACCTGCAAGATGGGTCCCGACAACGACGCGATGGCAGTGGTCGATCACCAGTGCCGCGTGCGCGGGATCGAGGGCCTGCGCGTCGTCGATGCGTCGGTGATGCCGACGCTGGTCGGCGGCAACACCAACGCGCCCACGATCATGATCGCCGAGCATGTCGCCGACTGGATGCAGGGCAAGAACGCCGCCGACGAGGCCGCCGCCAAAGCCAAGGCGGCTTAAACCCGCACACCCTCATCCTGAGGAGCGCGCAGCGCGTCTCGAAGGATGGGAACGCGCACCACGTCTGGGGCCCATCCTTCGAGACGCCCTTTTTCGCAGGACTCCCCAGGATGAGGGTGTGCGCGTTAATTCACGCGATTTTCCACGACCATCATCCAGGGATGGGCGGAACTCGACAGCAGGCGGCCGCGTGAATCGGCGGGATAGAGGCTCATCGTGACGCTGTCCTTCACGTTGCCGCCGATCGCGTAGATGTAGCCGCTGCGCACATAGGCCACGACATCGCAGTGGTTCGCCGTCGAGTCGATGCGCCGCCGCGCGGTGCGCGGATCGCTGTAGCGCCAGGTGGGACCTGCCGTACCGGTGCAGACGAGATCGCCCGGCTTGGGCGAGTATTCGGACGGTCCATGCAGCAGGAAGGCCTTGCTGCCGGCGCGCTCGTGATCGAACAGGCTCGCGAGATAGCTGCCGTGGCGACCGACCCGCGGGAAATCGGAGGCGCTCACACCCGAATGACTCATCGTCCAGGCGACGAACGCGCCCGACCACGGCCGGCCCGACGTATGACCGTTCCACTCGGGATGGCCGCAGCTGCCCCAATAGTCGCCGACCCGGCTCGACAGCGGCTCGCTCCGCTCGCTGACGCCGGCCCGGTTCGTATAGCCGTGGGCGCTGCCGCCATAGACGACGGTGGAGCGGCCGAAGCGGCTCCATTCCTGCCATGCGACGTAGGCAGTACGGTTGCTGGGCGGCTGGTCGCTATAGCCGCCGCCCGTGCCGCGCGATCCGCCGGCGCAGGCGGCGAGGAACAGGAAGGCTGTGAGGAGAAGGAAGGTCGGCAGCCGCGGGTATGACGCCTGGGAGGTAGGCCGGGAAGGCGGCTGCCGACGAACACGAACTTCGACAAAAGGGGGGTCGACACTGTTCATGTGTAACTTACAGTTAGTAAAATAACTGATTGTTTTTATTGTGTTAACTTTTATCACAGAGGCGGAATCTTGTCTATCGAATCTCTCGAGCGCAAAGCCTTTCGTGCCTGGCCCGCCCTGGAAACCCGCCACAGCCACGGCTGGGTCCAGCGCTTTGCCGGCGGTTACACGAAAAGAGCAAATTCAATCAATGCCTTAGCTCCGGATTCCAAGTTCACGCCGAATGTGAAGGACGCCTTGGAAGTGGCCTATCGCGAGCGCGGCCAGACGCCGGTCTGGCGCCTGACGCCGCTGGCCCCGCCCGACGCCGACAGGGTCCTCGCCGGCGCCGGCTACCGCCGTATCGACGAGAGCCTCGTCCAGGTGGCGCCGATCGACAGGCGGTTCGCCGCCGATCCCGAGGTGCAGATCGCCGCCGCCCCCTCGCCCGCCTGGCTGGCAGGCTTCGCCGAGCAGAGTCCCGTTGCGCCCGCCCATCGCGAGACAATGGCCCGCATGCTGACGTCGATCGCCGCGCCCGTGGCGTTCGCCAGCGTCGAGGATGCCGAAGGACCGATGGCCTTTGCGCTGGGTGTCGCCGACGGCGAGCATGTGGGCGTGTTCGACGTGCTGGTGGCGCCGCGGGCACGGCGGCGCGGCCTGGCGCGGCGCCTGACCTGCAGCATCGTGGCGTGGGGCAAGGCGCACGGCGCGCGGCTTGCCTATTTGCAGGTGGTGGCGACCAACGAGGCGGCACTGCCGCTCTACCGCAGCCTCGGGTTCGAGACGCTCTACTCTTATTCATACCGTGTGCCATAGTTGGCGACGGGAGGAACAAGACAAATGGCGCAATACCCTTGGGAGACGAGCTATCCCGTCGGCGTGAAGTGGGAACTCGACGTACCGAAGAAGACCATCCACCAGATTTTCGAGGAGAGCTGCGTCCAGTACGGCAACCGGCCGTTCACCGACTTCCTCGACAAGATCATGACTTTCGCCGACTACCGCGAAGCGTCCGATCACGCCGCCGCCGGCTTCCAGAAGCTGGGGGTCGGCCCCGGCGTCAATGTCGGCCTCTATCTTCCCAACACGCCGCATTACCTGATCGCCTTCTTCGGCATCCTGAAGGCCGGCGGCCGCGTCGTGAACTACAGCCCGCTCGATGCCGCGCGCGAACTCGAGTTCAAGATCGGCGACAGCGAGACTGACATCCTGGTCACGCTCGACGTCCTGGCGCTCTACCCGAAGATGGCCGCGATGCGCGGCAAGACGCGCCTCAAGAAGCTGATCGTGGGCTCGATCGCCGACTATCTGCCGTGGCCCAAGAGCTGGCTCTATCCGCTCGCCAAGAAGAAGGAAATCTCGCCGTGGCCGCGCGACGAGTGGCACATGTCGTTCAAGGACCTGCTCGACAACAACGGCACCTATCTGGCGCATCCGGTCGAGGGCGACCTGTGGGACGAGGTGGCACTGCTGCAGTACACCGGCGGCACCACGGGACTCCCGAAGGCCGCGATGCTGACGCACGGCTGCGTCGTGGCGGCGATGGCGCAGGGCCAGGCCTGGACGGCGCCCAATACGGTCGCCGGCACCGAGAAGGTCGTGTGCGTGCTGCCGCTGTTCCACATCTATGCGCTCTCCGGAATCATGCTGGGCGCGGTGAAGAACGGCAATCAGCTCATTCTCTATCCGCGGCCCGACATCGACATGATCGTGAAGGACCTCGCGACCAAGAAGCCGACGTTCCTGCCCGGCGTGCCGACGCTCTACACCGCGATCCTGAAGCACCCCAAGGCGCAGGGCCTCGATCTCAAGGCGCTCAAGATCTGCATGTCCGGCGGCGCGCCGCTGCCGGTGGAAGTGCAGCAGAGCTTCGAGAAGCTGACCGGCGCCACCCTCATCGAGGGCTACGGGCTCACCGAGACCTCGCCCACCGGCGCGATCTGCCCGATCGACAAGAGCGTGCGCCGGATCGGTTCGTGCGGCGTGCCGATGCCCGGCACGATCATCGAGGTGCGCGACATGGACAATCCCGACCGCGTGCTGCCGCCGGGCAAGGCGAATGTCGGTGAAGTCTGCATCATCGGCCCGCAGGTCATGAAGGGCTACTGGAAGAAGCCCGACGAGACGGCGCTGGTGCTGTTCGATCATCCCGGATCGAAGTGGAAGGGCCTGCGCACCGGCGACATGGGCTACATGGACGAAGGCGGCTGGCTCTATCTGGTCGACCGCTCCAAGGACCTGATCATCTCGTCCGGCTACAACGTCTATCCCCGCATGATCGAGGAAGCCGTCTACGAGCATCCGTCGGTCGAGGAATGCATCGTGATCGGCATTCCGCACGAGCATCGCCACGAGGCTCCCAAGGTGTTCGTGAAGCTGAAACCCGGCACCTCGCTCACCTTCGACGAGATGATCGCGCACCTGAAGGACAAGATCGGCAAGCACGAGATGCCTGTTGCTCTCGAGATCCGCGCCGAACTGCCGAAGACTCCTGTAGGCAAGCTCTCGAAGAAGGAACTGAAGGAAGAAGAGCGCGCCAAGGCCCAGAAAACAGACAAGCCGAAGGCGGCATGATCGCGGGCCGCCGTTCCCTCCTCTTCGGTGGCCTCGGCCTCGTGCTCGGGGGCTGTCTGTTCGACCGCGCCTACTACGAGAAGAACGCCCAGCAGAAGGCGTTCCTCGATGGGCTGCAGGCGCTCGCCAAGCCCGCGCTCGCGTCCAACAATCCACTGCAGATCGAGGAGGCGGCCAAGCAGAGCGTTGCCCTCTGGGCGAAGATCGGCCCTTTCAGCGACTGGCGTGCCATTCTGCGGACGGTGGAGGGCAACGCCCAGAACGTCACCATCACGCTGGAGATCGGTCCGCAGGTCACACTTTACGCCTTCAACGACGGGACTTTGTCGACGCTGAACAGCATTTTGAAGAGCACCGGCGACCTTTTCTCTTCCCGCCCACGAGAAACACTGCCGGCGGGACTTTCCGAGTCGGCCATTGCGGCGCTAAAAACCCTGCGGCTTGGCCAGACCGTGTCGATCTCTGGACGGATGGGTGAGATCGCGGGCTCCGGCCTGATCGACCTCAGCCGCCTGTTGGGCAAGAGCGACGCCGAACATCGCCAGTTCGTGCAGACGCCGCGCTTCGTGGCGCGCATCGAGACTCTGGCTGCGAGTGAGTGATCAGAAAGGATCTTCGAGTGCCGTCCTTCAATTACGAGTTTCCCTACGCCAGCAAGAAGCTGCCGATCTTTGCCGAGAACGTCGTCGCAACCTCGCAGCACCTCGCCTCGACCGCGGGCCTGCGCATGCTGGCCAAGGGCGGCAACGCCGTCGATGCCGCGATCGCGGCGGCGGCGGCCATCACCATCACCGAGCCCACGATGAACGGCATCGGCTCGGACGCCTTCTGCATCCTGTGGGACGGCACCAAGCTCGTGGGCCTCAACGCCTCGGGCCATTCGCCCGCGCTGATGACGCCCGACAAGTACGCCGGCATGGCGGCGATGCCCAGCGTCGGCTGGGGCACCGTCAGCGTGCCGGGCGCCGTGTCGCTCTGGGTCGAACTCAGCAAGCGCTACGGCAAGCTCCCCTTCGCCGACCTGTTCGAGCCCGCGATCAAGTACGCGCATGACGGCTATCGCGTCTCCTACTTGGTGGCGCGCCAGTGGGACGCCGCGATCGACCGTCTGAAGGGCCAGGAGAGCTGGGTGAAGGCCTTCCTGCCCAACGGCCGCGCGCCCAAGGCGGGCGAGATCTGGAAATTCCCCGACCAGGCAAAGACGTTGACGATGATCGCCGAGAGCAAGGGCGAGTCCTTTTATCGCGGCGAGCTCGCCGAGAAGATGGACAAGTACGCCCGCGAGACCGGCGGCGCGCTGCGCAAGGAAGACCTGGCCGCGCACAAGGCCGACTGGGTCGATCCGCTCGGCCTCACCTATCGCGGCACGACGCTGCACGAGATCCCGCCGTCGGGCCAGGGCATCGGCGCGCTGATGGCGCTGGGCATCCTCGAGAATTTCGACGTGGCCGATCACGATCCCGACAGCGCCACGATGGCGCACCTGCGCATCGAGGCGATGAAGCTCGCCTTCGCCGACATCTGGCGCTACGTGTCCGACCCGCGCTTCATGGAAGTGACGCCCAAGCAGATGCTCGACAAGGGGTACCTCAAGAGCCGCGCCAAGCTGATCGATCCGAAGAAGGCGAAGAACTTCGGGCCCGGCACGCCCAAGGACGGCGGCACGATCTATCTCGGTGCGGCCGACGCCTCGGGCATGATGATCTCGCTGATCCAGTCGAACTACACGGGCTTCGGCTCGGGCATCGTGCCGCCCGGCACCGGCATCGCGCTCCAGAACCGCGCCTCGGGTTTCGTCACGACCAAGGGGCATCCCAACGAGGTTGGCCCTCAGAAGCGCCCGTACCACACGATCATCCCCGCCTTTATCACCAAGGACGGCAAGCCGGTCGCGACCTTCGGCCTGATGGGCGGCGCCATGCAGCCGCAGGGCCACATGCAGGTGTTCTCGCGCATCGTCGACTACGGCCAGAACCCGCAGGCCGCGATCGATGCGCCGCGCTGGCGCGTGCACGAGAGCGACGGCACGATCTGGACGGAGAGCCACATGGCCCCCGACACCGCGACCGGTCTCGAAGCGCTCGGGCACAAGCTGACGCGCCAGCCGTGGCCGAACGGCGCGTTCGGCGCCAGCCAGATCATCTGGAAGTTCCCCGACGGCGGGCCCTATCTCGGCGCCTCGGAAAGCCGCCGCGACGGCGCGGCTGTCGGATTCTAGCGGGGGGCTTCTAGGAAGCGGCAACGAGGTGCCGGTCGCCCCATCTGCGGATGGCGGCGATCACCGGCACGAAGCTCTTGCCCTTCGGGGTGAGGCGATACTCGACCTTCGGCGGCACTGTGCCGTAGTCCTTGCGCGCGATCAGCCCGGACTCGGTGAGCGCCTTCAGCTCGCGGCTGAGCACGCGCGGCGCGATCGCCGACGTGCCGGCGGCTCCGCGCAGCAATCCGACCCGTATTTCGCCGTAGCGCCGCGGCCCCTCCTGCAGGTCCCAGACGATGCGCAGCTTGTACTTGCCACCGATCATCTTCTGGAAGGCGGCGACGGGGCACTGGTGCGGGCGCTTGCTCATGCGCCCTTGGTATCATTTTTGTCCATACTTGCGGAAGTGCTCCTTTGGTTCCTAACTGTTCGCCAGGAGGACACCATGAAGCAGTTCCTGATCAAGTATCGTTTCCAGGCCGGCTCGCAGGAGACCTGGCACAAGGACATCGCCCAGTTCATCGCCGCCCTCGATTCCGATCCGGACCTCAAGGGCCGGATCGGCTATCGCTGCCTCAAGGCACGCGACGGCGAGGACTACTACCACCTCGCCACGCCCAAGGACGACGAGGCTGCAAAGATCCTGCAGACTCGCGCCTTCTTCTCCGACTACACCGCCAAGACGCGGCTCGCCTCGAACAACGGCGTCGAAGTGGTGCCGCTCGAGGTCATCGCCGAGACGGCGGCCTGATCAAAGCGTGATGACTGAAGTCGTCACGCTCTATTTTCCGCAGTAAGCCTCGATGCGATAGCCGTCCGGGTCGACGGCGAACGCGGCGTAGTACTTGGGGCTGTAGTCCGCGCGCACACCCGGCTTGCCGTTGTCCGTGCCGCCGTTCTTGAGGGCGGCGGCATGGAAGGCGTCGACGCCGGCGCGATCCTTGGCCACGAAGCAGAAATGCAGGCCCGACTCCTTGTTGGCCGGCACCGGCGTCTTGGCGGCGAGCAGCCACAGGCCCGCGTCCTTCGCGCCATAGCCCAGCGCGGTCTCGCCGTCCGACAGGCGCGTGTAGCCGATCGGCTTCAGCACCGCGTCGTAGAACCTGCCGGACGCCTTGATGTCGCTGACGCCGATGGAAACGTGGTCAAACATGCCTTCCTCCTATATAACTAGTTAACTGGTTATGTAGTTATAAAAGGAGCAGGAGCTTGTCAACCGGTCATCCGGTTATCATGTGCACGACATGATCCGCCCCGACCTTTGCCTCGACTTCGCCAACACGCGTTACTGGCGCGGCCAAGCCGTACCCACGGAGACGCTCAATACGCCCGCCGACCTCGCCGGCTGGGCCAAGGGGACCAAGGCGCCGACGGCCAAAGAGTTCGAGACGGCCCTTGGCCTACGCGAGACGATCCATCGTCTGTTCGACGCCCAGGCCCAGGGCAAGCTGCCGGCGGCACGCGACCTCGACGCGCTGAATGCTGCGCTGGCCTCCGCGCCTACGCGCAGGACGCTGAAGCGCGGCCGCGAAGGCTACGAATGGGACGTCGACATGAAATCGGGGACGGCGCTCAGCCTGTTGGCGCCGATACTGTGGTCGGCGGGCGATTTGCTGGCCGGCCCCAGGCTCGAGAAGGTCCGGCGCTGCGCCAATCCCGACTGCCTCTACCTCTTCCTCGACGACAGCCGGGCCGGCAAGCGCCGTTGGTGCTCGATGGCGTCGTGCGGCAACCGCGCCAAGGCCAAGCGGCACTATCACAAGGGCCGCGAGGACTGAGACAAACAAAAAGGGCCCACGAGGGCCCTTTCGTTTCGATCTCGAAGCCTGAACTTTAGTTCAGGATGCTCTGCAGCTTCATGGCAACGCCCATGTCGCCTTCGATCTTGAGCTTGCCGGTCATGAACGCGGTCATGCCGTCGAGCTTGCGATCGATCAGGTCGGAAAAGTCGCTGAAGTCCATCTTCAGGGTGCAATCGGCATCCTTGTCGTCGTTGCTGACGACCGGGGGATTGGCGTTGCCGTCGATGTAGACGACGCCCTTGTCCGTCGAGAACTTTACGGTGTTGCCGAAGGCCGACTTCTTCGACGCGCCTTCCTTCATTTTCGCGGTGATTTCCTGCAAGGTCATGGCCAGTTCCTCCGGTCCAGTAATGGTCAGGCGGGCTTACTTGACCTTTACGTAAACGTCAACTACAGGCCGATAAACGGCCGTTCAGAGCCCTGGGAGGAAGTCGAAGAATGTCTTACCGGTCGGTGTTCACGCCCGGACTCTTTGCCGGCCGGACCGTCGTCGTGACCGGCGGCGGCAGCGGCATCGGCCGCTGCACCGCGCACGAGATCGCGGCCCTGGGCGCGCACGTCGCGATCGCCGGCCGCAAGCAGGAGAAGCTCGACACCGTCAAAGCCGAGATCGAGGCGGCGGGCGGCACCTGCGAGACGCACGCCTTCGACATTCGCGAGGAAGCACAGGTCAAGGAAGCGGTCGCGAAGATCGTGGCGAAGAATGGCCGTATCCACGGCCTGTTCAACAATGCGGGCGGCCAGTTCCCCTCGCCCGCCGCTGAGCTCAGCGCCAAGGGATTCGATGTCGTGGTGCGCAACAATCTCACCGGCGACTTTCTGGTGAGCCGCGAGGTCTACGTGCAGGCGATGCGCGAGCACGGCGGCTCGATCGTCAACATGACCGCGGACTACCGCAACGGTTTCCCCACCATGGTGCACACCGGTGCGGCGCGCGCTGGCATGGCCAACCTCACCATGACCCTGGCCTACGAATGGGCGGTGTCGGGCGTGCGCGTGAACTCGGTGGCGCCGGGCTGGATCGCCTCGTCGGGTATGGACACCTACTCCGGCGCATTCAAGGAACAGATCCCCAAGCTCAAGGGCCACTGCCCGCTCGGCCGTCTCGGAACGGAGAGCGAAGTGTCGGCGGCGGTGTGCTTCCTGTTGAGCGACGCGTCCTCCTACATCACCGGCACCGAGATCAGGATCGACGGCGGCGTGCCGCTGGCCAACCGCTCGGTCGACCTGCCGGCGACGGACAGATCGCAGCCGTTCAACGGTTTCCATCTCGCCAAGACTCCCAAAGTGCTGGGGGGCTGAGCGATGCCCGTTCTGGAAAGCGCCATCGACGCCAACAGCGACGACTTCAAGAAGAACCGCGAGCGCATGCTGGCCGCGATAGCGGAGTTCCGCGCAGCCGAGGCGAGCGTGCAGGCAACGTCCGAGAAATCGCGCGAGCGCTTTCGTAAGCGCAAACAGCTCATGCCGCGGGAGCGTATCGCGCTACTGCTCGACAGAGGCGCGCCCTTCCTCGAGCTGATGCCGCTCGCGGGTTATCGCATGCACGACGACAAGGACGGATCGAGCGCGGGCGGCGGCTCGGTCGCCGGCATCGGCTATGTCGAGGGCGTGCGCTGCATCGTCTCGGCGTCGAACTCGGCGATCAAGGGCGGCACGGTGGCGCCCTCCGGCCAGCGCAAGGGCCAGCGTATCCAGCAGATCGTCATGGAGAACAAGCTGCCGGTCGTGAACCTGGTCGAGTCAGGCGGCGCCAACCTCCTCTACCAGGCCGAGATCTTCGTGCCCGGCGGCCGCGGCTTCGCCAACCAGGCCCGCATGTCGGCGCGCGGCATCCCGCAGGTGACGGTCGTGCATGGATCGTCGACGGCGGGCGGCGCCTATCTCCCGGGCCTTAGCGACTACGTCATCATGGTGCGCAACCAGGCCAAGGTGTTCCTGGCCGGCCCGCCGCTGCTCAAGGCGGCGACCGGCGAGATCGCGACCGACGAGGACCTGGGTGGCGCAGAGATGCACGCCACGGTGTCCGGCGTCGCCGAATGGATGGCGGAGAACGACGCCGACGGCCTGCGCATGGCGCGAGAGGTGATCGCCAGGTGGCACTGGAACGACAAACTGCCGCCACGCTCCCCGAAGTCGTTCAAGGAACCTCTCTACGACATCGACGAACTGTGCGGGGTCGTGCCGCCCTCACACAAGGAACCCTACGACGTGCGCGAGGTGATCGCGCGGCTGGTCGACGGCTCGGACTTCCTCGAGTTCAAGGGCCTGTTCGACCAGCAGACGATCTGCGGCTGGGCCGAAATCGAAGGCGAGCCGGTGGGCATCATCGGCAACAACGGGCCGATCACCACCAAGGGCGCCGTGAAGGCCGCGCAATTCATCCAGCTTTGCTGCCAGCAGGGCGCGCCGATCGTCTACCTGCAGAACACGACCGGCTACATGGTCGGCACCGAGGCGGAGCGCGGCGGCATCGTGAAGCACGGCTCGAAGATGATCCAGGCCGTGGCCAATGCCACCGTGCCGCAGATCACCATCGTGATCGGCGGCAGCTTCGGCGCGGGCAACTACGGGATGTGCGGCCGCGCCTACGATCCGCGCTTCATCTTCGCCTGGCCCAACAGTCGCACCGCCGTCATGGGCGGCGAGCAGGCTGCCGGCGTGATGAAGACCGTGACCGAGCAGAAGTTCATTCGCGAGGGCAAGGAGCCGCCTCGAGAGGAAATAGACAAGATGTTCAAGGCGATCGTCGACCAGTTCGACAAGGAATCGACGGCGCTCTACGGCACCGCGCACCTGTGGGACGACGGCATCATCGACCCGCGCGACACGCGCCGCGTGCTGGCCTTCACCCTGTCGATCGCGCGCGAATCGATCGTACGGCCGCTCAATCCGATCACCTTTGGTGTGGCGAGGATGTAATGAAATTCACGCCGGAACATGAAGCGCTGCGCGCGACCTGGAAGACCCTGATCGACCGCGAGATCAACCCGCACGTCGACCAGTGGGAAAGAGAAGGCCAGTTTCCGGCCCACGAGCTGTTCAAGAAGATGGGCAACGCGGGCCTGCTCGGCGTCGACAAGCCGGTCGAGTTCGGCGGCTCGGGCCTCGATTTCTCCTACGCCATGATCTGCTCGGAATCGCTGGGCCTCGTGAACGGCGGCTCGATCCCGATGGCGACGGGCGTTCAGATCTCGATGGCGACACCTGCTCTCGCCCGTTACGGCAGCGACGAGTTGCGCCGGGACTTTCTCGCCCCCTCGATCGCCGGCGACTACGTGGCCTGCCTCGGCGTCTCCGAGACGGGCGCGGGCTCCGACGTCGCCTCCATCAAGACCGAGGCGCGCCGGGTCGGCGGCGACTGGGTCATCAACGGCGGCAAGATGTGGACGACCAACGGGGCGCAGGCCGACTGGATGTGCCTGCTCGCCAACACGGGCGACGGACAGGCGCACAAGAACAAGTCGCTGATCGTCGTGCCGATGAAGACCAAGGGCATCGACATCCAGAAGAAGCTCAACAAGCTCGGAATGCGCGCGTCCGACACGGTGCAGACCTTCTTCGACGAGGTGAAGGTGCCTGTGCGCTACACCGTCGGCCAGCCAGGCCAGGGCTTCATCTACCAGATGCAGCAGTTCCAGGAGGAGCGGCTGTGGGCCGGCGCCGGCACGCTGATGGGCTGCGACCGCATCATCAACGCCACCATCGACTACACGCGCGAGCGCCAGGTGTTCGGCAAGCCGCTGCTCGACAACCAGGTCGTCCACTTCCGCCTCGCCGAGCTCAAGAGCGAGGTCGAGGCGCTGCGCTCGCTGGTCTATCGCGCCTGCGAGGATTATCTCGCCGGCCAGGACGTCACCATGCTGGCTTCGATGGCCAAGCTGAAGGCCGGCCGCCTGCGCCGGGAAGTCTCCGACGCCTGCCTGCAATACTGGGGCGGCGCCGGCTATCTCTGGGACAGCCCCGTCGCGCGCGGCTATCGCGACGGCCGCCTGGGCTCGATCGGCGGCGGCGCCGACGAGGTGATGCTGCAGATCATCTCGAAGCTGATGGGCACGATGCCTCGACTGGGGAACCGCTGACATGCAATTCACCCAGGAACACGACGAGATCCGCCGCACGTTGCGCGCCATCATCGACCGGGACATCAATCCCCATGTCGACCTGTGGGAAGAGGACGGCATCTTCCCGGCGCACGAAGTCTTCAAGAAGCTGGGCGACGCGGGCCTGCTCGGCATCCAGAAGCCGGTCGAGTACGGCGGCATGGGGCTCGACTATTCCTACGCCATGGTGATGGCCGAGGAACTGGGCCAGATCCATTGCGGCTCTGTTCCCATGGCGATCGGCGTGCAGACCGACATGGCGACACCTGCGCTGGCGCGCTACGGCAGCGACGAGCTTCGCAAGGAGTTTCTGGCGCCCTCGATCGCCGGCGATTACGTGGCCTGCCTTGGCGTCTCCGAGACGGGCGCAGGCTCCGACGTGGCATCGCTCAAGACGACGGCGCGCCGGGTCGGTGGCGACTGGGTCATCAACGGCGGCAAGATGTGGACGACCAACGGCACGCAGGCCGACTGGATGTGTCTGCTTGCCAATACCGGCGAGGGGCCGGTCCACAAGAACAAGTCGCTGATCTGCCTGCCGATGAAGACCCCTGGCGTGCAGGTCAGCAAGAAGCTCGACAAGCTTGGCATGCGCTCGTCGGATACGGCGCAAATCTTCTTCGACGAGGTGAAGGTTCCAGTACGCCACCTGATCGGCCAGGAGGGCATGGGCTTCGTCTACCAGATGCAGCAGTTCCAGGAGGAGCGGCTGTGGGGCGCGATCTCGGCCGTGGTGGGCATGGAACGGCTGATCGACCAGACCGCCGAGTACACACGTGAACGCAAGGTGTTCGGCCGGCCGCTGCTGGACAACCAGATTATCCACTTCAAGCTCGCCGAGCTGCGCACCGAGATCGAGCTGGTGCGCTCGCTCTGCTACCGCGCCTGCGAGGAGATCTCGACGGCAAGGATGTCGTCATGCTGGCGTCGATGGCTAAGCTCAAGGCCGGCCGCATGATGCGGCTCGTCACCGACGGCTGCCTGCAATATTGGGGCGGCGCGGGCTACCTGTGGGAATCGCCCACCGCACGCGCCTTCCGCGACTCGCGCCTGGCCTCGATCGGCGGCGGCGCCGACGAGGTAATGCTGCAGATCATTTCCAAGGCAATGGGCACTCTGCCCCGGAGCAACCATGGCTGAGTTTGCCGACAAGTACGAAGCGCTGATCCTCAAACGCGAGCGTTCGCGTCTCTACGTCACCCTGAACCGTCCGGAAGTGAAGAACGCGCTCAACCCGACGCTGATTGGCGAGCTGAAGGAGGTGTTCGGCATCCTGCGCGACCGCCGCGACATCAAGGTCGTGATCCTGCGCGGCGCGGGCAATACCTTCTGCGCCGGCGCCGATCTCAAGAACATGGTGCAGAGTTTCGGCGACAAGCCCAAGGCCGGCGAGAAGGATCCGATCGCCGTCTGGAACCGCGGCTTCGGTGCCTTCCTCGAGACGGTCAACTCCCTGCCGCAGGTCGTGGTCGCTGCCGTCGAGGGCTACGCCATCGCCGGCGGCTTCGGCCTGGTCTGCGTCTCCGATGTGGCGATCTGCACCGAGGGTGCGGGCTTCGCCATGACCGAGACCGCCATCGGCATCGTGCCTGCCCAGATCGCACCGTTCGTCGCCGCGCGCATCGGCGTGCCGCAGACCCGCCACCTCACCCTCACCGCCGCGCGCTTCAAGGGCGCCGAGGCCCTGCGGCTCGGCATCGCGCACTACCTGGTCAAGGACACGGCCGAGCTCGACGCCAAGCTCGAGGAAGTGCTTAAGCAGATCGACAAATGCGCACCGATCGCCAATGCCCTCACCAAGGAAGTCGTGATGCGCGTCGGCACGCAGGACCTGTCGTCCGTGCTCGACTTCGCCGCCGACAAGTTCGCCGAAGCCCGCCGCGGCTCCGAGGCCGGAGAAGGCCTGCGCGCCTTCGCCGAGAAGCGCCCGCCGAAGTGGGCGACTGAATGACCTTCGGCAAGATCCTGGTCGCCAATCGCGGCGAGATTGCCTGGCGGGTCATGCGGACGGCCAAGGCGATGGGCTATCGCACCGTCGCGGTCTACTCCGACGCGGACAAGGACGCACCACACGTCGCCTTCGCCGACGAAGCGCTGCGCATCGGCCCGCCGCTGGTGGGCGAGAGTTACCTCTCCATCGACCGCATTCTCGAGGCCGCGCACGCGTCGGGCGCGGATGCGATCCATCCCGGCTATGGCTTCCTCTCCGAGAACGAGGCCTTTGCCACGGCGTGCGAGAAGGCAGGCCTCGTCTTCATCGGCCCGCCGCCGGCCGCGATTGCCGCGATGGGCAACAAAGCCGCCGCCAAGCGGCGCATGATCGACGCCGGCGTGCCGTGCGTGCCCGGTTACCAGGGCACGGACCAGAGCGACGCCAATCTGGAGAAGGAAGCGCGCAAGATCGGCCTGCCGGTAATGGTGAAGGCCGCGGCTGGCGGCGGCGGACGCGGCATGCGCCTGGTCGAGCGCAATGGCGATCTCCTCGAAGCGATCCGCACCGCACGTACCGAGGCCCAGAGCGCCTTCGGCTCGGGCGAACTGATCCTCGAGAAGGCTGTCGTCGCCGCGCGCCATGTCGAGATCCAGGTCTTCGCCGATGCTCACGGCAACGCGATCCATCTCGGCGAGCGCGACTGCTCGGTGCAGCGTCGTCACCAGAAGGTCGTCGAGGAAGCGCCCTCGCCTGCCGTTGACCCCGGCCTCCGCACCCGCATGGGGGCGGCCGCCGTGGCCGCCGCCCGCACCATCGGCTATCGCGGCGCGGGCACGGTCGAGTTCCTGCTGGCCGGCGACGGCGCCTTCTACTTCCTCGAGATGAACACGCGGCTGCAGGTCGAGCATCCGGTGACCGAGGCGATCACCGGCCTCGACCTCGTCGAATGGCAGCTGCGCGTCGCGCGCGGCGAGGCGCTGCCGCTTGCGCAGGAGCAGGTGTCGTTCAAGGGCCATGCGATCGAGGTCCGCCTCTACGCCGAGGACGCCTATGCGGGCTTCCTGCCGCAGACCGGACGCATCAACGTCTGGCGGCCCGCGTCGGGTCGCGGCGTGCGCATCGATCACGGCATGAAGGATGGGCTCGCGATCTCGCCCTTCTACGATCCGATGATCGCCAAGGTGATCGCCCATGGCGCCACGCGCGAGGAGGCGCGGCTGCGGCTCGTGAAGGCGCTGCGCGATACGATCGTGCTGGGGCCGACGACCAACCGGCACTTCCTGATCCGCCTGCTGGAGCATCCCGAGTTCGCGGCCGGCCAAGCAACGACGGCCTTCCTCGGCAAGCATACGTTCGCGGCACCCGAGATTGCGGACCACCATTGGAAGCTCGCAGCGTCGCTGCTGTGGCGGCAATCGGCGGCACGCTATCCAGCATCGCTGCGCGGCTGGCGCAATTCCAATCCACAGGCGACGCCAATCAGGCTTGCCGTTGGCGCGACGGAACGGGTGATCGAGATCGGCGCGGCGGACATCGACGGCGAGACGCCGCCGTTCCATATCGACGGCCACGACATCGTAGTCGATCTCGATGCCTTCACCGTGCGCTTCACCGACAAAACCTATGCGCCTCCTGCCACCGCAACGGCGGGCAGCGATGGCAAACTGCGCGCGCCGATGGACGGCCGGATCGTCGCGGTCAAGGTCGCGCCGGGCGAGAAGGTCGCGCGCGGGCAGACCGTGATCGTGCTGGAAGCGATGAAGATCCAGCACCAGCTCAAGGCCGCGCTCGATGGCGAAGTCGAGAGCGTTGCGGTGCAGGAGGGACAGCAGGTCGCCAACCGGACTGTCCTAGTGACAATGAAGACGTAGTGGGAGGACGAAAGACAATGTTACGCAGAAGAGCAGTACTGGCGTCGATGGCGGCCTCCGTGGCCGCGCCGGCGCTCGCCCAGACCTTTCCGAGCAAGCCGATCACCATCATCGTGCCATTTGCCGCCGGCGGCCCCACCGACGTGGTGGCACGCGTAGTCGGCGAACGCATGGGCAAGGAACTGGGCCAGCAGTTCATCATCGACAACACCAGCGGCGCCGCGGGCTCGATCGCCGTCGGCAAGGCGGTGCGGTCTGCACCCGACGGCTACACCCTGGAGCTCGGCCATGTCGGCACCAACGTCGCCAACGGCACGATCTACAAGAACCTGAACTACGACCTGCTGACCGACCTGGTGCCGATCGCGCGTCTGCCGCAGAATCCGATGCTGATCTGCTCGTCGCTCGAGATCCCGGCCAAGACGCTGAAGGAACTGGTCGAATACCTGAAGGCCAATCCCGACAAGATCCCGGGCGGCACCGCCGGCATGGGCTCGGGCTCACATCTGGGGGCTCTCGCCTTCTTTGCCGCGACCGGCACGACCTATCAGCTCGTTCCCTATCGCGGCACCGGCCCCGCCATGCAGGACCTCATGGCCAGCCAGATCAAGGTGATGGTCGACCAGTCCTCGAATTCCCTGCCGCAGGTCCGCGCCGGCAAGATCCGCGCCTATGGCATCACCGCCAAGGCACGCTCCGCCGCAGCGCCCGAAATCCCGACGGCCGCCGAAGCGGGCTACCCGATGGAAGTCTCGATCTGGCACGGGCTGTGGGCGCCCAAGGGCACGCCACCCGAGATCGTCGACCGGCTGAACAAGGCAGCCATCGCCGCCATGCAGGACGACGGCGTGCGCCGCCGGCTGGAAGACCTGGGTCAGGATATCCCAACGCCCGCGGAAATGGCGCCTGCCGCCTTCGCTGCCTTCCAGAAAGAAGAATACGCACGGTGGCAGAAGATCCTGGTGGCCGCGAACGTGAAGATCGAATGATCACCGTTTCGTATGGCGCAGGCTCCCCTCCCTAGCCGCCCCAGCCGCGCCCGGCTATAGAATCAAGATGACCTTGGCAGGGAAGACGTTGTTCATCACAGGCGCGAGCCGAGGCATCGGCCTCGCGATCGCACTGCGTGCCGCGCGCGACGGCGCCAACGTCGCGGTGGCCGCCAAGACCGTGACGCCCGACCCCCGCCTGCCCGGTACGATCTTCACTGCCGCCGAGGACATCGAGAAGGCCGGCGGCAAGGCGCTGCCGATCGCCTGCGATATTCGAGACGAGCAGAGCGTCGAGAAGGCGATCGCCGACACCGCAGCCAGGTTCGGCGGCATCGACATCCTCGTCAACAATGCCAGCGCCATCAGCCTCACCGGCACGTTGCAGACGCCGATGAAGCGCTTCGACCTGATGAACCAGATCAACCAGCGCGGCACCTTCATGGTCTCGCAGAAGGCGCTGCCGCATCTGTTGAAGGCCGCCAACCCGCACGTGCTGAACCTCTCGCCGCCGCTCGACTTCGACGTGAAGTGGTTTGCCAACCATCCCGCCTACACGCTCGCGAAATACTCGATGTCGGTTTACGCCTGGGCGATGGCCGCCGAGTTCAAGGGCAAGGTCGCCTTCAACTGCCTGTGGCCGCGCACCGGCATCGCCACCGCCGCGATCCGCAACGTGCTGGGCGGCGACGAGGGCATGAAGGCCTGCCGCAAGCCCGAGATCATGGGCGATGCCGCCTACGCGATCTTCAATCGCCCGTTCAGGGACTGCACCGGCAATTTCTTCATCGACGACGAAGTGCTGACGGCCGAAGGCACGACGAACTTCGACCAGTATGCCGTCTCGCCCGGCACGCCGCTGATGCCCGACTTCTTCGTGCCCGCCCCCGGCGCGCGCACCGTTGTCGGCCGGAGCTGATCGGCGCATGGCGACGTTCATCCTGGTCCATGGCGCAAGCCACGGCGGCTGGTGCTGGGAAAAGGTCCAGCCGCTGCTCGAGGCCAGGGGCCACAAGGTCTGCGCGCCCGACCTGCCGGGCCTCGGCAAGGATCACACTCCTCCCGCCAATGTCACGCTCGCCGACAATGTCGAGAAGATCTCGCGCCTGCTCGACAAGATGGAAGAGCCGGTCGTGCTGGTCGGCCACGCGCTGGGCGGCGTGACCATCAGCCAGACCGCCGAGGCGCGGCGGCGCAAGATCAAGGCGCTGGTCTACGTGTGCGGGCTGATGCCGCCTTCGGGCAAGGCCAGCCGAGAGATGACCGCGGGCGATCCCGACATGCTGTTCCGGCGTTCCCGTGAGGTCAGTCCCGACGGCCTCACATACACCTTTGCGCGCGCCACTTTGCCGACGCTGTTCTACGAAGACGTGTCGCCGGAGGATCGCTATCGCGCCATGGAGCGCCTGCGCCCGCAGCCGATCGCGATCTCGACCACGCCGCTTACCCTCACCGACGAGCGCTACGGTTCGGTGCCACGCTGGTACATCGAGTGCACGCACGACAATTCCGTCCGCATCGCCCGCCAGCGCGCGATGGTGAAGACGCTGCCGTGCAAGGTCATCACCATGGAATGCGGCCACACCCCGTTCTACAGCGCGCCCGAAGAACTGGCCGAGCACCTCGAGGCGATCGCTGCGAACTGAGATTTTCGCCGGCCGCCCATTAAAGAAATGGAAATTTAATGGGAATCGCCTCCGCGACAATCGATTCCAGGGTGTCTTGAGAAACTCCAAAGCGCGAGTACGTCCGCTTCCGCGCCATGCTCGATCCAGCCCGCCGTCTGGCGTCTCCCATGGCCCCCACGCTTGTGGGTCCGGGTCCTCGCAATAGATATTGCGTAATACGCAATCTTTGTCAAGAGCAGATTCGCTTAGGGTGTGCCCTCCAGAGGATGAGTGCCAAACCAACATGACCGTCGCATTCCCCGTCGAACGACGAAAAGCTGCCCCGCTCGCACTGATTTCTCTGCTCATGGCGATGTTCCATTGCGCGCCAATCTTTCCGCCTGTCGTCGCGGCTGCCGCAGGCCTCGCGCCGCGGCCTTTCATGCGGGACTTCCAGGCATTTTTCCTTGCCGCGACGAACTACCGGACAGGCGTCAATCCCTACGTCCTTTCAGTGACTGATCCACCACTCCCACCGTTCCTCTATCCCCCTACCTCTCTGCCGCTCTTTCTGCCGTTGTCCTGGTTCAGCCAGGACGTCTCCCTCCTGCTTTTCGAACTCATCAGCGCCGCCTGCCTCTTCTATCTGTTTTTCGGCATCCTGAAGGCCGCTGAAGAAGACTCGTGGCCATGGTCGTGGCGCATCATTTCGATTGTCGCGCTGACCGCATTTTACGGCATCGCTCAAACGCTCTCCTACGGTCAGGTCAATCTGATTGCGACTGCCGGCCTGATGTATGCCTGGCGCAGTGCACGTCTTGGCGAAGGCAATGCATTTCGATGCGCGCTGGGACTATTCGTTGCAACCCTCATCAAGACATACCCGGCGTTGCTGCTGCTGGCATTCGTCGTACGGCGCGATTGGAAAGTGGTGGGATGCTTCGCGGCGCTAGGCGCAGTCGATCTGGCATACACCTGGGCCACGGTCCCGGCAGACGTCTGGCAGGTCTACCTGGGCGAGGTTGTTCCCAGTGGCCGCTTTGGGGTCACGCCGCGCGGCCTGTCGCCGGAAACGCTTGTCTGGAGTCAAAGCCTGAACGGCGCTCTAGTAAAATTGGCCGGCGTCTTGGTCACGGAGAAAATCGGGCTCGCGGTGCAGATTGTCGTGGTTGCCCTGGCGACCCTGGCATTGCTGCTTCGGCGCCACGATGATCATCGGCAGTTTTATGATTTGGGGTTCGGGCTCTTGATGGTCACGGCGTTCCTCATTGCTCCCCTCGCCTGGTCTCACCATTACGTGTTTCTTATTTCCGCCCTGGCTTGCTTTGCGGGACTGCTCAGCCGCAATCCCCCACGAAGTCAGGCATGGAGCATGATGTTGTTGCTCGCCACAGTTGCGATTGCCGTGAAGTGGCCTGAACTTTTCGCGCACGACTTGCCGACCCGGCTCGTCATGACTGGTCCCATCATTGGTCCCGTGGTCCTGCTGGCCATGTTCATGACGTGGTCGCTGCGTGCACGATCTCGGCAGAGCGGCGCGACTAACGTGTCGAACTAAGCCCCAGGTTTCCCGGGTCACCCAGGACGTCATCCCCGCTGGGCCTTTTTCCGCTCTCGATCCACGCTACAAGATCGTCAAAGGCGTTCTTTCGAATATCGCCCTCGAATTCGCAATGACCCACCTTGCGCTGCGCGCGCTGAACGAGAAAATTCGATGTGCCCGCAGCGATCGTTCGCCGGCGATAGTCCTGCTCTTGCCGAAATGGAACGCGAAAATCCCCAGTCTCGTGGATGGTAAGAACAGGAACACGAATTTTGCCGGTAAACTCGGCGAAAACAGGGTTGCCCTGATACGAACGAGCACCTTCAGCCGGGATGGCGCGCCGCACTTGGCGATTGAGCGTCGCTTCATCGAGCTCGAACCCCGGGCCCATTTCGTAATGTGTGCGCCGAGTATCTACAGTCCCTACGGGTCCATAGGACCTGGAATTTGGACTGATATTGAAGGCGTATTGCACCTTCAAACCTTCCAACCGGTAAGGAAGGCTCCCGCCGGCAAGATGTTCGACGATGCGATCAAATCGCTTTCCGTAATAGGAATAATCGCCAGGCGTGCCCATCAGAAAATTGAATATTTTCGGGACTCTCAGGGCTGCGAAGACGCTTTGCGAACGATCGAGAATTGGAAGACCTGAGAAGTATTCGGCAGCCGCGGCGTAGGCATAACGCCAATCGAAAAGAGTTATTCCGTCGACAACGCCACACTCGACGAGAGCTCCCTGAAACACTTCCGGATGAAGCTCGAGAGCAGCGATGGCGGAGTGCCCACCCATTGATTGGCCGTAGACAATGGTCCAGCGCGGCTGCCCGTACGTACGAATGAAGTGATCGCGTAACG
Source organism: Enhydrobacter aerosaccus (assembly GCA_903839865.1). GTDB lineage: Bacteria > Pseudomonadota > Alphaproteobacteria > Reyranellales > Reyranellaceae > Reyranella > Reyranella aerosaccus_A. The sequence continues at coordinate 7,870 of CAIMEE010000562.1, read as the reverse complement.
CAAACATATCGTCCAGAAACCAATCCGGCCGATATCCCTTTGCTCGATTGGCGGAAGCCCCCCATGCAACTCCTCTATCCGTTATGTGCCGATCGAGAGGTGGAGCATCCAGATCACCGGGCCCTGATCCTTCGCCTTGGTATCCGTGGGCATACAGGACAAGACCGCCGTTCCAGTTAACCGGCTTGGCGATGAGATAGCCCACGCCGTCGAGTGCACCTTCCAGCCGACGAGTCTGGGCGAGCGAAACCGTACTGGCGAACACCAGAACAAACACAAATCCAATAAGTCGATGCATTCGCCGTCCTAGAAATGTGTTTCGTGCCCCGCCATTGGGTCATTCGGCCACCTGGCTGGAGTGGTTCGTATGCAAGCTTGAGAATCCCGGCCTGTCCAGCGCCGCGCGGCGAAACGGGCACTACGTCTCAGACCCGGCAGCGGACATGCTCGATCCTGTCTGAGCGTAAGCCTGACGAAGCAAAAGCCTGCCCATGAGTACGCAGCCTAGTCGAAGAAGGCGAAAGCCCTGACCTCGATGCTCTGGCGCGGCTTCGGACTGGCGGGCGACGTCGGATCGTCGAAAGCCGAGTGGAGAGAGAAGCGTGCGCGGCCGTCCTTCAGCGAGTCGTAGCACTTGATCAGCGCCGCCTCGCTGCGCTTCATCTTCGGGAAGTAGTACCAGCGATGATCTGCGTTGTAGACGCCCTGGTAGATCTCCCCGGTGCGGTCGGCATAGACCAGATTGCACACCGCCAGGTCCTTGGGCGCAATGCTCGCGGAATCGACGAAGCCCAGCGGCGCCATCTCGACCGGCTCGGCCGCGATGTTGCGCCAGACGTTGTACTCGGCGAAGCGCTTCTTCAGCCGCGTCTCGGCCTCGGCGGGTGGCAGCAGGTCGCGCACGCGCTGCGGCGCGGATTTCTCGGTGTAGTCGTTGTGCACGCTGCGCACCGGCTGGCGCAGCCCGCGTTCGACGGCATTGTCGGCGGTACGCACGGTGTGGTCGAAGATCACGACCTTCGACGCGCCGGTCTCGCGTTTGATCAGCGCTTCGACCTCGGCGTAGTAGGCCGTCTTCACCTCGTTCGCGTCGTAAAAGTCGCGCACCCTGGTGTCGTGGTCGACGAGCTTGAACGCCTGCCGGTCGAGCGAGAATTCCGCAGCCCGTGGTCTGCCGTCGTGCACCTCGACCTTGAAGTCGCGATAATTGCCGTCGCGCCGCGGCACGCCCGTGCCGGCCGGCGGATTGTAGGTCACCGGCGTGACGGAAAGATCGGCGAGATAGTTGACGGCGGCTTGAACCATGACGTGCTCCCAAGGTCTCCTGGGCGGGCCTCCCTCAGAGATCGTGCTGCTGCTTACTCCCTTCAAGCAGTGTGGGATCATGAGAAGAACTCATGAGGGCATGCGCACCTGTCCCAGCCCGCACACCTGACCTTAAGGAGGCCCGCAGGGCCGTCTCGAAGGGTCGGCGACCCGCACCACGACTGTTGCCCATCCTTCGAGACGCAGCCCTTCGGGCCGCTCCTCAGGATGAGGGTCGACGGCTTGTCAGGCAGCAAGCTCCAGAATCTCCATGACCTGCTCGGGCGTCGTGATGGACCGCGGATTGTTCAATACCGCACGGTCGTGCATCGACTTTTCGCCGATCTCGCGGAAGCGCTCGCGGCCGACGCCCACTTCTCTGAGGCTGCCTGGCAGGCCGAGGGTCTTCACCAGGCCGGCGACCAGATCGGCGGCGGGCTCCTCGGGCTTGCCGAAGGCCTCGCTTACCCGCTTCTGACGGTCGGCGTTGGCCGGCAGGTTCCAGCGCAGCACCGAGGGCAGCATCACGCACGACGTATGACCATGGGGCACGTGGCAGGCCGCGCCAAGCACGTGACCGATGCCGTGGCTCGCGCCCACACCGACACCCGATGTGCCCGCGCCGATCGACAGCCACATGCCGAACTGCAGGTCCATGCGCGTCTGCATGTCGTCCGGCTTCGCCTTGTGTCCCGGCAGCGCGCGCGACAGGAGTTTCAGCGCCTCGGTCGACGTGCCGATGGCGAAGGGATTGGCCTGCTGCGAGCACAGCCGCTCGACGGCGTGATCCACGGCCTTGAGGCCGGTCGAAAGCATCAGGTCCATCGGCGTGTGCAGGGTCGCGGCCGGATCGAGCACGATCACGCGCGGCACGACCAGCCGGTGGCCAAAACTCTCCTTCACGCCACGACGCGGGTCGGAGATTCCGGCGAAGGCGTTGAACTCGGCTGCAGAGAGCGTCGTCGGCACGGCAATCATGCGCACTGCATCGGCCGGTGGCTTGATCGCCTCCGACGGCGGCGCCGCACCACCCTTCGGCTTTCCTGCCTTGTAGAGGTCGAGATCGTCGACCATCGTCGCGTTCTGCCAGAGCGCGATCAGCATCACCTTGGTGGCGTCGATCGCTGAGCCGCCGCCCACCGAGACGATGAGATCGGCCTTTGCCTCGCGCGCAAGCTGCGCACCTTCGATCACGCAGGCACGCGGCGAGTGCGCGGTGATGCCGGCATAGACGCCGGCATAGCGGGCGCCCAGGTCGCGGATGATGCCGGCCAGCAATGCCGTCTGCGCGACGGACTTTGTCGTCGTGATGAAGACGCGATGCGCGTCCAGCCGCTCGGCTTCTGCCAGTACGGCCGCCCCCGCCGGCTTGCCATAGACGACGCGCTCGATGTCCTGGTGGCCATGGATACCGCTCAGCATGCTTCAACTCCACTCTTCCTCATCCTGAAGAGGCGCGAAGCGCCGTCTCGAAGATAGGCAACGACAAGACTGCATCCCACCCTTCGAGAGGCGGCCTGCGGCCGCTCCTCAGGGTGAGGTCGTGCTAACCGATGTGCCGACGATACAGCGCCAGCATGCGCTCGAAGTGCTTCTCGCGGGCCGCATCGTTCAGGTTCCCGCGATCCGTGAAGGCATAGCCGTGGTGCGTACCCTTCTCGGTCTCGACCCTTGACGGAAACGGCGCCGACGCCAGCATCTTCTCGAACCTGGCGACATCCGAGAGCGGCACGTAGGTGTCGTGCTCGGCGAAGGCGTAGTAGCCCTCGCCCGTGATGTCGCCCAGCATCAGGTGCGGGGAGTTGGGCTTGTCGGTGATCAGACGCGTCCCGTAGTAGGATGCGAAGCAGGCGATGCGGTCGGGATGCTTGGCGGCGGCGGCGGTGACGAAGGCCCCGCTCATGCAATAGCCGACCAGGCCGATCTTTCCCTCCCGGGCATCCGGCATCGACGGCAGCGTGTCGAGGATTACGCCCACGTCGGCGGCGACCTTGGCGTTCGAGATCGACTCGAGATAGCCGAACATGCGCTTGCGGTTGGCGTCGGCGTCCGGATGATCCTTGGTCGGCCCGCAGACAAAATCGCGGATGGTGCGGTAGTAGAGATTGGGCAGGATCACGTAGTAGCCGGACTGCGCCACGCGGCGGCAGATCTCCTTCAAGCCCTCGCGCACGCCGGGCGCGTCCATCAGCATCACGACCACCGGCAACGGTCCGCCATCGTCGGGCCGCACGGTCCAGGTGTTCATCGCGCCATCTTGCGTGGCGATATCCAGTTCGCGTTCGATCATGGTGCGACGGTACCGGCCCCATGCGCCATGGTCTATAACCGCGCCTCGTATTTGCGTTCGAGGAGTGGAATGCCATGTCGGGGGCGCTTGAGGGCCTGAAAGTCATCGATCTGTCGCGCGTGCTGGGCGGGCCCTATTGCGGCCAGATGCTGGCCGATCATGGCGCCGAGGTGATCAAGGTCGAGCCGCCGCAGGGCGACGAGACCCGTCTCTGGGGCCCTCCCTTCGACGCCGAAGGCATCTCGGCCTATTTCTCCGGCATCAACCGCAACAAGCGCACCATTGCGCTGGACCTCTCCAGGCCCGAGGGCCGCGACGTGCTGATGAAGCTGCTCGAGACGGCCGACGTGCTGATCGACAACTTCAAGACCGGCACGATGGAGAAGTGGGGCATGGGCTACGCCGACACGCTGTCGAAGAAGTTTCCGCGCCTGGTCCACGCCCGTATCTCGGGCTTCGGCGAGGATGGGCCGCTCGGCGGCTTTCCCGGCTATGACGCCATGGTGCAGGCCTCGGCCGGCCTGGTGTCGGTCAACGGCTCGCCCGAGGGCGGTCCCGTGCGCATCGGCGTGCCGGTGGTCGACCTGTCGACCGGCATGAACGCCTGCATGGGCATCCTGATGGCGCTCTACGAGCGCAACCGCTCGGGCAAGGGCCAGTTCATCGACGCCACGCTCTACGATTCCGCCGTTGCCCTGCACCAGCCGCACGCGCCGAACTACTTCACCTCCGGCGCCAAGCCCAAGCTGGTGGGCAACAGCCACGGCAGCCTGGTCCCCTACTCCAACTTCCCCACGCGCGGCCGCAACATCGCGATCGCCGCCGGCAACGATGGCCAATTCCGCAAGCTGGCGCAGATGCTGGGCAAGCCCGAACTGGCCGACGACCCGCGGTTCAAGACCAACAAGGACCGCGTGGCCCATCGCCTCGAACTCGAGGCCGAATTGCGCGAGCTCATGAAGGATCGCGACGCCGACAGCTTCTCGGTCGAGCTGATGAAAGGTGGCGTGCCGTCCGGCGCGGTTCTCGAAGTGCCCGACGTGATGGAGCACCCGCACACCAGGCACCGCGGCATGGTCTGGGAGAAGGACGGCTGGCGCAACGTCGGCAATCCCGTGAAGCTCTCGCGCACCCCCGCAGAGATCCGCACCAAGCCCAGGAAGTTCGGCATCGACACGCGCGCCGTGCTTGCCGAGAACGGCTACTCGAACGGCGAGATCGACAAGCTCGTCGCCTCGGGAATTGCGCTCACCGAGATAAAGAAAGCCTGAGCATGTTCCAGCCCGATCTTCTCAAGGGAAAGCGCATCCTGATCACGGGAGGCGGCACCGGCCTCGGCCGGTCGATGGCCCATCGCTATCTCGAGTTGGGCGCCAACGTGATCATCTGCGGCCGCCGCGAGGACGTGCTGAAGCAGACCGTCGAGGAACTGCACAAGGACACCGGCGGCGAGATCGAGGCCGTGGGTTGCGACGTGCGCGTGCCGGCGGCCGTCGAGGCGATGATGGACACCATCTGGGCCAAACGCCCGCTCGACATTCTGGTGAACAACGCGGCCGGTCAGATCCTCGCGCAAACGCACAAGATGTCGTCGCGCGCGATCGACGCGGTTCTGAACATCGTCCTGCACGGCTCGGCCTATTGCACGGTTGCCGCCGGCCGTCGCTGGATCGACGCCGGCGAGCGCAACAAGGTGGTGATGTCGATTCTCACGGTGTCATCGCTGACGGGTGCGGCCTTCACAGTACCTTCGGCGATGGCCAAGGCCGGCGTGCTGGCGATGACCAAGAGCCTCGCCGTCGAGTGGGGCCCCAAGGGCATCCGCACCTGCGCGATCGTGCCGGGCCCGTTCCCCACCGAAGGCGCGTGGAGCCGGCTGATGCCCAAGGAGCGCGGCGGGCAGGAAGACATGATCAAGGCCATCCCGATGCGCCGCGTTGGCGAGCATATCGAACTCGCCAACCTCGCCGCCTTCCTGGTGAGCGACGGCGCGGGCTACATCAACGGCGACGCGATCGTGATCGACGGCGGCAAGTCGCTGCAGTCGGGCGGCGGCGGCGCCAACACCTCCTCAATGCTCGACTGGACCGACGAGCAGTGGGCGGCGATCCGGCCGAAGAAATAGCTAGCGGTTGACGGCTTTCAGGTCGGCCGCGCTCTGCAGATAGGCGCGGTGCGCCTCCTCGAACTTTGCCTTCATCGAGATGCGCGCGAAGAGCGCCTGCTTCTGGATTTCCTGCAGGTCCTGCAGGCCGCTCCTGAGCGCCGCTTCGATCCGCATCTGCTCGGCCAGCGCCTCGCGCTCGATCAATTCCTCGTCGAGCGAGGCCGTACCGCGGCCAGCCTCCTGGCGGAATTTTGCTTCGAGTTCCGCACGCCAGCCCATCAGGACATCCCGCATCGGCTTGTCGAGCTTGGGCACACCTTCGAGTTTCTCGGCAACGACATCGGCGGCAGTCTCGATGCCGAACGACGCGAGCAGCGGCACCCGACTCGGGCTGAGGCCCGGTACGGCGGCAGTCTCTATACCGAAGCCGTCGAGGAAGCGCGTGAGGGCCGCGCCCTGCCCGCTATCCTGCCGCTCCTGTTGCATGCGGCGATGAACGTCGCGGCTTTCGTCCCAGCGCGCCCTCAACCTGTTGAGCTCCGCGCGCTTGGCATCGAAGCGACCGGGGCCGGCGGTCGACTGCCACTCGTTGCGGACCTTGTCGAAGTGCTCGAGATCCATCCGCGCCCGATCGGCGAACTCGCCCGTGTCGTTCGACAACCGCACCAGCATGCGCGCCACGAAATAAAGGCCGACGGCGGCGGCAAGGAACAGCAGGCGTCCAGCGGGCGGCAGGTTCACGAATATGGCGATCGGTATCGGCGAAGCCGAGAGCAGCACGGCATAGAGCCGGTGCAGCGCGCGCCGCTGCTTGAATTGCAGGGCGCTCACCGACGGCCGAACGCGTCGCTTGGGGTCGCCTGCTTCGAGCGTCGGCGCGGGGCCCGGATGCTCCAGGGAAGTAACGCGCCGCCAGAAGGCGTCGATGTCGAAATGCGCCGCAGCGCCGGGCGAGACGGAGGTGGAGAAGAGGGCAACGCCGGTGGCCGCCTCCATGCGACACCATGGGCAGCCCTGCAGCCCGTCGAAGTGCCAATGCCCCGGACTGAAGGCGCACTGACGCAGCTGGCGCTCGATCGCTTCGAGACCTGCCACCCATTCATGCGCTGTCGGCCGGCCGCGCTCGCGGCTTTCACGGGCGAAGGCTCTTTCGAACAGCCCCGCTATCGCCGGCGAGACGATGCCGAGCGAAGGCGCGCCCGGCGGGCGCTCCATCTGGAACGCGTTGCTGTCGGCGCCATAGGCAAAGCGGCCCTCGCCTATGGCGCGCTCGATCGGCATTTCGCCGAGGCCGATGAAGCGGCCGGCAAAGGGGTGCCGTCCCATGAACAGGGTGAGGAAGATCAAGACGGCAAGGCCGAAGTTGTCGTGGTTGGGCGTGCGCACGATCTCCGCGAACAACAAGCCCTGCAGCTCGGGCGGGGTGAAGGTCGGCACGCCCACGTCGCAGAGATAGGTCTTGCCCGCATCGACGATCTGGAAGCTGTCGCAGTCGATCAGGCGCACCTTCGCGTCCTGGCTGACCAGCACGCCGCTGTGATTGATGTCGGCGATCACACCTTTGGCTTCGTGGATCGTCGCCACCGCGCGGCTGAGATTGGCCGCCACCCGGATCAGGAACCGCCAGTCGGCGCCGGCGAACTCGGCCCGCCGGCTCTTGGGACTGTAGAGATGATGGATGTCCTTGTGCCCGGTCACCTTCGGCATGGTGAGGCCGATGGGAATACCGGACGGCAGCGACAGAAGATTGGTCGGCCAGGCGGCCAGCCTGTCGATCGCGGCCGTCCGCATGCCGGCCATGACGCGGATCTTCTCGGCACGCAGCGGCGTGAGCGGCTGATGATGGATCTTGGCCGCAATGCCGGGCTCGCCTTCGAGCTCGAAGATGGAGCCCTCGCCGCCCTGCCCGAGCTTGCGCCCCAGGCGCAGCACACGGCCCTCGGCATCGACGACGATCGGTGGAGGCGCCTCGACGGTCATCGGCGCGTCGCCAGGATCAGGGTCTTGTCGTCGTTGGTGCGCTCGTTGATCGGCGCCGTCGACAGGTATACCGCAAGCGCGCGGCTGAGCTCCAGGTCCTCGCCGGTTGCAGTGGAGCGCCGGACGGAGGGAAACATGCTGTCGAAGAACGGCGCATGGACCGACTTGTTGGCCTTGTGCAGCAGTAG
>CAIMEE010000561.1 GCA_903839865.1 Enhydrobacter aerosaccus | reverse complement strand
GATTTATCACGAGCTGCCCCGAAAAACAGTCGCTTTCTCAAAGCTTGCAAACAGGATGAGACGGTCAGGCGATCTCATCATCAGGATTGCCGATCATAAAGCTGTTTCGTCATCTGAACAGGTGGGACAGGTCGATTTTTCGCGTCGCCCCGCATGATGCTGGCGGTGGAGACCTGAACATGGGAAGGCGACCACGCCCGGACCAGAGCACGGCACTCAAGACGAAAGCGGCGGGGGCTGCGATCCAGGGTCAGGAGGGGGCTGATACCAACGGCTGGCTCGGGTGACTCGCTCGGGATTCCTTTTCCGACGTGGCTGTGATTCTTTGGCGCGGAGGAGATTCGCGCCATGCCGTCAGCCCTGACCCTTCGTACTGATTTTTCTGCCTCCGAGCTTCGCCGTCTGGCCAAGCGGTCGAAGGACAACAGTCAAAGCCGACGCCTGCTATCGTTGGCTGCGGTTCTGGATGGCATGAACCGGACCGACGCGGCCCGGATCGGCGGCATGGATCGGCAGACGTTGCGCGACTGGGTTCATCGTTTCAATCAATTGGGGCCCGACGGGCTTCTGGATCGCCACGCCGGTGGCGTCGAGCCCCGTCTGTCGGCGGAGCGAAAAGCCGAACTCGCCGCGCTCGTTGAAGCGGGTCCCGACCGCGCCAGCGACGGCGTCGTGCGCTGGCGGCGCGTCGATCTGCAACGCGTCATCAAGGAGCGTTTCGACATCGACTTTCACGAGCGCTATGTCGGAACGATTCTGAAGCAACTCGGCTTTGCCCACATGAGCGCGCGCCCACGCCATCCCGGTCAGAACGTCGAGATTATCGAGGCGTTTAAAAAAACTTCGAAAACACGCTGAACGCCCATCTCGAAGCCGTGCCAGCCAACAAGCCAGTCGAAATCTGGTTCCAGGATGAAGCGCGCATCGGCCAGAAGAACGGCGTTGTTCGCCAATGGGCGCGACGCGGAACCCGGCCACGCCAGCCCGCCGACCAGCGCTACGAAAACGCCTATCTCTTCGGCGCGATTTGTCCGGCGCGCGGAACCGGCGCGGCCCTCGCGCTTCCCGACGCCAACACCGAGGCCATGCAACTGCACATTGACGAAATCTCGCGCCGGGTTGCGCCGGGCGCACAGGCCGTGTTGTTGATGGATCGCGCGGGATGGCACACCACCAGCATGCTCGACATGCCCGCCAACATCACGCCGATTTTCCTGCCCTCGAAATCGCCGGAGCTCAATCCCGTCGAAAACATCTGGCAGTACATGCGCGCCAACTGGCTTTCCAACCGAGTCTTCGAAACCTACGACGCCATCATCGAGGCGGCGTGCGAAGCGTGGAACAAACTCATCGCATTGCCGGACACGATCAAATCAATCGGCATGCGAGATTGGGCCCATGTAGGTCGATGCAAATGACCGTTGGTATGAAGGGCGAGATCGGCGATTACAAGCCGACGCAGGCCGAGAGCCACGACGCGGTGATGACCGACTTCGCGTCGCACACCTCGACCGCAGCCGCAGCCGCCGAGCGGCTGGCGATCGCGATGGACAAGGTGGCGATCGAGACCGGCAAGACGCAGTCCGACAACCGCAAGAGTTTGCAGGACAAGGAAACCGGCGTCGCGAACTGGTTCGGCGACTTCGCCAGGAACCACTCGACCATCACGGGCGCAT
>CAIMEE010000560.1 GCA_903839865.1 Enhydrobacter aerosaccus | reverse complement strand
TGTCCCACGCTTGAAGTTCGTCCAATTTCAATACCATAGGTATAGGACGAATGGCTTCGAAAGCATGAACAGCAATATCGCCGGCGAATTCCCCGAGGTGAAGGTCGTTCGCCACGACGTGCCTCACGGCCCGGGCGGTGCCCGTAGTTCGGGCATCGCCGCCAGTGATGGCGACGGGGTGCTGTTCCTCCACGATGACGATCTGATTCATGGCAATCACGTCAAGGAACTGTACGGCCCGCCGGCGAATGACGCCGACAAGTCGGATGTCGCGGCGATCCGCTCGCTCGATGAAGCTTAGGATTTACTTCCGCCCGACATTCGCTGTCTCGCTGCTGTTGGCCGTCACTCTTCTACTATGGGTGCCTGTGCTGACGCTCCGCCATGGTTGCTGGCTATTGCCCCCTGCCCTCTTTTACTCCGCCCTTTCACTCATTTCGGCATGGGCACTCCGCCGCATTTCGATTCTCGAGCGTCCCAGCATTTGGTCGACACCCAGGCGACTCCTAATCCTGGCCCCGCACGAAGACGACTGCGTAATCTCCGCTGGCGGGATTGCGCTTTGCAACCTCCGATTGGGCGGCACCATCCGTGTCGTCTTTCTTGCGCCGGACGAAACGCCTGAGCGGCGCGAGGTGCGGGCAGCAGAGGCCCGGGCTGCGTGGGCGCTTGCCGGGTGCGCACCGGAAACTGTTCAGCACAAGGCGCTTCTTCCTCCACTCAATAATCGTGCCCCGGAGACCTTGCGTGCCGCAGCCGTTCAACTGCGCGCAATCATTGACGAATTCAAGCCAACCGCTGTTGTAACGCCGATGTTCGAGGGCGGGCATATTCATCACGACATGCTTGCCGCTTTGCTCGGCACGATCACCACAACCGATGACCGCTTCGAGATCTACGAAGCGCCGGAATACAGCCCGTACGTATCGCTCAACTACACGCCCCATCGCATCATCGCGCTCTGCGCACGTTGGCTATTCGGCATGGTCTCCTACTATGGCCCGCCGGACGGCATCGACGCGCGACCCATTCAGAAGTTCGAGCTTGATGACAGCGACATCGTGACAAAGCGGCAGATGTTGAACTGCTTCACAAGCCAGAACGCACCTTCATTGAGCGCAACCCGCTGCTATCCCGACCGGCTGGTGCGCATGACGCTTGACCGCTCATGGGCGCGGCCGTTCAGTTTCGCTCCTTCCTATCTGCGACTTGCACTTGCCGCTCGTCGCGTGCTGCCCCGGCAACTGGCACGGGCCTTGTTTCCCGGACCGACCGGCACGATCGGGCGCGACGGCGGGCTCACCGACTGGCAGCGCGAGTGGTCGGGGGATTAAACAGGTAGAGCGTTGGTTTGCTGAGCTCAGCAGAAAGCGTCTCAATCGCGGCGTTCATACCTCAGTCAGGTAGCTCGGAGGCGATACCCGAGACTGCTGAAGTGATGCGCCAGCTAGTGCGTGCACTGCGCGGGGCGCTGTTTGCCGACATCCTTCTGCTGATCGCCGGGCTGCAGCCGCTGCCCAATCCTGCGCCGGCGAGTGAAATCGGGCCATCGCATGGGTCCAGATATCGAAAATTGACAGGTCCTGAACAAAACGCCCGGGCGGGCTGGGACCGGCTGGCGGACCTCGCCGATGAGCTGGGTCGGGCTCTCGTCGAAGCACACCACCGGCCGCTTGCGGTCGGGCATTTCGGCATAAAGGTCGAGCACATCCTCCATGCGGGCGACATAGTTTCCGTCGACCTTGGCGATGCACCACATGTCCTTGCGCCACGGCTTGAGGTCGTTCTCGGCCAGCCGCCGGCGCACCGTCTCGCGCGACAGGCCGGCATGCTCGGTCAGCTTAACCATCTCGCCGGCCAGCAATTCCAGGGTCCAGCGGGCCCGCCCCGCCGGCGGGGCCGAACAGGCGGTCGCCACCAGCAGGGCCTCTTCCCTGCCGCAAAGCTTGCGCTCGGCACCGGGCCGCGGCTCCTCGCTCAACGCCGCCTCCAGGTTACCGAGCACGAAGCGATGCTTGGTCCGGTACACCGTGGACCCGCTGACCGCGACACCGCTCACGATCGTCTCGTCGCTCGCCCCGGCGTCGGCCGCCAGCAGAATCTGCGCCCGCTTCAGCTTGCGCGACGCATGCTTGCCACCGGCCAGTAGGGCGACAAGCTGGTCGCGCTCGACTTGGCTCAGATCGACCCGATACCGTACATTCATTCTCGCCTCCTTCGTCGGAGGCCAGACGAATCGAGCGATGAGTCAAAAATCAGGCACTGCCCGCCGCCCGCGAGGCTTCACCGAAAAGCAAGGCCAGTATCTGGCCTTCATCTACGTCTATTCCCGCATGTTCCGGCAAGCCCCGGCCGAAGCCGATATGCAACGCCACTTCGCCGTCACACCACCTTCCGTCCATCAGATGGTTATTGGTCTCGAGCAAGCTGGCCTCATCCAGCGACAGCCAGGCGTGGCCCGCAGCATCGTGATCCTCGTCTCCCCACAAGAACTTCCAATCCTCGAGTGGCTCCAGATCAAACCGTCATAATCTCTGTGCAGAGGTACTAGCATTACAGTTGTCCTTTCTGAAGATTTCTGAATCAATGGGCAACCATGATTCGAAGATCGTGGACGCAGACAGCGTCGATTGAATAGACGCTTGCGTTATGGGCGGCGTCGCTTCGTGAGATCAAGCAACGGATACGTCCGTTGTTCGGGTGCCGGGTTGCGAGGAATGCAGGCTTGTTCCTGGAAGGCCTTTTCGGCGATGAGCAGCGCAAGACCGGCTGGATGCGCGCGGAGGCAGCTGGCGATCCGGGCCCTTGGCGGCAGCAAGCGATCCTGGGGCGCAGGGATTGGGATGCTGATGCTCTGCGCGATATCGTGCGCGACTATGTCATCGAGCATTTGGCGGATGACGATGCAGTCCTGGTGATCGACGAAACCGGCTTTCTCAAGCAGGGCAAGGCGTCGTGCGGGGTGGCGCGGCAATACACTGGTTCGGCGGGCAAGATCACGAACTGCCAGATCGGTGTCTTCGCCACCTACGTCTCGCGCCACGGTCATGGGTTTATCGATCGCGCACTATATCTTCCGAAGGAATGGACCGACGATCCAGATCGTCTGGAAGCCGCATACGTGCCCCCGATGCTGGCTTTGCGACCAAACCAAAGCTTGCGACGAGAATGATCGCACGTGCCATAGACGCGTCTGTCCCGTTCAAGTGGGTGGCTGGCGATACTGTTTACGGTGTTGGCGATATCGAGCAGCAACTACGTCGCGCAGGCAAAGGCTATGTACTCGGGGTCAGCAGCGCTCATGCCTTTGGGTCCTGGGGCAAGCGCCGATTAGTCGGCGGCACGGCTGGCGATATCGCCCAGACACTGCGCTCGTCCGACTGGAAACGCCTGTCAGCAGGAGCCGGGACCAAAGGACCGCGGCTGCACGAATGGTGTTATCTCGAATTGGCCGATCTCAATGCCGGGGAGTTCGACAGCGCCATTGACGGTTTGTGGACACGCGGTCTGCTGATCCGCCGTCACATCGCCGATTATGACCTCGCCTTCTTCACCACCTGGTGCCCGGCAGGAACATCCATCGAAACGCTGGTCGCGGTCGAAGGCCATCGCTGGGCGATCGAGGATAGTTTTGAGACCGCGAAGAACGAGTTCGGCCTCGATCACAACGAGAGCCGATCCTGGCATGGCTGGCATCGCCACGTATCTATGGTGATGCTCGCCTTCGCCATGATGGCGGTGATCCGTCATCGAGCTAATCCGCCGCCGCCAAGAAAAACCAAACGCCGAGCCAAGGCAAAAACAAAGGCATCGCTACGCCGTCTTTGATCCGCTGGTCAATTCAAGAGATCCGCCGTGTCGCTGTCAGACTCGCTCGAAAACGAATCCAGCCCGCACACATCATCGCATGGTCACTCTGGCGCAGAGCTCACCAAGCAATCGCTCAGCGCGCGCATTTCAAAGCAAAACGGCAACTGTAATGCTAGTTACCGCTCACGTCCGGTCAGTTAGCCGCGAAAAGAGCAGGTCCTGCAAGCGAGGCGACAGCGATTCGATCCGCGTGAGCGGTGTCGGCCGGCGCCATTTCAGGTACCAGTCGAACTCGTAGGAGTTGGCAATCTCGTAAGCGGCAAAGCCGTGCTCAAGCAACTTGGCAAAGATGTCATTCCAGCTCGGATCGTCGTGCGGATTGGCCTCGACGACGATTTCCATATCGGCGGGAAAAAGCGACAGTTCGGACACAAGCTGGCGAAGGATCGGAGGCTCTGCGCCCTCGACGTCGAGCTTGATCAGCCGCACTCGTGCGATCTCTTGCGGGGTCAGGACGGACACCAGCGGCAACGCGTCGACTGATCCCAGAGCTTGGCCGCCGCGCGAGGCCAGCGTCGTTATGGCGCCGATGTTGCCCTCGTACGGCTCGAAGAGCTCGAGGCGCCCCGGCCGATCGGCGACCGCCACATTGACCGCGCGCACGTTGCTCCGATCGTTGAGGGCGAGATTGCGTTGAAGCAATCCGAATGTCCTCGCCGACGCCTCGATCGCGACCACCCCGCCCGTCGGCCCGACGCAGTGTGCCGCAAGCAGGCTGTCGTAGCCGATGTTGGCGCCGATATCGACGAACACATCGCCGGGTTTCAGCGAGCGTTCAATGACGCGCGATATGTCGGGTTCCCAGACGCCGAAATAGAAAATCGTGCGCTGAATGAGGTCCCGCAGGTTGCACTCGAAGCGGGCGCCAAAATAGCTCCGGCCGACATAGGCCGGGTGAATTGTGCGAAGCAGCTTGCTGTAGGCCCGAAAGGCAAGATGCGCCGGCGCAAGCGGCAACCGCCGGATCAGCGCCATCACGCCTCGGTGCAGGGCCCACAACGCGTTCATGCGCGTGCCGGGATCGCGGATTTCGGCGGACCGACAGCCGTCAGGCAGGCGAGGCCGAGAAGGATGACGATGAGCACGGGGGCGATCGGCAGATGATGCTGGTTGAGCTTGACGATCAAGCTGGGGCAGAGCCAGAGCCCGGCATAAAACAGCGGTTCGCCCGGCAGAAAGCCCTCGGCAGCGCGACGCCGGAACAACATCGCTGCCGCGGGCATCGCAAACAGCATGTCGTAGACGATGTTGTAGGGCGATATCAGCAGTGTCGCGGCCGCGAAGGCGGCAACATGGGCGTCCGTCCAGGGCCGGCGTCGCGCCACCACCGACGCGCCGACGACCGCGCCCGCGGCAAACACGACGTGGATCGCCTGGGCGGGCAGCGGCGGCACGCCGATCAGCCGCGCGGCGGCGAGGAAAGTCGTCATATAATCGCCCACCACGACGAACATCATCGTGACCATGCGCTCGGAAGCAGCCTCGCGGACGAAGTCGAGATAGGCGCTCCAGATGGCCGGGCCGAACACCAAACTACTCACCACGATCAGCAGAGCAGCCGTCGCCATCGTCGATGCCAGGGCGCGCCATTCGCGGCCGACGAGAAGAACGACCGGCACGAGCACCCAGAGCTGAGGTTTGCAGGAGATCAGCCCGAGCAGGACGCCGCCCAGAATCGGCCGGCGATCGATAACGAAGCGGAGTCCGCCATAGAACAGTGCGACATTGAGGAACGTGTTCTGCC
>CAIMEE010000559.1 GCA_903839865.1 Enhydrobacter aerosaccus | reverse complement strand
TGCTGTTCTTCGTCGACAACATCTTCCGCTTCACGCAGGCCGGCTCCGAAGTGTCGGCGCTGCTGGGCCGCATCCCGTCCGCCGTGGGTTATCAGCCGACGCTGGCCACCGACATGGGTGGTCTGCAGGAGCGCATCACCTCGACCAAGAAGGGCTCGATCACCTCGGTGCAGGCCATCTACGTGCCCGCCGACGACTTGACCGATCCGGCGCCTGCCGCGTCGTTCGCCCACTTGGACGCCACCACCGTGCTCAGCCGCTCGATCGCCGAGCAGGCGATCTTCCCGGCCGTCGATCCGCTCGACTCGACTTCGCGTATGCTCGACCCGCGCGTCGTCGGACAGGAGCACTATGACGTCGCCCGCTCGGTCCAGCGCGTGCTGCAGCAGTACAAGTCGCTGCAGGACATCATCGCCATCCTGGGCATGGACGAGCTCTCGGAAGAGGACAAGCTGGTCGTCTCGCGCGCCCGCAAGATGCAGCGCTTCCTCAGCCAGCCGTTCCACGTGGCTGAAGTCTTCACCGGCACGCCCGGCGTGTTCGTGAAGCTCGAGGACACCATCAAGGCATTCAAGGGCATCCTCGCCGGCGAGTACGACAGCCTGCCCGAGCCCGCCTTCTACATGGTGGGCACGATCGACGAAGCCGTCGCCAAGGCCAAGAAGCTCGAGGCAGCCTAACCCATGGCCAAGCTCACCTTCCGGCTGGTCATGCCCGAGCGCGAGCTTCTCGCGACCGAGGCCGACATGGTCGTCGTGCCGGGCAGCGAAGGCGACTTCGGCGTCCTTCCCGGCCACGCGCCGCTGATCTCGACCGTCCGTCCGGGCGTGATCGAGGTTTTCCAGGGCACCAAGGCCGAACAGCGCTTCCTGGTCGTGGGCGGCTTCGCCGAGGTGACTCCGGAGCGCTGCACGGTGCTGGCCGACGAAGCCATGCCGTTCGAGACGGTGACGGCGGAACAGCTCGCCGAGCGCGAGCGGGTGGCGGAACATAACGTGGTCGAGGCCAAGAGCGATCTCGATCTGGCGGTCGCGCAGAAGGCGCTGGCTGCGGCCAAGGACCTGCGCCGGGCACAAGCCTACTACGCTGCCCGGTAATTACAGTCGGTACGCAAGGGAAACTGTCCAAAAGCGTACACGGTCGGGCCATTGAAAGGTCCGCTCCGGATCGCTTTATTACGGTAATGCGTCGTTCCCCCAGGGCCTCGGCCGATGAGTAAGTGGACACTCGAGACGATCGATTGGGATCGTTTCGACGCGTCGAAGGTCGACCCCGAAATCCTGCGCAACATCAAGGCTGCGGCCATGGTGGAGCGCAACGGTGGCGACTACGGCATTTATCTCGGGCGCGTTTTCGCCGACGATCCTTCGTTCGTTGCCGACCTGTCGGGTTGGGTCACCGAAGAGGTCCAGCACGGCATGGCGCTCGGCCGTTGGGCGCAGCTGGCCGATCCTGCGTGGAACTTCGACGCGGCCTTCGAGCGCTTTCGTCAGGGATATCAGCTGCCGCTGGACGCCGAGGAGTCGGTGCGCGGCAGTCGCGCGGGCGAGATGATGGCCCGCTGCATCGTCGAGACCGGCACCAGCTCCTACTACAGCGCCCTCAAGGATGCGTCCGAGGAGCCGGTGTTGAAGCAGATTTGCGGCAAGATCGCCGCCGACGAATTCCGCCACTACAAGCTGTTCTACGAACACCTGCGCCGCTGCCTGAAGCGCGACCGCCTCAGCCGGTGGGCGCGGCTGCGGATCGGCTGGAGCCGCGTGGCCGAGAGCGAGGACGACGAACTGGCCTTTGCCTACTTCGCCGCCAACGAGCCGGCCGGCGCGGTCTACGACCGCAAGCGTTACATGCAGGCCTATGCCAAGCGGGCCTATCCGCTGTACCGCGCAAGCCACGTGCAGCGTGCGATGGCAATGGTGCTGAAGGCCGTCGGGCTGGAGCCGCAGGGCCGGCTGAACGGCCTGCTGACCCGCATCGGACTCTGGTTCATCCGCCGCCGTGCGAGCCAGCTCGCAGCCATGGCCTCATAGGCTCGCGACCACTCCAGTGGCGCAGTCCAAAAGAGCATGAAAGAAGCGCCACCGGAGTGGCGCGCTCCTAGGAAATGAGGTCGGAGAATTCCGTCACGACCGCTTCATAGATCGGCCGCTTGAACGGGACGATCAGTTCGATGAGCTCGCCGGCCGTCACCCATTTCCAGGTGTCGAATTCGCGTTCATGCGCGTCGAGGTCGATGTCGGCATCCGTGCCGGTGAAGCCGAGCGCGAACCATTTCTGCGACTGGCCATGCCAGCGCCCCTTCCAGTGCGGCGGCCGAAGCTTCGGGGGAACGGTATAGGAAATCCAGTCGCGCGATTCGCGCAGCAGGAGAGCGCGGGCGGTGCCCACTTCCTCGGCCAGTTCGCGGCAGGCGGCCTCGACCGGCGTTTCTCCCTTGTCGATGCCGCCCTGGGGCATCTGCCAGGCCTCGGCCTCGGGCATGCCGATGCGCCGGCCGACGAAAACGCGTCGGTCGGCGCTGATCAGCATCAGCCCGACATTGGGCCGATGGTTCTTCGGTATCGAGCTCAGTTTGCGCGGTTCGAGTAGAGCGAGATGCCGCGGATCAGGTCGAGCGCGCGCAGCAGCTGGTAGTCGGCCACGGCTTCCTTCGGCGGCTCGTCCGGATCGGTCGACGCAGCGGGTGCCGCCGGGATCGGCGGTGCGACCGGCGGCGCGCCGGCGGCGGGCTTGCCGTCGCTCGGCTTGGCGTTGGCGTCCGGCTTGGGCGCTTCCGCGGGCTTGGCGGCGTCGGCCGGCTTGTTCGGGTTGTTGATCGAGCCGCGCAGGTCCGATTCGCGGAAGTTCATGCGCTGCTGGATGGTCTCGACCTTGGCCTGTTCGACCTCGATGTCGGGCTTGATGCCTTCCTTCTGGATCGAGCGGCCCGACGGCGTGAAGTAGAGCGCCGTCGTGAGGCGGATCGCGCCGCCGCCGGTCACTTGCATGATGGTCTGCACCGAGCCCTTACCGAAGGTGCGAGTGCCGAGGATGATGGCGCGATGCTGGTCCTGCAGCGCGCCCGCGACGATCTCCGACGCCGAGGCGGAGCCGCCGTTCACCAGCACGACGATCGGCAGGCCGCCCGCGACGTCGCCCGGCTTGGCGGTCCAGCGCTGGATGTCCTCCGCCTTGCGTGCCTTGACCGAGACGATCTCGCCCTTTTCCATGAAGGCGTCGCACATCGAGATTGCCTGATCGAGCAGGCCGCCCGGATTGTTGCGCAGGTCGAGGACATAGCCCTTGAGCTTGCCGCCGGACTCCTTCTTCAACTTCTCGACGGCGTCGAGCACGCCCGACGTGCTCTGTTCGGTGAAGGACGTGACGCGGATGTAGCCGACGTCGCCTTCGAGGCGATAACGCGTCGACCGGACCTTGATGACCTCGCGGGTCAGGGTGACATCGATCGGATCCTTCACCGAGGCACGGCGGATCGAAATCTTGATCGGCGAGCCGATCTTGCCGCGCATCTTGTCGACGGCTTCCTGGAGGGTGAGACCCATCACCGGCTGGCCGTCGAGCGCGAAGATCAGATCGCCCGGCTGGATGCCGGCCTTCGATGCGGGCGTGTCGTCGATCGGCGACACCACCTTGATGACCTGGTTCTCCATCGTGACTTCGATGCCGAGACCGCCGAACTCGCCCCGGGTCTGGACCTGCATGTCCTTGTAGGCCTTGGGGTTCATGTAGCTCGAATGCGGGTCGAGAGACGCCAGCATGCCGTTGATGGCGTTCTCCATCAGCAGCTTCTCGTCGGGCGGCTCGACATAGTCGCGGCGCACGCGCTCCAACACGTCACCGAAGAGGTTGAGCTGCTGGTAGAGCTCGCTCTTCTCGGCGCCCGACGTCTTGTCGGCCTTGTCCTGGCCATAGGTGTACGCGACGGGGACCGCGAGGAAGGCCAGGATCGCGGCGGTGGAAACGAGGCGCAGTCGGGTCATTGGGTGGCCTTTACGAGCGGTGAATTTCGGGCTGTCGGAGGGAAGATACTAGCGGCTCTTTGGCAGTATCAAGGCAGGGAGGCTCAAGCGCACTTCACAATTCATGCCGAAGCGACCGCCTTGCCGTGGGGAGTGGCCAATATCGCGGGCCGGGAGGCCTGCGACAGAAGGGAATGCCCGGTCATTTCGGAGGGTTGTTGAAGCCCCATCAGGGCCAGGATCGTCGGCGCCACGTCGGCCAGCTTACCGTCGCCCAGCGACCGCACCCCGGCCGGAGCGTTGAACAGCAGCGCCGGGACACGATTTAGCGTGTGCTGCGTGTGCTTTTGGTGGCTTTGTTCGTCGTACATCTGCTCTGCATTGCCGTGGTCGGCCGTGACCAGCATGACCCCGCCCGCCTTTCCGACCGCTTCCATGAGCCGGCCGAGCGCCTTGTCCACCGCCTC
>CAIMEE010000558.1 GCA_903839865.1 Enhydrobacter aerosaccus | reverse complement strand
TCACGAGCACGATGGCCAGCCAGTAGTTCGGCACGCTGATGCCGGTCAGCGCAATCGACGTCACCAGCCGGTCGACGATGCGTGACTTGGCATAGCCGGCGGCCGTCCCAAGGCAGATTGCGAGCGAAAAGGCCACGAGGCACGCCGAAATCGCGAGCACGATGGTGTTGAGGAACGCGCCGCCGACCTCTTCGGACACCGGTCGGCCGGTGCCGATCGACGTGCCGAAGTCCCCGCTCAGGGTCACCGCCAGCCAGCGGAAGTATTGCACCGGCAACGGCTTGTCGAAGCCATAGTAGGCGCGCAGCTTCTCGACGACTTCCTGAGGCGCATCCGGCGGCACGATCGCGGAAATCGCGTCGCCCGGCGCCAGATGCACCAGCCCGAAGACGAGCAACGACACGCCGAACGCGACCGGCACCAGATAGACCAGACGGCGAAGACCGTAGAGGATCATCTACTGCATCGTGATGGTGGTGAGGTCCTGGAACCAGCTCTGGGCTTGCACGAAGCCCTTCACCTTGGGGCTCATGGCCCGCGGATTGAGGTCGTGCACGATCCAGATCCACAGCGCCTGATCGACGGCGTAGGTGTGCGCGTCGGCCAGCGCCTTGGTCTGCTCGGCCTTGTCGAAGCTGTTGTGCGCCTTGTCGATCAGCGCATCGAGCTTGGCATCCTTCAGCAGGCCCCAGTTGGCGCCCTTGGGGGGAATGAACTCGCTGTGCATCAGGCGCATGAACGCGGAGTAGGGATCGACAAAGGCGCGGCTGATGTTGATCGCATTGGTGCCGGCCTTCTTGGACGCATCGCCCGTCACCGGCTGGAAGCCGAAGGTCACCAGCGCGTTCCACTCCATCACCTCGAAGGTGCAGTCGAAGCCGACGGCGTTGAGGTTCTCCTGCACATACTCGTTCATAGGCAGCGGCAGCATCTGGCCCGATCCTGAGGTCGAGATCGCGATCTTGATCTTGGGCTTGTTGGTGGCGCTGTAGCCCGCTTCCTTCAGCAGCGCCTTGGCGGCTTCGGGATCGTACTTGATGTCGAAGCTCGGCGTGCCGAACCACGGATGTCCGGGATAGACATGACCCTTGGATTCGATCGCCATGTCGCCGACCAGCTTCTTCACGCCGGCGCGGTCGATCGCGAGGTTCGCGGCCTTGCGCACGCGAATGTCGGTGAAAGCCGAACCCTCCGCCATGCTGGGCTGATAGGCCCAGTTGTGCGGATACTTGTTGCTGACAATGACCATGCCGCCCTGCTTGAGCCGCGGCAGCGCGTCGGGTGCCGGGACCTCGATCCAGTCGATCTGGCCCGAGAGCAGCGCGGCGGTACGGGTGGCCGCTTCCGGCATCGGATACAGGATCACCTTGTCCAGCTTCGGCACGCGCGTCTTGTCCCAGTAGCCGTCGAAGCGCGACAGATCGAGACGCTCGCGCGGCACCATGCGGTCGACCTTGAACGGGCCAGTGCCGACCGGATTGAGCGCGACCTTTACCCAGTCCTTGCCCTGTTTCTCCCAATTGGTCGGGCTGGAATAGAAGATGTAGGACATGTCGTACGGGAACAGCGCGTTCGCGATGCGCGTCTCGAGTTCGACCGTGTAGTCGTCGATCTTCTTGTAGCCGACCAGGGTC